>DATHNI010000083.1:0-24881 GCA_035486135.1 Acetobacteraceae bacterium
TCGCCCAGCGTGCCGGGCACGCGCGTCTTGGCAACGTTGATGTTCACCCCGCAACCGATCGAGAAGCCGACGCCCGCATAGCCGGCTTCGCTGAACAGGCCGGGCGGCGCCATGTCGGCGAGTTCCTGATTGTTGGGCAAGAAATTCAGGCTGAACAACGCAACGGTCTTCGGGCTGAGAATCTGCACGCCATCCAACGTTCCGCCATGCAACATCATCCGGCAGAATCGCATATAGTCGTGCGCGGTCGATACCAGGCCACCGCCGCCGGATTCCAGATTGGGTGGCGCGGCATAAGTGCTCTTGCCCGCGTCGTCCTGCACCTTCAGTCCGCCGCTTTCCTTCGGCATATAGCACGATGCCAGGCGGCTGATCTTCTCCGGCGGGCAGAAGAACGCGGTATCGTCCATGCCCAGCGGCTTGAAGATCCGCGTTCGCAGGAACTCTCCAAAGCTCATGCCGCTGAGTTTCTGGACCAGGTAGCCCATCACGTCGATCGACACCGAGTAGTTCCACGCCGTCCCTGGCGAGAACTCCAGCGGGATGGCCGAGAGTTTCTCGATCATGGCATCCAGACCGCCTGCGGCACTCGGCGCGGCGATCAGTGCGTCGCGGTAGACGCGGTCCACGTTGGTGCGGCTCATAAACCCGTAGGTCAGGCCGGACGTGTGTGTCACCAGGTCCACGACTTTCATGGGTCGCTTGACCGGGGTCGTCATGAATGTCATTGGCCCGGTGGGCACGATGGCCGGCAGGCCGGTGGCGTAAACCCCGAGATTCTTCCACGATGGAATGTGCGTCGCCACGTCATCATCCAGGCCGAGCGCACCTTCCTCGACCAGCATCATCAGCGCCACCGCGGTGATCGGCTTGCTCATGGAATAGATGCGGAAGATCGCATCGTCGCGCATGGGCTTGTCGCGCTCGAGGTCCATGTGGCCCGCCATTCCCGTATGAGCGAGCTTGCCGCGCCGGTAGACCATGGTCAGCAGTCCGGGCAGACGGCCGCTATCGACATAGCGGTGCTTCATGACGTCATCCAGGCGTGCCAATCGCGACGCCGAAAGTCCGACCGATTCCGCTTTCACCACCGTCTCCTGCGCGTTGTTCCCGATTACTAACCCGTGAAGCGGGGCCGTTTGTCAAATCGGCCGTGCGTCGCGGCATCGCGGCGGCAAGACTGCCCTTGAACGTCAGGCCGCTGCAACCTAGCCTCGAAAGCTGGTGGGAGGGTCTGCGTCATGGTGACAATCGATGCCCAGGTTCATGCTTACGAGCGCGATCGTCCGGGCCGCCCCTGGGCCGCGGTTCTGTATGGCCCGCCCGAGGTCACCGGCGACGACATGGTTGCCGCCATGGATGCCGTCGGCGTCGATGGCGCGCTGCTGGTTTCGCCGTTCACGATGTACCGTTACGACGCGAGCTATGCGATTGCGGTTCACGCCGCGCATCCTGACCGGTTCCGGTTGATCAAGCCGGTCGATCCGACCGATCCTGGTGTGGCCGAAACGATTGCCGACTGGGCGCGGACCGACGGCACTTTGGCCATCCGGCTGATGCTGAATCGCGGCATGTCCACCGATCCTGCCGACCCGGGCATCAATCTGGTTCTGGCCGCAACTGCACAACACGGCCTGCCGGTGAACCTCATGTGCACGGGGCGCCTGGAGCAGGCCGGACCGTTGGCGGCGCGAAATCCCAATACACGGCTGGTGATCGACCATCTCGGGCTGGAACAGCCGCGCGAGCCGCCGGCCCCGGCGGAACCTTTTTCCGCGCTGCCGAAGCTTCTGGCCCTGGCAGCTTACAACAACATAGCGGTGAAGATCTCCGGTGCCTGCACGCTGTCGCACGAGCCTTTCCCATACAAAGACATATGGGACCCGCTCTGGCGCATCTTCGACGCGTTCGGGCTCGATCGCTGCATGTGGGGCACCGATTGGACTCGCGCGGTCGGCATGCTGACCTACGAGCAGGGGGTCGAGGCGTTTCGGGTCACTGATCGTTTGTCCGACAGCGATCGCGCGCTTCTCATGGGAGAGACGTTGCAGCGCGTTTACAACTGGTCTCTGTCGAAGGGATGATTGTCCCGGACTTCAGGTTTGCCACATCAGCAGTGAAGGCACAGGTCCATGGAATTCGGCGCATCGATCTTCTTTACCGACTACTCGATCTCCCCGGCCGAGCTTGCCGTCGCGCTTGAGGAGCGCGGTTTCGATTCCCTGTGGGCGGCGGAGCATTCGCATATTCCGGTGCCGCGGCGGACTCCGGCGCCGGGCGGTGGCGAGTTGGCAAAGCGGTACTATGACGTGATGGACCCCTTCGTCACCCTGACGGCCGCGGCGGCCGCCACCAAGAAGCTGAAGGTCGCCACCGGCATCTGTCTGGTGATCCAGCGCGATACGATCCAGACGGCGAAAGTGGTTGCCTCGATCGATCAGGTCAGTGGCGGGCGGTTCCTGTTCGGCATCGGCGGTGGCTGGAATGCGGAGGAGATCGAAGCCCACGGCACCGTCTTTGCCACGCGCATGAAGAAGATGCGGGAGCAAATCGAGGCGATGAAGGAGATCTGGACCAAGACGACCGCGGACTATAACGGCGAGATCGTCAAGGTGCCGTCGATGCAGACCTGGCCGAAACCGACGCAGAAGCCGCATCCGCCGATCCTGGTCGGCGGCGCGTTTCCGTGGGCGGCGCGGCGGGCGATACGTTACGGTGACGGTTGGTTTCCCAATGCGAGCAGTGGTAATCCGGACGAGTATATGCCGAGGTTCAGCCAGATGGCGGCAGAGGCGGGACGTGATCCGCTGCCGGTGACCATTGGCGGCGGTCCCGAGGATCTGGGTCAATTGCAGCGATTCCGCGATCTCGGCGCGGCGCGGGTGAACGTCAGCCTGCCCGCCGAGGGAGCGGACAAGATACTGCCGATCCTCGACCGGTGGGCAGGGTTGATCCGCCAAATGCGCGCCTGATCGCAACATTGCGCCACGGCACATGGCGATGACGGAGGCGCGGCGATGATTCGTAACGGCCAGCAGTGTCGGGATTCAATTCGCGACGGTCCTGCCGTGTGCCCGCGATCCCGCCGAACGCCGGTCCTGCTCTGGCCAGATTCCGGCAATCCGTGCTCCTGTTGCCGCTGAAGGAGCACCGATCTCATGCCGGACAGTCTCATTGCCATTCCCGCTCGTCGCGGCAAGGCCGCCTTCGTTGCCCGCGGCCAATCTGTCAGCGTGATCAACACGCATGGTGAGCAAGTGGTCGACACCTGGGCCTTCAGCCGCGCCGGCCTGACCGAGTTCATGTCAATGGAACACAGCCGCGCCGCCATGCAACGCTTGATCCCGGCTGTTGGCGATGCATTGCTCACCAACCACCGGCGTCCGATCCTGACATTGTTGGAGGATACGTCCGGCGGTATCCACGACACGCTGATGGCGGCGTGCGACATCTATCGCTACCAGGGCCTGGGATGCGCCGACTACCATGACAACTGCACCGACAATCTGGCGCAGGGCATGCGGGACATAGGTCTCGTCTCGCCGGAAACGCCGAGTCCTTTGAACCTTTTTATGAACATCCCGTGGACCGCGGCAGGACGGCTATCGTTCGAGCCCCCGGTATCCAGGCCGGGCAGCTACGTTGTGCTGCGGGCCGAGATGGATCTGGTGATCGCCTTCTCTGCCTGCCCGCAGGACATTCTGCCGATCAATGGGCGCGGACGTCAGCCGACCGAGGCGCACTTCTCAATCGGGTGACGGGCGCGACCCGTTCTCCCCCTGCGACCGTGACTGGTCAGTAGACGGACGATGTGCGCATCCCATGGGCAGATCTGATCGAATCCTGGGCATCCTGCTCCGGGATTCCACCGTGGCCGCGCGAAGTGGGGGCGGGGAGTTCAGAACTCGGCCAGCGTCTGCCGCAACGTGCCGCCGGAATATGCGGTGCGCGCCAAGCCGCGCCGCTGCAACGCCGGCACCAGCCCCTCGGTCACCTCCGTAATGAACCGGCGGCTGGTACGTTGGAACGGCGTGCTGATCAGGAACCCGTCGCCGCCGACCGCTTCCGCCACCTCGCCCATGCGCCGCGCCACCGTATCGGGCGAACCGATGAACTCCACGTCCGACGGCACCGTCCCGAACCGTTCCTTGGCAAGCTGGCGCAGCGCCTTCCCACTGCCCCACTGCGCGAACTTATCCAGCGACCCTTGCTCTCCATTCGTGGTCAGCCGCGGCAACGGCTGGTCCAGGTCGTACCTGGAAAAGTCGATATCGGTGACAGTGGAAACGCTGGCCAACGCGCGCTCGATAAAGCGAGGCGACGACACCATCCGTTCGCGCTTGGCATAGGCTTCGTCGTCGGTCTCCGCCAACACCGGATATACCAGGAACAGCACCTTGATATCGTCCGGATTGCGGCCGAACGATGCGGCGTGGCGCCGCACGTCGTCGCGATACGATTTCATCCCGGCGATGCCGTTGGCGGTGGCGATAATCGAATCCGCGTGCTTCGCCGCGAAGGCCCGCCCCCGTGGCGACCCGCCGGCCTGCACGAACACCGGGCGCCCCTGCGGCGACCGAACGGTATTCAGCGGTCCGCGCACTTTGTAGAACTGGCCTTCGAAGTGGATCGGCCGAACCTTGCGGTAATCCGCATAGGTGCCGGTCTCCCGATCCGTCACCACCGCGTCCGCGTCCCATGAATCGAACAGCTTGCAGACCAGATCGACGTATTCATCCGCCATCGCATAGCGCTGCTCACGCGGCGGCAGCGCGTCCATGCCGAAATTCTGTGCGGCCGAATCCTCGCCTGACGTGACGATGTTCCAGCCGGTTCGCCCGCCGGAAATATGGTCCAGCGTGGAGCAAAGCCTCGCCAGCATCCAGGGCGGATAGGCCAGGGTGGAGAAGGTCGCCACCACCCCCAGATTGCGCGTCGCGGCACTGATGATCGCGGCAAGCGGCGACGGGTCGTGTTTCGGCACCTGCAGCGCGTGCTTCAATGCAGCCTCGGCGCTGTCGCCATAGGCTTCGGACACCATCAGCGTGTCCTCGATCATGATGTAGTCGAAGCAGGCGCGTTCCAACGCCTGCGCCATGTCCACGTAGAATTTGCCGTCCCATGGCGAGCCACCGACTGAGAGTGGATGATCCCACTCGCCGGGCGTGAAGTTCATGAACCAACCGAGGTGCAGAGGTTTGCTGGCCATTATCCGCCTTGATGCTTGCGCTGGGGAACCACCGGCCGCGACGCAGCAAGCTGCGTGCCAGAAGGCGATCGGCGCTGGCATGGGGGTTGCTTGGTTGCCCCTCGCTATCGCCAAATGCAGGAGAGACGTCCGATGCGCAGACGAACGCTGCTGACCGGAGCCACCGCGGCCGGGGCGCTGGGCCTGTCGTCGACCCGCGCCGCGAGGGCCGATGCGATGGCCGACGCCAAGAAGCGCGGCACGTTGATGATCGGCACCGAAGCCGCCTACGTGCCCTATGAATTCTTCAAGGATGGCCAGATCGTCGGCTACGATCCCGACATCATGGCCATCATCGGCCCCAAGTTGGGCGTGAAGGTGCAGTTCATCGATACCGCGTGGAGCGGGATCATCCCAGCGCTGTACGCGGGAAAATTCGACTGCATCGTCTCCGCCATGACGATCACGGCGCCACGCGCAGAGAAGGTGTTGTTCTCGATGCCCTACGCGGACGCGAGCAACGTGATCCTGCTGCGCGCCGACGAATCGAATATCAAGACGGCCGATGACCTGTCCGGCAAGATCATCGGCGTACAGCTCGGCAGCGCCGCCGCGGGCATCATCAAGACCTTCGAGGCCAAGCTGAAAGCCGCGGGAAAGCCAGGCTATGCCAGCGTGAAGGAATACGAGCACTATCCGGAAGCCTACCAGGATTTGCTCAACAAGCGCGTGGACGCCGTGGTGAATTCGCGGTCCACGATGATGGTCGTCATGCGCGACGCTCCCGGCAAATTCCAGATGATCGGTGGCGTGTCCGACATCACCGCGTATTTCGGCATGGCCTTCCGCAAGGAGGACGGCGAGCTGCGCGATTTCGTGAACACCCAACTCGCGGCGATGAAAACGGACGGCACGTTGACCAAGCTGCAGGAGAAATGGTTCGGCGGTACCATGGAGACTCCGAACACGGTGCCGACCGTGCTGCCCAGCTAATCGCACGGACATGGGCGGTTTCGACTGGGGTGCCGTATGGTACGCGGTTCCGTACATGCTCCAGGGCACCGTGGTCACGCTGGAGATCTCCTTCTGGGCGATGCTGCTGGCGACGCTGGTCGGCGTGGTGATGGGGCTGATCAGCGTCTCCGACCTTCGCGGATTGAAGGCGATCATCCGGGCCTATGTGTATTTCGTCCGCGGCACGCCGGCGCTGGTGCAGATCTTCCTGGTCTATTTCGCCCTGCCGCGCATCGGCTTCGAGCTGTCGTCATTCTGGAGCGGCGTGGTCGCGCTGGCGTTCAACTCGGCCGGCTTCATCGCGGAAATCGTGCGGGCGGGCCTGCAATCGATCGATGCGGGCCAGAGCGAGGCGGCGCTGTCGATCGGCATGACCAGCCGGCAGACCATCCTGTACATCCTGCTGCCCCAGTCGCTGCGCCGCATCACGCCGCCGCTGACCAACGAGGTGATCACGCTGATCAAAAGTTCCTCGCTGCTGTCGGTGATCTCCATTACCGAACTGACCCGCTCCGCGCAGTTGATCATCGCGGAACGCTTCGTGCCGTTTGAATTGTATGCCGCGCTGGCGGTGTATTACCTGGTTATCATCTCGGTGCTGTCGCGTGCCTCGGAATACGTCGAAAGACGGCTGGCATGAGCGCCGAGCCGCTGCTGCGCATCCGTGGCCTGTCCAAGGTGTTCGGGGATATTCCCGTGGTTGACCGCGTCGATTGCGACGTCATGCCGGGTGAGATCGTGATGGTCATCGGACCCAGCGGCGCGGGAAAATCGACGTTGCTGCGCTGCGTGAACCGGATCGAGATCCCCAGCAGCGGCGACGTCGTGGTCGATGGCGTCAACATGGCGGGAGAGCATCGCAACGGCCGCATGGTAGCCGATTCGCCGGCGGCGACCGCACGCAAGCGGCGGCACATCGGCATGGTGTTCCAGCGCTTCAACCTGTTCGCGCATCTAAGTGCTCTGGACAACGTGGCGATCGGCCCGCGCCGTGTGCTGGGCATGAAGCCGGCCGACGCCCGCGCGCTGGCGGCAGAGCAATTGGCGCGCGTGCAGCTGTCGGCGCACATGGCGAAGCGGCCGGTGCAACTGTCCGGTGGCCAGCAGCAACGCGTGGCGATCGCCCGTGCGATGGCGATGCGCCCGGTGCTGATGCTGTTCGATGAGCCGACCTCCGCGCTGGATCCGGAACTGGTCGGTGAGGTGCTGGCGGTGATCCGCGCGCTCGCCGAGGATGGCATGACGATGCTGGTGGTCACGCACGAGATGCAGTTCGCGCGCGAGGTTGGCACGCGGGTACTGTTCATGGATGCCGGACGTGTCCTCGAAGATGCGCCGCCGCGGTCCTTCTTCGCCAATCCGCAGCAGGCGCGGGCAAAGGAATTCCTGCGGCGCGTGCACGCCATGCCGGCATGACGGAGACGCGCGGCGTGGACCCTATCGCCGGGCGATCATGTCGATTTCAAGAATCCCGTCGCGCGCGAGCGCGGTGACACCGATCGTGGTGCGCGCCGGCAGCCGGTCCGGTGGGAAGTAGCTGGCATAGACCCGGTTGAACGCAGCGTAGTCGCGCTGGAAATCCACCAGGAAGGCGCGCACGCACACGACATGCTCCAGCCCCGCGCCCGCGCCACGCAGTGCCCGGCGCAGATTGTCCATCACCTTGTGAGTTTGTGCCTCGATGCCATTCGGAATCGGTAGCGCATCGTCCACCGGATCGGTGGCAAGCTGGCCGGTCACGAACAGCCAGCCGTCCTTTTCCACTACGTGGCTATAGGGCGCGACCGGCTTCGGCGCGTCGGCGATCAGGTGAAAGATGGCGTCGCTCATGACGGCTCCCCGGTCACGGAAGCGTGCGACGGCCCGCTGCGACCGGACGTGATCCATCGGCCCTTGCTTGCAACCGGCAGTGCGACGACGGGTTGCCGGGTCATGATCGCCTCCATCAGCGCGGCGGCGATCAATGCACACGGCGCTATCGGCTGCAACGTCCGCCGCCGTTGGCGGGGTTCTCCGCCAGTCTGGCGAACCCTACATCCGCACCAGCGCCGAGCCCCAGGTCAGTCCGCCGCCCAACGCCTCCATCAGCACCAGGTCGCCCCGCCGGATGCGCCCATCCTTCCAGGCCTCCGCCAAAGCCAGAGGCACCGACGCCGCGGACGTATTGGCATGCCGGTCCACCGTCACCACCACCCGCTCTGGCGCCAGCCCAAGCCGCTTTCCCATCGCATCGATAATCCGCAGGTTTGCCTGGTGCGGCACCAGCCAGTCCACATCGCGCCGGGCAAGTCCGTTGGCGGCCAAAGCCTCGTCCACCGCCTCGGACAATCGGATCACCGCGTGGCGGAACACCTCGCTGCCCTTCATGACCAGATGGCCGGGTTTGTCCGGCTGCCCCACCGCCCCGTCCACATACAGGATGTCGCCCAGCGTCCCCTGGGCGTGCATGTGCGTGGACAGGATTCCACGATCGATCGTCCCGCGCCCTTCGCCGGCGCGCAGGAAGACCGCGCCGGCGCCATCGCCGAACAGCACGCAGGTGCCGCGATCCTGCCAGTTCAGGATGCGCGAATAGACCTCGCTGCCGATCACCAGCGCCCCATGTGCCGCGCCGGTGCGGATCAGGCTGTCGGCGGTGGCCAGGGCGTAAACGAACCCGGCACAGGCGGCCGCCAGGTCGAAGCCGAAGCCGCCCGGCACGCCGAGTGCCGCCTGAACCCGCAATGCCGTCGCCGGAAACGCCTGGTCGGGGGTGGAGGTGGCGAGGATGATCGCATCCACCTCGCCAGGTTCAGCGTCGGCGTCGGCCAGCGCGGCGCGCGCCGCCGCGGTGCCCATGAACGCCGCCGTCTCATGCGGGCCGGCGATGTGGCGCTGGCGGATGCCGGTACGGTCGCGGATCCACGCGTCCGAGGTTTCCAGCGTGGCCGCCAGTTCCTCGTTGCTGACGATGCGCTCGGGCAGGTAGGCGCCGACACCGGCGAGGATGGAACGGATGGGCATCAGGACCCTGTCTGCGGTGGGAGCAATGTCAGGCGGTCGCGAGTCGCGCCCCGCCCTTGTCCTTCGAATCGTTCTTGTCCTGCGGCATCTGCTTGTCCAGCCCGCTGCGCTCGAGATCCTGGCGGATCAGGTCGTTGAACCGGTGCACCACCATGTCCATGGCCACGTCAATGGCATGGGCGAAGGTTTCCGCGTCGGCGCCGCCATGCGACTTCACCACCACGCCGTTCAGCCCGACCATCACCGCGCCATTGTAGCGCCGCGGGTCGAGCCACTCGCGCAGCCGCTCCAGTCCCGGCCGTGCCAGGAGATAGGCCAGTTTGCCCGACCAACTGTTGGAGAACACCTGCCGCAGCAGGTCGAGGATCAACCGCAGTGCGCCCTCGCCGGTTTTTAGCGCGACGTTGCCGGTGAAGCCATCGGTGACCACGATGTCGGTGGTGCCGGCGGCGATGTCGTGGCCCTCGACGAAGCCGCGGAACTGCGGACCGATATGGCTGGCGCGCAGGATTTCCGCGGCCTGGCGCAGCGTGTCGTCGCCCTTCAGCTCCTCCGACCCGACATTGAGCAAACCGATGGAGGGCGCGGTAAGGCCGAGCACGGTGCGAGCGAACACGTCGCCCATGATGGCGAACTGCACCAGGTTGCGCACATCGCACTGCACGTTGGCGCCGAGGTCGAGCATCACCACGTCGCCGCGGGCGGAGGGGCCGATGGCGGCCATCGCGGGGCGGTCGATCCCGGGCAGCGTCTTGAGGACGATCTTGGCCAGGGTGAGCAAGGCGCCGGTGTTGCCGGCGGAGACCACGCCGGAGGCCTCGCCGGCGGCGACGGCATCGATCGCGATGCGCATCGAGGACTGGCGGGCGCGCAACGCCGCGGTCGGCTTCATGTCGTCGGTGATCGCGTCCGGGGCGTGGCGAACGGTGCAGGCGGCGAGGGCGCGGCGGTGGCGGGCCAGCAGGGCGGTCATCGGCTGTTCATCGCCGACCAGCAGGAAGCGGGCGTTGGGATGGCGCTCGGCGGCGATCTCCAGCCCGCCGACAACCATGGCCGGCGCGTGGTCGCCGCCCATGGCGTCCACCGCCAGCGAGAAGGTTGCGGTCACTATCGTTCGGGCGGCACAGGGCGGCCCGAGGTCAGACCCGGACAGCGCCTTTCAGCGCTTTGCCCGCGGCGACGATCTCACGGCCATCGTAGAAGCCGCAATGCGGGCAGATGTGGTGCGGGCGCTTCAACTCGCCGCAGTTCGGGCACTCGGCGTGCGCCTGGTGCGGCAGGGCCTCGTGGCTGCGGCGCATGCCGCGGCGCGACGGGGAGGTTTTTCTCTTCGGAACAGCCATGGGCCAGCGCCCCCTTGTCGTTGGTGGCCCCGCGAAACGGGCGAGGGGCGTTCACTCTTTGGACATAAACGATCGAGGGGCGCCGTCTAGCAGAGGGGCGCGTGGGTCGCAAGTGCGACCCAGGGCTGTCGGGGGGACGAAGCAAGGCCAGGGGCTTTGCCCCGGACCCCACCAAGGGGCTCTGCCCCCTTCGGTCCGTTTCGCGGCCCAAAGCCCCGCCAAGGGCGCTGCCTTTGCTGGGGGTTCAGGGGGCAAAGCCCCCTGACGGGTCCAGGGCAGCGCCCTGGCCTTGCTTCACCCCATTGCCCCGACGCGCTCTCGGCGTCGGGATCCCGCAATGGTTATCAGTCGTGATGATGCCACCACCAGCCACCATGATCGTGGTACCCCGGTTCCACGATGCAGCCGCCGAGCGTCGTTGCGACAGCCAGCAGCGCGGCAAACGACAGCAAGACCGAACGGGTGGATCGTTTGGCCGGAGCCGATGGAGACAAGCGATTGCGTGAAAACATATTGTTCCCGCCTTTGTTGCGTGGACAGCAGCCCGAAGCGGGTAAGCGGTTTCGATTGTGGCCGGGCGCTTCGGGAATGATGAAGCTGGCTTGCCACGGGGGCGACAAAGCGACGCATCAAAGGCATTCTGATGGCAGCACCTCCGGGAGATGGTGCCGCGTTGTCCTCACGCTGACGTGGGGTGACTTTTTAGCGACATAACCGGCTGCCCCGGCGACTCACACAGCGATCGCCGGTGCCGTCATCAGCCGCTTCCGCTCATCCAGGCGTTGCAGAATGGCAAGCGCAACCGCCTTGAGCCGCTCCGAATTGGCCGGCGCGTCGAGATCAAGCTCTGCCAGGTCATACGCCTGGGCGGCCAGCGTGATGATCGCCGCGTCCAGATCGTCCGAGGTACGATAGACCATGTCCCATGGGTCCAATGGAAGCGCGGACGCTACGTGACGCGCCCATACCGTGCTTCCACCAGCGTGCAGACGCGGTTCCACTTCCGGGCAATTTCTTTGCCGCGGCAAGCACCGCCGAGGCCTGACCTGGCCCGGTCAGGCCCGTGGCCGAACCGTCTGCGGATGATCGATGCAGCGTAACGCAGGTGTGCGCAGCAGAATGACCATCGCGGCGCTGTTACGCTGCCGCCGCGCCGGTCTCCTCGCCAGACCACGGTGCCTACATACAATGGTAGGAACGGATGCGTATTGAAACCACGGTGGCGACTTGCTAGATATACCGGGCACCCGGGGAGTACGCCTTGCGGCGCACCCCTCCGGGGCCGGTTGAGTAGGCTACCGGCGGATAGAGAGTCTGATCTCTATCCGCCACCTACCCCACCGGAGGCGAAGCACAAAGGTAAGCATGCTCTCGTCTTCGTTGCGGCACGATTGCCGCACGCCACCGATAGCCTCGCATTCCTCGACACTTTGCTAACCGTGCAGCGCCGCCAACGTCTGCGCATTGGCACGGATTACCAGCATGCGACGGATCTTCTGCGTCGGGGTCAGCAACCCGTTGTCCATGGTGAATGCCGGCACGATGGCGTGCTTGCGGATGCGCTCGGTGACCGACAGCCGGTGGTTGGTCCGGTTCACCGCCAGTGCCACCGCTACGTCGTCATAGCCGTCCGCCGGCACCACCAGCGCGGTCAGCCCGGCGCGGCCGTCACCGGCAACCACCGCCTGGGCGATCTCCGGCTCGGCCATCAGCATGCCCTCCACCTTCGCGGGCGACACGTTCTCGCCGCCCGACAGCACGATCAGGTCCTTCTTGCGATCGGTGATGCGCAGGTAGCCGGCGTCATCCAACTCGCCGACATCGCCGGTGTGCAGCCAGCCATCATGGATCACCGCCGCGGTCTCGTCCGGCCGGCCCCAATAGCCGTCCATCACGAGGTCGCCGCTGACCAGGATCTCGCCGTCCTCGGCGATCCGAAGGTCGACGCCATCCAGCACGCGGCCGACGGTATCGATGCGGATCGCGTCCGGCGGGTTGGCACTGATAATCGGGCCGGCCTCGGTCTGGCCATAGCCTTGCAGGATTTTCAACCCGAGCGCGAGGAAGAACCGCCCCACCTCGGGTTCCAGCCGCGCTCCGCCGGAACAGGCCGCGACCAGCCGGCCACCGAACCGAGCCCGCACCTTGGCGCGAACCAGCCGGTCCAGCAGCGGGTCGAGCAATCGCTCCGCCAGGGTCAGCGGGGCGGCGTCCAGGCGCTTGAGGCCGATCGTCATGGCGCGCTGGAACAGCCGTTGGCGCAATGGGGTCTGCCGCGCCATCTGGGTCAGCACGCGGCTGCGGATGACCTCCAGGACCCGCGGCACTACGGTCATGATGGTGGGTCGGACGGTCAGCAGGTCCGCCGCCAGATGCTCGACCCCGCGGGCGTAGACGATTTCCGTGCCGATGCTGGGCAGGAAGAACTGGCCGACGGTGTGTTCGTAGCTGTGCGAGGCGGGCAGGTAGGACAGGTAGACCTCGTCCTTCAACCGCAAGGGCCGCAGCAGTTCGAACGCGCCACGGCAGTTCGACAGGATCGAGCGGTGCGGCAGCATCACCCCCTTCGGCGCCCCGCCGGTGCCGGAGGTGTAGATCAGGCAGGCCAGCGCCGTCGGCGGGATGCCGGCCGCTTCCAGCGCGATGTCGTCGGCCGGCGCGGTGTCGGCGACCAGGGCGGACCACGCAAGCAGGCGAGGGGAGCCGCCGGCGGCTTCTCCCGGGCCATCCATGACGACCAGCAGGTCCAGGCCGCCGGCCTGGCGTCCCGCCTCGCGCAACCTGCCGGCCAGGACGGCGGTGGAGACGATGGCCGCGCGGGCGCTGCTGTCGCGCAGGATGTGGGCGTGGTCCGCGACGGTGTTGGTGGTGTAGGCGGGGACGGGGACGGCGCGGATCGCCAGCAGGGCGGTCTCGGCGATCGGGTATTCCGGGCGATTCTCGGCGGCGATCACCACCCGGTCCCCGGCAGTCACGCCGGCGGCGCGGAGTTGTCGCGCGCAGGACGCCGCCCGACGACCGAACTCGCCCCACGTGACGCTGTCCCAGCGTCCGTCGCGGAAGGCTCGCAGCAGTGGCTTGTCCGGCCAGGCGCGGGCCAGGCCGAACATCATCGCGGCCAGATTCGGCCAGGTCGGGTAGCTATCCACGTTTCCTCTCTGCCACTTCTCCCCCTCCCCTTGAGGGCTTGGGCCGCGGAGCGGACCAAGGTCGGGGGGAGGGGTTGCGTGCGGCACGAACCCTCCACCCAACCTTGGTCCGCTCTGCGGTCCAAGCCCTCAAGGGGAGGGGAGTTTTTGCTCCGTCCGCCGTAACCCTTTGACGACAGCCCCTACTAGCCTACATGGACCAGGAGTGCAGCCACCCGAGGAAGCCGATGTCAGACGCCACCTTTGCTCCATCCGCCACGGAAGCGCTGCCGGCGTGGGATCTGTCCGATCTCTACCGGGCACCGGACGCGCCGGAAGTCGAGGCCGACTTCGCCCGCGCCGACCAGCAGGCGCGGGCCTTTGCCTCCGCCTATGCCGGGAAGCTCGCCGGGCTGCCGGGTGCGGCACTGGCCACCGCCATCGGCGAGTACGAGACGATCGAGGAGGTTCTCGGGCGGCTGCTGTCCTACGCCCAGTTGCTGTTCGCCGCTGATTCCGCGAGCGCCGCGATAGGCCGTTTCTACCAGTCGGTGAACGAGCGGGCGACCACGATCAGCTCGCAATTGCTGTTCTTCACGCTGGAACTGAACCGGCTGGAGGACGCCGTGCTGGAGGCCAAGCTGGGCGATCCGGCCTTGGCACACTGGCAGCCCTGGTTGCGCGACCTGCGTGTGTTCCGGCCGCACCAGTTGTCCGACGAGCTGGAGAAGCTGCTGCACGAGAAGGAGGTCACCGGCCACTCAGCCTGGAGCCGCCTGTTCGACGAGACGATGGCGGGGATGCGGATCACGGTCGGGAATGAGTCGCTGACCGTCACGGACGCGCTGAACAAGCTGTCGGACAAGGATCGCGGCCTGCGTGAGGCGGCCGGGCGTGCGATCGGCGGGGCATTCGGCAGCGACATCAAGCTGTTCTCGCTGATCACCAACACGCTGGCGAAGGACAAGGAGATCATCGACACCTGGCGGCACTATCCGCGTCCGGGCAGCGCGCGGAACCGTGGCAACATGGTGGAAGACGAGGTGGTCGATGCGCTGGTGACCGCTGTGCGGTCCGACTATCCGCGGCTGGCGCACCGCTATTACCTGATGAAGGCGAAGTGGCTCGGCCTGCCGAAGCTGCAGCATTGGGACCGCAACGCTCCGCTGCCGGATGACGACGATCGCCACATCGACTGGCCGGAAGCGCGCGAGCGGGTGCTGACCGCGTATGGCGCCTTCAGTCCGGAGCTGGCGTCGGTCGGGCGCCAGTTTTTCGACGCGCCGTGGATCGACGCCAAGCTGCAGGCGGGCAAGGCGGGTGGTGCCTTCGCGCATCCCACGGTGCCGAGCGCGCATCCCTATCTGCTGCTGAACTACCATGGTCGCACGCGCGACGTGATGACGCTGGCGCACGAGCTGGGCCACGGCGTGCACCAGGTGCTGGCCGGCGCCGCTCAAGGCTACCTGATGTCCGGCACGCCGCTGACCCTGGCCGAAACCGCCAGCGTGTTCGGCGAGATGCTGACCTTCCGGGCACTGCTGGATTCCGCCAGCCCGAAGCAGCGGCGCATCATGCTGGCAGCGAAAGTCGAGGACATGTTGAACACGGTGGTGCGCCAGATCGCGTTCTACCGTTTCGAAACGCTGCTGCACGACGAGCGGCGCACCGGCGAGCTGCTGCCCGAGCGGATCGGCGAGTTGTGGATGCAGGTGCAGACGGAAAGCCTGGGTCCGGCGTTCGAGTTCACGCCGGAGTACAGTGTTTACTGGGCGTATGTGCCGCACTTCATCCACTCGCCGTTCTATGTCTATGCCTATGCATTTGGTGATTGCCTGGTGAACGCGCTGTACGCGGTGTTCCAGGGGGGGCATCCCGGATTCCAGGCGAAGTATCTCGACATGCTGCGTGCGGGTGGTTCGAAGCGGCACAAGGAACTGCTGGCGCCATTCGGGCTGGATGCGTCGGATCCGGCGTTCTGGAAGAAGGGGCTCGACGTCATTGCCGGCTTTATCGACGAGCTGGAGCAGGCGGGGTGAGTCGGACTGCCTGTGAACTGACCGTGTTGGGCGTGGGTTTCATCGCGGCGCAGGTGCCGGAACGCGGGGACTGCAAGCTTTTAACACGGAGAAGGCCGAGAACCACGGAGCGCCACGGAGGCCTTGTCTCGGCGGGTGCCAGTGACTCCGTGGCGCTCCGTGGTTCTCGGCCTTCTCCGTGTTAAAAGCTTGCTTGCTGTTGATGCGGAGTCGTCCGGCAAGCTCGGCGTTCGGCTGTATGCCGCTAACATCGCGGCCAAAGGTGAATGGCCGGCAAAACAGGAATAATGGACCAGTGCTCCCCATCGTTCGTTTCGATTATTGTTTGACCTTGCGATCACGGTGTGCTCTGGCGGAGCACCTCTGAATGGCCGAAGGCAGCAACCTGTTCGGCGAAATCCGCCGCATGGCGCGCACCTCCGGCGCGGTCGGCGGCATAGCGGCCCGCGTCGCCGGGGCGCGGATGTTCGGCATCAAGACGGATCGCACGGCGCACGCGGAGGATTTGCGCACGGTGCTCGGCGGGCTGAAGGGTCCGCTGATGAAGGTGGCGCAGTTTCTCTCCACAGTCCCCGACGCGCTGCCGATGGAATACGCCGAGGAACTCGCGCACTTGCAGTCCAACGCCCCGCCGATGGGCTGGAACTTCGTGCGCCGCCGCATGACCAGCGAGCTTGGACCGCATTGGGAAAGCAAGTTCGCCAGCTTCAGCCGCGAAGCGGCGGCGGCGGCATCGCTCGGCCAGGTGCACCGTGCCCGCCTGCCCGACGGCACCGACGTTGCGTGCAAACTGCAATATCCCGACATGGCCAGCACCGTGGAAGCCGACCTGCGGCAGTTGCGACTGGCCATGGCGATCTATCACCGCATGGATAATGCCATCCAGCACGAGGAGGTTTACAAGGAGCTGACCCAACGGCTGCGCGAGGAACTCGACTACGACCGCGAGGCGGCGCAGATGCGGCTCTATGGGCTGATGCTGGCGGAAGATCCGACCGTGCACGTGCCGCTGCCGGTTCCCGGTTTCTGCACCAACCGGTTGCTCACAATGACCTGGCTGGACGGCCGCCCATTGATGCGCCGTCTCGAGGAAGACCCGCCGCAGGAGGAGCGCAACCAGATCGCCGAGGCGTTGTTCCGCGCGTGGTATGTCCCGTTCTATCGCTACGGCGTGATCCACGGCGATCCGCATCTGGGCAACTACCAGGTGCGGCCCGACGGCACCGTGAACCTGTTGGATTTCGGCGCGATCCGCGTGTTCGGTTCGAAGTTCGTGCGCGGGGTGATCGATCTGTTCGAAGCAGTGCGCGACAACGATGACGCCAAGGCGCGCCATGCCTATGCCACCTGGGGCTTCACCGATCTGTCGGACGAGAAGATGGCGGTGTTGAATCTCTGGGCGCGGTTTTTGTACGAACCGCTGACGCAGGATCGCGTGCGGCGCATCCAGGAGAACGACGATCCGCAATTTGGCCGCGAGGTGGCCGAGCGTGTGCATGCCGGATTGAAACGCACCGGCGGTGTAAAGCCGCCGCGCGAGTTCGTGCTGATGGATCGCTCGGCGATCGGCCTGGGCGGGGTGTTCGTGCGGCTGAAGGCGGAGCTGAACTGGAGCAAGTTGTTCCACGGCCTGATTGCCGACTTCGACGAGGCGACGCTGGCGGCGCGGCAGGCCGAGGCTCTGGCGAAGGCAGGCGTGCCCCCGGCAAGGTAGTGTGGCGCGGAACAATGTGAAGGAAACGTTCGATGTCTCTCGAAACCCGTTCCTTTGATCCTGCGGCTTGTCTCGACAGTGCCGAAGCACGTGCGGCCTATCTGGCCGAGGCGCTCGAAACCGGCGATCCGACTTTCATTGCGGACTCATTGGACGTTATTACTCGAGCCGTCGATATGAAGCGGGCGGCGTTCGACCCACCCGCGTAACGATGGCGCTTCGACTTCTGATAACGGAAGTCACCGACATCCATCGCGGCCTCTATTGTGTTGCGGGCTGGGACCCGGCCGGCGCGCGCATGGTTCGCCCTCTCCCCGACGGGGTTTACTGGCCCCGCTTCCTGCTTGAGACCGCCGGCGTCGTGCCCGGCGTGACATTCGAGGTCACACCGAACCGCATTCACCTGCACGATGACTATCCGCATCGCAGCGAAGACCTGCCCATCGACCTCGCGCCGATCGACGCTCTGCCTGCCGCGCCGGTGCAGTGGTTCGGCACCGGCGCACCGCCGACCGCCGCAACCCTGGCCGACGCCTTCGGTGGGAACCTCCGCCACACCGGTCTGTGGCGTGGCCATCGCCGCGGCGCGCACGTCCTGGTCGGAACCCGGACATGCTCTTTGCACGGCCTGCGTATAGCCAGCCACCACGTCAGCTTCATGGAAGACGACGAACGTTTGCGGGTGCTGCTGCAGGATGCGGAGACACGCTACAACCTGCCGGTCAGCAGCCGCTCCCTGCGCGAGATCTGGCACGTGGAGGGCATCGCCGCGGTGCGCCGCGCCCTCCCGGCCGGCACCGACCTGCATGTCCGTGTCGGACTGGCGCGCGGTTTCGGCGAACAGCGGGACAGGTGCTATGTCATGCTCAATGGCGTGCTGTGGTGAGGCGATCGAATGGCGGATGAACCGCGCGAGGTGCTGACGATCGGTCATTCCAACCATCCGATCGAGCAATTCCTGGCGCTACTGAAATGCGCCGGCGTGACCGCTGTCGCCGATGTCCGCTCCGCGCCGCATTCGCGATATGTGCCGCAGTTCAATCACGACGCACTGAAGGCGTCGCTGCGTGAGGCTGGCATCGCGCACGTGTATCTCGGGAAGGAACTCGGTGGCCGGCCGCAGAACAAAGGGCAATACCGTGACGGCGTTGCCGATTACGAAAAGATCGCCGCTACCGACGCGTTCCAGGCAGGAGTGCGGCGCGTGCTGGACGGCGCGGCGACGCACCGCGTGGCGCTGATGTGTGCGGAACAGCATCCGCTCGATTGCCATCGCTGTTTGCTGGTTGGGCGCGCGCTGAGCGCGTGCGGCGCACGGATGCGCCATATCCTCCCGGACGGAACGGTGGTGACGCAGAGCGATATCGAAGCAGAGTTGTTGCGCCGCACCGGTCGCGACAAGGATGACCTGTTCATGTCGCCGCAGGAACGCCTCGCAGCCGCCTATCGCGAATACGCGCGCAAGGTCGCCTTCGCCGCCGAAGCGGACCCGGGGTGACCGGGATGCCAGACGCCGTCGTCGCCACGATTGGTTTCACCCAGTCAACGGCAGAGCATTTCTTCGAGCGCCTGATCGGCGCGGGGATAAGGAAGGTGGTGGATGTGCGGCTGCACAACACCTCCCAGCTTGCCGGATTTGCCAAGGCCGAGGACCTTGCCTGGTTCCTGCGCCAGCTTGGCGGCATCGGCTACGCGCACGAGCCATTGCTGGCACCGACCGACACCATGTTGAAGGCTTATCGCAAAGAGAAGGGTGGCTGGGATGACTACGCGCGGCAATTTCGTGCGCTGATGGCGGAGCGCCGTGTCGAACAGCACTTCCGGCCCGAAGCGATGGCGGGAAGCTGCCTGTTGTGTTCGGAGGCCACGGCGCACCGCTGTCATCGGCGGCTGGTCTGCGAATATCTCAACGAGAAGTGGGACGGCGCGCTGACGGTGCGGCATCTGTAGTTCAACGATCTCTCCGGTTGTCACTGCGAGGGGCGCGGCGCTCCCCGCAATGACGGTAATGTGGCGCGCGGCCCGATGCCTTGTATCAATGTCCGTAGCATTGAACCCTCGGTGATGTGGCACGCGCTTTCTGTGTCACGCGCCTTGTGTGTCATGGCCGGCGAAGGCCGGCCACCCACGACTTTGCAGTGGGCAACGCAGGAAAGCCGTGGATGGCCGGCCTTCGCCGGCCATGACACAGAAAGCGCGTGCCACGTTGTCCGAACGCCAGTGTGTTGCCCGATCAGTATTACCCCTGCAACCGCGTGATCCGGCCCGCGGTCATCCCGCCGTCGATCACTAGTTCCGATCCGGTGACGTGGCGCGACGCATCGGACGCCAGGAACAGCACGCCGTTCGCGATATCTTCTGCCGTCCCCACCTCGCCGATCGGCACCACCGCCGCGGCGATCGCCTTCGCATCGAGCGGCGCGTTGGCGCCCGGCGGCAGCTTGCCCCAGATCGGCGTGTCGATGACCCCGGGATGCACCGAATTCACCCGGATGTTGTCGCGCGCCTGGGCGCATTCCAGTGCCATCGATTTGGCGAACAGCCGCACCGCGCCCTTCGTCGCGCTGTAGCCGGCAAGCCCTGCCGAACCGCGCAGTCCCGCCACCGACGACATCATGATAATAGACCCGCCGCCGGAACGGCGCATCGCCGGAATACCGTATTTCACGGTCAGGAACACACCGTCGACGTTCACCGCCATCTGTCGTCGCCAATCGGCGAAGGACATCTCGATCGCCGGGCCCATGATGCCGATGCCCGCGTTCGCCACCAGAATATGTAGGCCGCCGCAGCGTTGCTCCGCCGTCGCCACTACCGCGGGCCAGGCGGCCTCGTCGGTGACGTCGTGCCGGACGAACACGCCGCCGGTTTCCGCCGCGATGCGTTCGCCGCCGGCCTGGTCGAGATCGGTCAGCACCAGCTTCGCGCCCTCGCGCGCCAGCAGCCGCGCGCAGGCCGCGCCGATGCCGGAGGCCGCGCCGGTGATGATGCCGGCCTTGCCATCGAGTTGCGCCATGGTTTCCTCCCGTTGCTTGCCCGACGATCTTCTCACTGTCCGCTGCCGGGTCCAACCCGAGCGGATGAAAGCAGACAAGCTTTCAACACGCAGCAGGCCGAGAGCCGCGGAGTCGATGGAGCGGTTTTACCCTGACTGGGAATGCCACGAATTCCACCGTCATTGCGAGGCGCGCAGCGCCGAAGCAATCCCCCACCTGACGAACCGAGGAATGCTCGCCAGGGGGGATTGCTTCGGCGCTGCGCGTCTCGCAATGACAGGAAGCTCACGATGATGCCCACGACCTGACACGCCCTCGCCGGCGCGTCCCTCGCCACCGACCGCACGCTTCGGCTAGCGTCTCGCACAATCGAAGGAGGCCCGCCATGCAACAGGACGACGTCACACTCGCACCGGACACGCTGGAGCGGCTGCGTCGCGTCAGCACCGCGACGCTGACCACGCAATTGTTCAAGAACCATGGGTTGCGCACGCGAGCGATTCCCGGTGTGAAGCCGGTGGATGCGCGCCGGTGCAAGTTCGTCGGGCCGGCCTATACCGTGCGCTATGTGCCGATGCGCGAGGATCTGTCGATGGGCGGCAAACGCGCGCTGGCAACGAACCCGTTGCAGGATGCGATCGACAACGCCCCATCCGGCAGTGTGTTTGTATTCGACATGAATGGCGACGCCGGCAGCGGGGCGCTGGGCGACATCCTGATCGCCCGGCTGATCGCGCGCGGCGTCGTGGGCGTGGTGGCGGATGGCGGAATGCGCGACATCGAGCCGGTGCAGCAGATGACGCTGCCGGTGTTCTGCCGCGGCCATGCCGCACCGCCGAGCTTCGCCACGCTGCTGGCGGCCGACACGCAGCGTCCGATCGGTTGCGGCGGGGTGCTGGTGATTCCAGACGACATCGTCGTTGCCGATGCGGATGGCGTCGTGGTCATCCCGCGTTATCTCGCCGACACGGTGGCGCGCGCGGGCGAGGAGCAAGAGCAAATGGAAGCCTGGATCCGGCGCAAGATCGAGGGGGGAGGGATGGTGCGCGACTTCTATCCGCCCGGCGAGCAGGCGCTGGCCGAGTACCGGCGTGGGCAGGAGATCGGCCAGCCGTAGTGGTCGCTGCCACACGCGAAACGCGATTGCGATGCGCCAGAGCGCAAGCAAGCAGATTCACCACAAAGACACGAAGGCACGAAGCTCTTGGAGCTTCGTGCCTTTGTGCCTTTGTGGTGAATCTGCTTGCTTGCTTTTCGGTGGTCCGCATCAGGGCATAGGCCGTCGATGGGAACAATGGGCCATCAGGAACCCACGCTGCTGCATTGAATGGACATGGAGGAAACGCATGTTGGCTGGAAAATCGGCACTGATCACCGGCTCGGTCGGCGGGATCGGCTTCGCCACCGCGAGGGCGCTCGCGGCACAGGGCTGCAACGTCATGTTGAACGGCTTTGCCGATCCGGCAACGATCGAGGCACGCGTGGACGAACTCGCAGAGCTTGGCGTGCACGCGGAGTACCACGGCGCCGATCTGCGGCAGCCGCAGCAGGTCGCTTCGCTGGTGCGCGCCGCGACCCAGGTGTTCGGCGCGCTCGACATCCTGGTGAACAACGCGGTGGTGCGGTTCTTCGGTGCGGTGGAGGATTTCGCGCCGGAACAATGGGACGAGGCGCTGGCGGTCAATCTCTCCGCGCCGTTTCATGCCATCCGCATGGCGCTGCCCGGAATGAAGGCGAAGGGCTGGGGGCGCATCGTCAACATGGCCTCGGTGTATGGCAGCTTCGCGACGGTGGAGCGGGTGGACTACATCACCACCAAAACTGCGCTGATCGGTTTGACCCGCGCGGTGGCGCTGGAATGCGCGCCCACCGGCATCACCTGCAATGCGATCTGCCCTGGCACCGTGCTGACCCCGGCGATCGAGCGCCGGTTACGCAACGAGATGCAGCGCGATGGGAGCACGCTCGAGGCGGCGGAGGCGCGCTTTCTCGAAACGCGCCAGCCGTCTCGCCGTTTCGTTGACGATGCGAACGTGGCGGGCCTGATCGCCTTCCTGTGCGGGCCGCACGGCGCAGACATCAACGGGGCCGCGTTGCCGATCGACGGGGGATGGACGGCCGGGCGGTAGAGCTTTTTCGCCGTGAGTGGAGACGCTCGCCCGAACCTGTCGTTGCAAGGGGCAGAGCGACGAAGCGATCCCCTGCCTGACGCGTCGGTCGCCGATCCGCCGCTCAGTCGCGCCGTGGGCGCGCCAGTACTGCCCCAAGCACCGCGAAGACAGCGGCCAGCGGCCCGAATCCAGCGAAGCCGAACGTTGCGATCATCCAGCCCCCGAGCGCCCCGGCGCAAAGCCAGCCGATGCTGGAGCAAGTGGCGTTCAGCCCCATGACGGTGCCGCGCACGTGGTCCGGCACGTCGGTCAACGAGGCCATCAGCGAAGGCCGCGCAATGGCATTGCAGAATACATAGCCGAAGCCCAAGGCAACCGACGTCACCAGGTCACCCTGCCATCGGAACAAGGCCAGCGCGGCACCGCCCGACGCCAGCATCGCCACGGCGAAAATGCCGAGACGATTGCTCAACCGGTCTGCAAGCTGACCGCCGATTAGCGTGCCCAGGATGTTGCCCAGCGCGAACACCGCCAAAGGCAGCGCTACCGCCTGGAGCGAAAGTTCGTAGGTCGTCAGCAGGAAGGTCGCATAGTAGATCGCCACGAGGCCATAACAGACGCGCTCGGCGATGCCCATGCAGAGCAAGCGCATGACCGGCCGCGACAGCGCCGTGCGCAGCGATGGCACCCGCATGGCTCCCGCAAGGCCGGTGTCGGGCCTGCGCGCGGTGGTTGCCAGCAGGCCCATGGCCGACGCCAGTGCCAGTGCGGCGACGCAGACATTGACGCCGCGCCAGCCGATGCTGGAGCCAACCCACGCCGCCATCGGGACGCCGATCAGCAAGGTGAGCGATTGGCCGCTCATCACCCAGCCCAGCGCGCGCCCCTGTTGCGTTGGCGCGACCCGTGCGGACACCTCGGCGAAGATCACCCCGGAGAACAAGCCGCAGCATGCACCGGCGACGGTGACCCAGCCGGCGACGGCAAGAAAGCTGCCGGAGGTGGCGACGCCGATCGCTGCGAAGGCGAGTGCGATGGGCCCTCCGATCAGGAACCACCGCCGGCCCCAGCGATCGGACCATGCGCCGGAGAGTATCGACGTGACGCCCCAGGAGACCGAACTGACCGCCACGAGGTTCGCCACCAGCGGCACGCTGACGGACAGGTCGCGTGCCATGTCGCGCAGGAACGGCGCCCGCGTGGTGCCGCTGGCCGCCGCGGTGAACATCCCCAGCGATGCGGCCGCCAGCAATGCCCATGGCAGCCGCCCGGACCCTGCCAGGCGCGCCGGTACACGTGGCCGCGCCTTGGCCGGGCGGAGGATCGTGGTCATGCGGGTCAGATCATGGTTCCGGTTCCGGGTGGCAGCCTGTCCGCCCGCCCCGCTTTTTCCGAGGTTGGCGCTGTCCCAAGATTGCCGCTTTCCCGAGGTTGCCGATGAGGTGGGCGCCAACGGTCCGACAGCGGTTCGACCCGACGGCCAGCGCCGGGTCGAACCGTTGGGGTCAGAACGTCAGTTCAGGTTGTACAGCCGCGCGGCGTTGTCGCAGACGATCTTGCGCCGCACGGTCGGCGAAAGCGCACCGAGGTTCTCCGCCAGCACCGCATGCGATTCAGGCCACAGCGAATCCGGGTGCGGGTAGTCGGAGCCCCACATGATGTTGTCCTCGCCGATCAGCGGCACGATCGGCTCCAGGAACTTGTCCTGCTGGTAGGTGACGTAACCCTGGCGGCGGAAGTAGTCGCTCGGCTTCAGCTTGAAATTCAGGCTGCGGGCGCGGTCGTGATACTCGGTATCGAGCCGGTCGAAGATGTAGGGCAGCCAGGTCACGCCGGATTCGCCGAGCACGAAATTGAACTCCGGATACTTTTCGCAGGCACCGGAGGCGAGCAATGACACCAGCACCTCCATGGTGTCCGTCTGGAACAGGGCGGAGCGCACCAGGCGGTATTCGGTGGCGTATTCCTTTTCCATTTCGGGGGTGTTCGGTGCTCGGGTCGCCTGAAAGCCGGTCGAATGGAACGAGATCGGAAATTTGCAATCCGCCGCGGCTTCCCACAGCGCGTACCAGTCATGGTGCCACAGCGGCACCGACATATGCTTGAACGCGAGATCGCCGCCGCGCAGACCAAGTTTCGCACAGCGCCGCACCTCGGCTGCCGCCGCCACCGGATCATGATTAGGCACAATGGCGAGCGGAAATACCCTGTTCGGATCAGCCTGTTTGGCGAAGTCGGCCACCCAGTCGTTGTAGACCTGATCGGCCCAGCCGCGCATGTCCCGGTCGGCGATCATGTGGTTGATCATCAGGCAGCCGTAAACGATCTCGGCGGCAACACCGTCC
>DATHNI010000084.1:0-7357 GCA_035486135.1 Acetobacteraceae bacterium
TGGCGCGTGGCGACACCCCGGCGTCATGCCGGCGCAGGCCGGCATCCATGACTTGCCTTGGCGCGCGCGTTAAAGTCGTGGATGCCGGCCTGCGCCGGCATGACGCCGGGGCGCGGGCGGTCCACCGTCCATGACCGACGACCTCCCTCATATGCGGTCCGCCCTCGCCCTGGCGCGACGCGGGCTAGGGAACACTTGGCCCAACCCCTCGGTCGGCTGTGTCATCGTGCGGAACAACCGTGTGGTGGGCCGCGCCGTTACCGCGCCGGGCGGGCGACCGCATGCGGAGCCGCAGGCACTGTCGATGGCCGGCCCCCTCGCCCGCGGCGCCACCGCCTATGTGACGCTGGAACCCTGCTGCCACCACGGCCGCACGCCACCCTGCACCGACGCCCTGATCGGCGCCGGCATTGCCCGCGTGGTGATCGCCGCGCGTGACCCGGATCCTCGGGTGAACGGCCAGGGCGTCGCCAAACTGCGCGCCGCCGGCATCGCCGTGGAGGAAGGCGTGCTGGCCGGCGAGGCCGCGGAAATCCTGGCCGGCTTCCATCAGCGCACCACCACCGGGCGCCCGCTGGTCACCCTGAAACTGGCCTCCACCCTGGACGGGCGCATCGCCACCCATAGCGGGGAGAGCCGCTGGATCACCCGCGAGCCGGCCCGTCGCGCCGCCCACGTCCTGCGCGGACGCCACGACGCGATCCTGGCCGGCGTCGGCACCGTGATGGCGGATGATCCGGACCTGACCTGCCGCCTGCCCGGCTTCCGTCCCACCCCCATCGTGCGCGTCGTGGCAGACAGCCACCTGCGCACGTCGATGACCTCGCGTCTTGTGGCCAGCGCGCGCGAAACGCCCACCTGGATGCTGATCCGCCACGGCACGGATGCCACGCGCCGCCACGCCTTCGCCGATGTAGGCATCCGCCTGATCGAGGTTGCCGGCGCCGAGGCCGGGGTGGATTTGCAGGCCGGCCTGTTGGCGCTCGGCACCGCCGGGATCACCCGGCTGCTGGTGGAGGGCGGCGCACAGGTCGCGGCTGCCCTGTTGCGCGGCGGGCTGGTGGACCGTATCGCCTGGTTCCATGCTCCAGCGGTGATGGGCGGCGACGCGTGGCCGGCGGTCCAGGCGTTCGGCATCGACCGGCTGGATGCGATGCCCCGTTTCGTCCGCCAGCACGCGACCCCAGTCGGTGAGGACATGCTGACCGAATTCGTCAGGCGCGATTGATCGGTTGCTCCGCGGTCCTTTGCTGGTTCCTCGACCGGCCGCGTCAGGCCACGACGGCAATCGGCCGCTTGACCGCCGTCCCCTGCCTGCTACGTCTCCACGCTGGAGGTTCGCCATGCCGCGCGGCCTGATCCACGAGCCGGAAGAACGCATGACACGCGAGGACTATCGCGCGTGGGCAGAACAACAGCCATCGCACCGGTTCGAGCGGATCGAAGGCGTCGTGGTCGCCATGGCCCCCGAACGCGCGGCCCACAATCGTGTTAAGAGATCAGCGTGGCAAGCTCTGAGCGCCGCCGTGCAACGCGCAGGCTTGCCGTGCGAGGTTTTCGCCGACGGCATGACGATCGAGGTCGGCGACAGCGACTACGAGCCTGACGCCGTGATGCGCTGCGGCGGCCCTCGGCTGCCCGGCGACGCCATGGCCGTCCCTGACCCGCTGGTGATCGTCGAAGTTCTCTCACCCACCACCAGTGGCGTCGATCGGGGCCTGAAGCTGCGCGACTACTTCCGCCTGCCGACGCTACAGCATTACCTGATTGTCTGGCCTGAGACGCCGCGCATCGTCCGCCACTCGCGCATGCCAGGTGGCGACGTCGCAACCAAGGTTTTCGCGTCTGGCGACATCGCGCTGGATCCGCCCGGCCTCACCCTGGCGTTCGCGGACTTTTACGCCGACTGACACGAGGCAGCCGAACGGGTGACGCTCGGGCGGTTCGCACAGCCCTTTCCCACCGTCATGGCCGGGCCCTTGACCCGGTCATCGGTGCAGCACCGGTGCCGCGATAGATGGCCGGGTCAAAGGCCCGGCCATGACGGTTGGCGCGGCCGCGCGCCGGCACAAAGGCCGAGTGCCCACTTGCCTGCCTCCTTGTGCAGGACAACCGGCCTCCATAGTTTGCCAAGGGCAACCCGGCCGCCTAACAGGTATCCCCGCATGTTCACCGGCATCGTCACCGCGCTTGGCACCGTCCGCGCCATTTCCCCCCTCGGCAACGGCCAGGACATGCGCCTCGTCATCGCCGCGCCCTGGCCCGACACCGCCAGCATCGCCATCGGCGCCTCCATCGCGTGTTCTGGCTGCTGCCTCACCGCCACCGAAATCGGCCCGGACTGGTTTGCCGCCGACGCTTCCGCCGAGACGCTGGCCTGCACCACGCTCGGACGCTGGCGCGCCAGCAGCCGGGTCAACCTGGAACGCTCGTTGCGAATGGGCGACGAACTCGGCGGCCACCTGGTCTCCGGCCACGTCGACGGCCTTGGCGAGGCGCTGTCCGCCACACCGGAAAACGCTTCCACACGCTGGGTTTTTCGCGTGCCCGCGCCGCTTGCCCGGTTCATCGCGGTCAAGGGCAGTGTCGCGGTGGACGGGGTATCGTTGACGGTTAACGCGGTGGACGGCGATACTTTCGGGGTGAACGTCATCCCGCACACTGCCCTGGTCACCGGCTTTGGCTCTCTCGCCCCAGGCGATGCGGTGAACATCGAAATCGACATGCTGGCACGCTACGTGGCGCGGCTGGCGGAGACAGCCTGATGCCGAACCAGAACCTGCAAAGCCTGCGCACCGCCGACCTGTCGCAATACCTCACCGCCGCCCCGGAACTGATCGAGGAAGCCCGCAACGGCCGCATGTTCATCCTGGTGGATGACGAGGACCGCGAAAACGAAGGCGACCTTGTGATCCCCGCGCAATTCGCCACGCCGGACGCGATCAACTTCATGGCCCGCCACGCGCGTGGCCTGATCTGCCTGGCGCTGACCCGCCAGCGCTGCGAACAACTCGCCCTTCCGCTGATGGCGGCGCAGAACGGCACGCGGCACCAGACCGCATTCACCGTGTCGATCGAGGCGCGCGAGGGCGTCACCACCGGCATCTCGGCGCACGACCGCGCCCACACCGTCGCCGTCGCCATCAACCCCGAAAGCACGCGCGACGACATCACCACACCGGGCCACGTCTTCCCGCTGATGGCGCGCGACGGAGGCACCCTGGTGCGCGCCGGCCATACCGAGGCATCCGTCGATATCGCCCGCAAGGCCGGCCTGTATCCCGCCGCGGTGATCTGCGAGATCATGAACGACGACGGCACGATGGCGCGGCTGCCGGAACTCGTCGCGTTTGCACAACGGCATAATTTGAAGCTCGGCTCGATCGCCGACCTGATCGCCCATCGCCGCATGACCGAGCGGCTGGTGCGGAAGGTGGAGGAAGGCGAGTACCACCACCCCGCCGGCGGCGACTGGCGCGCCGTGGTGTATGCCAATACCGTCGAGTACCAGGAGCATCTGGCGCTGGTGAAAGGCGATCTGTCCGGCCCCGATCCGGTAATGGTGCGGATGCACGCTGTCGATCTGCTGGACGACATGACCGGCTCGCCGCACTGGATCGCGATTCACAATGCGATGCACATGATCTCCCGCGCCGGGCGCGGTGTGGTGGTGCTGATCCGCGAACACCGCAAGACCGCGCTGGCCGAGCGCGTGCGCATGCTGTCGGCTGAAAAGTCCCGCTCACCCCGCGTGCTGCGCGACTACGGTATCGGCGCCCAGATCCTGCTCGATCTCGGCGTGAACAACATGATTCTGCTGACCAACAGCCGCCGCACCATTATCGGGTTGGACGGCTACGGGCTGAATATCATGGAGCAGCGCCCGATTCCGAATATTGTGGGGGTGGACTACGAGGGATGAAAGGTGGGAGAAGCAGATTCAGCACAAAGACACAAAGGCACGAAGATGCCCGCTGACCTATGTAACTTCGTGCCTTTGTGTCTTTCTGGTGAAGCTGCTTCCCCCTGTTCTCGCCTGGACCTCGCATGAGTACCGAAGACGCCCCACTGCCATCCGCACCGCACGTTGACGGCCCGTCGCCGCATCTGCTGATGGTGCGCGCCCCATATTATCAAGCAGTGGTGGATGGGCTGACCGACGGCGCGGCGCGCATCCTGCGCGAGGCCGGCGCGACATTCGAAATCCTCGACGTCGCCGGCGCCTTCGAATTGCCGCAGGCGGTCCGCATCGCGCTGCGCGGCGCGCAGCGGTTCGATGGGTTCGTGGCGCTCGGCTGCATCATTCGCGGCGAGACCGACCATTACGAATTCATCTGCCGCGCCACGATGGAAGGACTGATGAGCGTCGCGCTGCAATTCGGCATCGCCCTGGGCACCGGGTTGCTGACCTGCGACACGTTGGTGCAGGCGGAGGCGCGCTCCAGCGCGGACGGCTTCAACAAGGGCGCGGAAGCCGCCGCCGCCGCCCTGCTGCAGATCAACGCCGCACGTCGCCTCGGCGCGGTCTGACATCCATGGCACATGCTCCCCCGAAGCCGCGGCGCCGGACGCGCACCGCGTCGCGCGTTGCCGCGGTGCAGGCGCTGTTCCAGGCCGAGCAAGGGCCGGAAAACCCCGAGACGGTGATCGATCAGTTCGTGCGCCATCGGCTGGGCGAGTTGCCCGGCACCGGCGGGTTCGAGGACGGCCGCGTGCCGGACGCCGAAGTGCCGTTGTTCGCCCGCGTCGTGCGCTCCGCGGTCCGCCAGCAGGACACGATCGACCGGATGATCACCGAGGCGCTGCCGTCCGACTGGCCGCTGGCGCGCATCGACCCGGTGCTGCGGGCGCTGTTGCGCGCCGGTGGCGGCGAACTGGCGATGGCGGAAGGGGCGCCGGCGAAAGTGGTGATCAACGAATATCTCGACGTGGCGCGCGGGTTTTTCGACGGTCCGGAGCCAGGGTTGGCGAACGCGGTGCTCGATCGGCTGGCCCGGCTGTTGCGGCCGGCGGAGTTTGATTGAGGTGCCCCGTCGGTAGACGCGGAACGCGAAGTTACTGAGCGCCGGTCATGTAGGCGACAGTTCGGCGATCATCGTCATCCTCCTACGAGGCGGGGACCCAAGCTACATGGGTCCCCGCCTTCGCGGGGATGACGTGAATAAGCGCGCGTTTGTCATCCTACTTCTCGACTGCCCGGTAAATGTTCTGCCGCCCGCACGACGTGCCAGTCAGATACCTGCGAATGACACTAGCACACCTGCACGGCGGTTCTGACGGGCGGCGAGAGCGATCCGCCGGGTTTACAGCCCGACACTGCCCCGGCTCCGCCGTAGAGTATAATCCATTTGGGCAGCCGCCTTGTAGCAATCCTGGCCATGGCCGGTTATCGTCCGTTCCCAACGTACCGCCACTATCGGCCGCCGCCGGTCACTTTGCGGGCCTCTTCAAACTCGTTGATCATCCGGCGCGCCCGTCGATGACCCAGTCTCTCCGCGTGCTGCAGGCAGGCCAAGCCCTCTTTCCATCGATCCGGATCGTGGATGAGATAGGCGCCTAGATTTAGGGCGTGACTCGGGTCATCCGGCTGGAGCTTATAGGCGCGCTCGAAATGCTCGACCGCTTCATCAAGCTTTCCGAGTTGTTGGGCCGCGACCCCCATCCCAAACCAGCCTTCCGGTGAGTCCGGATAGGATTGGGTGAGAGTGCGAAATATCTCCATCGCCTTGGCGTGACTTTGCGAATGGCCGTAGGCTGTCGCCTTCCAGAAGAGCAATTCATGCGAAGTCGGATATTTCCTGAGATTTTCGTCGACCTGGAAAATCACATCACCATACCGCTCCTGCTGGATAAGCTGCTTCATCTTCGCCGCGAAGGCGCTCTGATCGAGCATTCTCACGCCATTTTTCGTCTTGGGTTTCCGCTTCGCGCGCTTCCGGCCGCGCACGACCGGTGGGTTCATGGGGACGCGGATGAGGGCATTCGATCCTGGTTCGGGCCGCATCTCGAACAGCAAGACGTCGTTCGGCACATTTTCTTTTAGAAGAGAGACATAGGCCTGCCGACGAACGTCAGGGCATCTCCATCCGAAGGTACATTCGGCGAGTTCGCCGGGCCATGCTGAGAGGCCCCCGAACGGCTCGATATAGCGGAACTCCTCCTCATAGGACCAGCAGGTCGGCTTCGTAGTCACCACGCGCTGAAAGGTTCCGTCGTCGAATGAGATCTTGACGCCGGATGTGTAGAGGCGACCTTCCTCATCAGCCGCGAAGGACATCGTCGTCTTCAGGCCATCCTCACTTATTTTGGGCAATTTGTCTGAATATGTGACAGGCAGGCAATGGTTCGGATCAGCGAGCTTCGAGCCGCCGACTTCGCGGAATCCGATGCAAAGTCCTTTGTGACTATCCGCGTAGTGGGCCCACATCAACGGTTGGGCGGGATTAGCCGACATGCTGAAAATGCCGGTCTGCACCAGCTGCTGATCGATACGGCGAAACAGGACACGACAATCGGAGGAAGGATAGCCCGTCCGTTGTCGGATGAACTCGCGCATTGCCTCGTAGGAAGCCTCCAGATTGCCTCCGGACAAGATGGTTTGGAGCGCTTCGTCAGCGGCTGAGGAATCGAGGCCGAAGAAATTGCCGCCTTCGCGCTCTGCGTGCTTTGCCGACATAACGAAGCCGGAGAGCGCTGCCTGCATGTCGGTTTCGACTTTTTCATGCAGCCAATCCTTGCTAATGTCCTGGAGCGAGCATTCGAACGGATCATTCAGCTCGTGCGCAGTGGCGAGGAAGATCTCGCCACTCGTGATGAGCTGCTCGGTGTACGGAGAGTCGGTCCTGTATTTGTAGAGGATCTGATCCACGCTGCCCCCCAACTTGTGTTACCGCGTAAGCGTCGACACCCCGCTAAGCTGTTCCTCGTGAGCGATGTCTCAGCGGTGCATCGCTGCTGGATATAACGCGTTGGTTGATCGACAGCGATATCCTGCCCAAAGGCATGAGCGTGGTCGATCCTTGAAAAGCCCGGCAGGCCGTCGGAAAAGACTGATCTCGAAAGAGTTCAAGGGCCGTCGGTATTCTAACTCCGGACGTTGCAGAAGCCGAAGACAGCACACGATACAGCTTTGGGCAAGGTCACCGTGCAGATGTTCTCCCCGGGGGCTGCCGTCCTCCCGCGGCACCGCTGTCCGCTTCTCGTCGTCCAGCCGTCAACATCTGCCATTCCGCTTGCGGCCAATCTAGGCCGGTCGGACGGCGGCTGCTGAGGACCGTTCCGAGTCGACACCCGCCAAAAACCGCTCCCGATCTACACCGGATGCCGCGCGAGGTGGGCCAGCATCAGGGCGTTGACC
>DATHNI010000085.1:0-12996 GCA_035486135.1 Acetobacteraceae bacterium
TGATGGATGCCGGCGTGCCGCTGAAGCGGCCGGTGGCGGGCATCGCCATGGGCCTGATCAAGGAAGACAAGGGCTTCGCCGTGCTGTCCGACATCCTCGGCGACGAGGACCACCTCGGCGACATGGACTTCAAGGTCGCGGGCACCGAGGCTGGTGTCACCTCGTTGCAGATGGACATCAAGATCACCTCGATCACGCCGGAGATCATGCGCATCGCCCTGGCGCAGGCGCGGGATGGCCGGCTGCACATCCTGGGCGAGATGTCCAAGGCGATCACCGGCCATCGCGACGAGGTCGCCATGACCGCGCCGCGCATCACCATCATCAACGTGCCGAAGGAGAAGATCCGCGAGGTGATCGGCACCGGCGGCAAGGTGATCCGCGAGATCGTCGAGAACACCAAGTGCAAGATCGACATCGAGGATGACGGCACCATCAAGATCGCCGCGACCGACGTCGCCCAGGCGCAACAGGCGATCGACTGGATCCGCGGCATCGTGGCGGAGCCGGAGATCGGCGTGATCTACACCGGCAAGGTGGTGAAGACCGCCGATTTCGGGGCGTTCGTGAACTTCCTCGGGTCGCGCGACGGGCTGGTGCATATCAGCGAGCTGCAGCAGGGCCGCGTCGGTAAGACCACCGACGTGGTGAATGTCGGCGACTCGGTGAAGGTGAAGGTGCTGGGCTTCGACGAGCGCGGCAAGGTGAAGCTGTCGATGCGGGTCGTGGACCAAGCCACCGGCTCCGACATCACCGAACAGGTCGGTGCCAAGCCGGGCCGGGGCGACCGCGAAGGCGGGGACCGTGGCGACCGGGGGGGCGACCGTGGCCACCGCGGCGATCGGGGCGACCGCGGAGATCGCGGCGACCGCGGCCCGCCGCGGGAACGCTACGAGCCCAGCCCGATGCCGCAGGACTCCGAACAACCCGTCATCGGCGAGTAGCGGCAAAAAAGTGAACGCGGCGCCTGTTTTCGCGCGGTTGCTGCTTGCATCCGACGGCAGGCGCCGCGTAACGGTTCTGTGATAGGAGGGCGCACGGGCGCTCTCCCAAGGCGCCGTTGCTGCCTGACGAAAGGCGGAATGCCATGAGGGCGATCAATGCGATTCGCATGGGGGGAATAGACGTCCTGCCGCTGGTGGAAGGCGGCAAGGGCGTCGCGATCTCGAACGGCATTTCCTCCGGCAACTGGGCGGCCACCGGCGGGGTCGGCACGTTCAGCGCGGTGAACGCCGACAGCTTCGACGATCAGGGCCGGCGCATCCCGCAGCTCTATCACGGCCGCACCAGGCGGGAGCGGCACGAGGAACTGGTCGCCTACGCCATCAAGGGCGCGCTGACCCAGGCGCGGCGGGCGTACGACCTGGCCTCCGGCAAGGGCCGCATCCACGCCAACATCCTGTGGGAGATGGGTGCCGCCGAACGCATCATCACCGAGGTGCTGGAGCAAGCGAAGGGGATCATCAGCGGCGTCACCTGCGGCGCCGGGATGCCCTACCGGCTGTCGGAGATCGCGGCGCGGTTCAACATCTACTACTACCCGATCGTGTCCTCGGCGCGGGCGTTCAACGCGCTATGGAAGCGTGCCTATTCCAAGGCGGCGGCGTTGCTCGGCGGCGTGGTGTACGAGGACCCGTGGCTCGCCGGCGGCCATAACGGCCTGTCCAACAGCGAGGACCCGAACCGGCCGGAAGACCCGTATCCCCGGGTACTGGCGCTGCGCAAGCTGCTGCGTGAGTTCGGCCTGGACGAAACCCCGATCATCATGGCGGGCGGCGTGTGGTGGCTGGAGGAATGGGAGAACTGGATCGACAACCCAGAGTTGGGGCCGATCGCCTTCCAGTTCGGCACGCGCCCGTTGCTGACCAGGGAGAGCCCGATCGGCGACGCCTGGAAGGAGCGGCTGCGCACCTTGAAGGAGGGCGATGTCTTCCTCAACCGGTTCAGCCCGACCGGCTTCTACTCCAGCGCGGTGAACAACGGCTTCATCCAGGAACTGCGTGAGCGCAGCGAGCGGCAGGTGGCCTACACCGCCGAACCGATCGGCGAGCATGGCGCGGAATTCGGCGTCGGCCCGCGCAAGCGTCCGGTGTACCTGACGCCGGCCGACCGGGAGCGCGCGCGGTCATGGGAAGCGCAGGGCTTTACCGAGGCGCTGCGCACGCCGGACTCGACGCTGGTCTTCGCGACGCCGGAAAAGGCCAAGGAGATCCTGGCCGACCAGGTCTCGTGCATGGGGTGCCTGTCGCAGTGCCGGTTCTCCAACTGGTCGCAGCTCGAGGCCGACCATTCCACCGGCAAGCGACCGGACCCGCGCAGCTTCTGCATCCAGAAGACGCTGCAGAACATCGCGCACGACGCGGACCAGCCGGGAACGCTGGAGGATAACCTGATGTTCAGCGGGCACAACGCGTTCCGGTTCGCCAAGGACCCGTTCTACTCGAACGGGTTCATTCCGACGGTGAAGCAGTTGGTCGAGCGGATACTAACGGGACGCTGATCACGGCAGTTTCCTCACCGCGCGCAGCCACCGCGCCGAGGTGTTCAGCCAGAACGGCGAAATGCCGAGAGCCAACTCCGCTCGCGGTTACGTCCCAGCCGCAGGGCCATGCCGGCAATCGGAACGGCCGCGGTAATCGAGAGCGCAGCGCCGGCTGCCTCGAGCGCCTGCCGTCTGATCCGCAAGGTCTCCTGCTCAGCATGGCTGGGAGCAGAGCGCAGCGCCAATACTCCGAAAGCAGCGGCTATCAGCAAGTCCACGCCCAGGAGAATGAGGGTTGCGGCAATGGGCGCCACATACAGGCGAAGCGCCTGCCACCCCGCCACTTCCGCCAGCACGAGAACGCCCAACAAAAATAAAACCGCCACCAGCCCGAGGACGGCACGCCGGGCCTGACGCGTCAGCAGAGCCCGAATGCGCAACAACTCAGCCTCAGCGGCGATGCGAACGAGATTAGCGCTTCGCATGGCTGCGTCCCAACCGGCCAACCACAAAACCTGCTTCGCAGGCGACGACAAGGCTGACAAGCGGCCGTTCCAGCGTCGCCTCACGAACCCACTCAGCCAAGCTGCGAAGCAGCGAGAACAGCGATGCCGTCATCCGATTGGAAAGATACACCAACGCTGCGGGTGCCTCCCGAGTCAGGCGTCGTTGCAATCGGTTGATTTGTTCGCTCTGCGTCATGAGCGCCGCCTCCGTGCCGCGCTTTCGCCAAGCGTATCGGCCGCATGTGCGTTGCGTTCTCCTATCGGTTGCGCTCGGCCGACGGTTGAATCCTTGCGGGTCTGCCTCTCGGATTGCGCGTTGAGCGCCGCGCCGAACAGAACCACCAGCGCTGACAGGTAAAGCCAGGTCAGCAGGATGATGACGGCACCCAGCGAGCCGTAGGTCTTGTCGTAACTGTTGAAGTTGGCGACATACACGGTGAAACCGATCGACGCGGCCACCCATAAGACGGTCGCCGCGATTGCCCCTGGGGACGCCCATCGCCACTGTGGCTTGTCGCGATCGGGCGCATAACGATAAAGCACCGCCAGGCCAAGCATCACCAGGACGATCAGCAGCGGCCATTCAACCACCAGCACGATCCACCTGGTTGCGAATCCCAAGGCCAGAAACTTCACTACCACTGGCAGCGCGGCAACCAACGCAAGCACGATGACCCCGCCCACCAGCAGAAGGAGCGTCAGCCCCAGCGCGATCGCGTTCAGCTTGACGAAGCCCCGGCGCTCCTTCTCCTCATAAGCGATGTTGAGTGCGGTGATCATCCCGCTCATGCCGCGCGAGGCACTCCATAGCGCCAATAGCAGTCCAAGGATCGCGCTTGCGCCGAGTGCGCCGCTGGAGGCCTGCACGAGCCTGTGGAGCTGTTGACTCAGCAGATCCATCGTCTCCGGTGGCAGGATGCCGGAAAAACTACCGACCTGGCGATCGATCTGCGACGCGTCAAACACCAACCCGTAGAGCGCAACAAGAGCCGCCAGGGCGGGGAACAATGAGACCAGTACGGCATACGTGACGCCACCTGCTATGAGGAAGAGGTTCTGGTCGGATACTTCCCTCCATGCACGCAGCAGAATGTCCATCCAGCCCTTGGGTGGAATCTGTTCAGGACTGTCAGCCTCACGGCCCCGATCCGTATCAAATCGTTTGCCAAATGGACGTCTCTGGACCGTGGGTCGGCTGTCCTTCTCGAGATCGCGCTGCAACGCTTCAAGACGCGACGTCATGTTCATCGGTGGAATCCGCAGATGTTGGGGCGCATAAAATGCTAAATGCCATATTGCGACACAAGGTTTCGGCGAGGGCTCATCCGCCGTTACACATTTCGGTGGGAACGCAGTCGCGCCGGCGCCCTGACGTTCCGCACGCGTCCGTCGCCAGCCGCGCCAGCACCCCGTCGGCCGAGGTCAGCACCACGTAGCTCGCCCCAGCCAGTTGCGGCCGCAGCGCCTCCAACCGCGACTGCACGCCTCAAAGCGCGGCAGCACGGCACGTCGTGCTGTTTCCCGGCCATAACGAGAAGTTTATTTCCCTGGTGGACCGTTACTGTCCACGACGGGGCGCCGTCGGTTCAGTTGCGACACGGGGTCACGATGCGGCAGGGGGCAAGCTGAGACGGGGTCAGGATGCGCCGCATTGGACATGGCTTCATCGGATTGATGCTCATGCTCTTGCCGTTGTCGGCCTCGCCGGCCTGGGCCGACGGCAAGGACTGTCCCCTGCCTGCTCCCGCCCAGCGGCGACGACTATCATCTGCTGGGCCATTTGCCGCGTACGACGATAGGCAAGGCGGCCAAAACCAATTTCGATGAATTTGCTTTCAACGTGCAGGACGGCAACCAAAAGCAGAAGGTGAAGGTGCGTGGCTTCCGCTTCCACATCTTCGATGAATATACCCGCCCGCTGATGAGCGGCCTTGAAAGTCAATTGAATTATCGCGCGGCCCTGAGGAACCTCGGAGCAGAAATCCTGTATGAAGATCCCTTGCCCGATCCGGGGGAAGTGGATGCGCGGCTCGACGACCATGGCAAGACGGTGTGGATTCAGGTCACCAGCGTGTATGCCGGCGTCAACGTTGACGTCATCGAGGAAAAGCCGTTCCAGCTTTCGATCAAGCCGCCACAGGCGGACGACATGAAGGCGGCGCTCGACAAGGATGGCCACATCGCGCTGTATATCAACTTCGACTTCAACAAGGCCACGCTGAAGCCGGACGCACAGCCGATTATCGCACAAGTGGTGGCGCTGTTGAAGGCTAACCCCGACCTGAAGCTGTCGATCGAGGGCAATACCGATAGCATCGGCACGCACGACTACAACGTAAAGCTATCGCAGGAACGGGCAGCCGCCGTGGTAGAGACGCTGAAGACGCAAGGGGTGGACGGCGCGCGCCTGGAATCGGCGGGGTTTGAGCCGCACAAGCCGATCGCCCCGAACGACACCGAGGTAGGCCGCGCCAAGAACCGCCGGGTCGAGCTTGTGAAGAGCTAGAGCGTATTCGTCCTGGCCGGAAGCGTGAGCCTCCTGTCATTGCGTCTTGGCCGGCGCTCGACCCGCCCTGGATGAAATTGGCGCAGCGACGCGGCCGCCCACGTCATGGTGGGCGAAGGCCCGCCATCCACGACTTCCCTGGCCGCAAGCAGCATAGTGGTGGATGGCGGGCCTTCGCCCGCCATGACGTGGGCGGCGGGCAGTGCTCGTTGTTGCGAGCGACGCGTTGCTATGCGGCGGTGTGTTCCACGCCGAACGCCACGGTATCGTCGCGCTCGATCTGGTGCACCAGTTCGATCTCCCACGTCAGGTAGCCGTTCATCGCTTCCTCGACGCCGGAGTTCCGGTCGTACGGCCGCAGATACGCGTCGATGCACGCCTCGTCGGGTGGGTTGGTGCGATCCTTGACCAGCGGGCGGCCGAACGCGTGCCACGCCTCGGTGCCGCCTTCCAGCACCAGCACCTCGGCGCCGGCCTGCCCCCGGGCAGTCAGCCCCTTCACCTCGTCCACCGCCAGCCGCGCCAGCACCCCGTCGGGCGAGGTCAGCACCACGTAGCTCGCGCCCGCCAGTTGCGGCCGCAGCCCCTCCAGCCGCGAGCGCACGCCCCACAGCGCGCCGGGAATATGGCCGTCGCGGAAGTCGATGCTGCGGGCGAGATCGACCACCACCGTCCCCTCCCCGCGATCGAACAACGCAACCAGGCCGGTCACGTCGATACTCGAGACCGGGAGAGCCAGTTCCGGCACCGGAGCCAGCACGCGGCCGCCGGACGCCGCCGCTTCCAGCGCGCCCTCCACCACGAACACATTGCGATGGCCCATCTGGTGCAGCCACGCGGCACTCATCCGAGCGCGCACGCCGGTGTCATCCACCAGCACGATCCGCGCATTGCGCACGCCGACCCAATTGTCCGTCGCCTGCACCAACTGCCCGCCCGGCGCGTTGCGGCTGCCGGGCCGGTGCCCCGCGCGGAACTCCGCCGGATCGCGCACGTCCAGCACATACAGGGTGCGGTCGGGGTCTTCCTCGAACCGCTCCAGGTCCAACGGACCGATGACGCCGACACCGGATTCCTCCGCGAAGCGCGACGCTCGCTCCAGCGCCAGCTTCAGCGTCTTCGGCGTGCCGGGATCGAACTTCTCCGTCCGGCCGCGGTCGCAGCGGAAGCCGGCGAGTTCCCAGCCCATCGTGCCGTTACGCAGCGCCACCACCTTGTTGGGGATGCCGGCGCGGCGCAGGCTTTCCGCACCGAGGATGCTGCGCGTGCGGCCAGCGCAGTTCACCACCACCAGCGTCTGCGGATCGGGCACCATGTCGCCGACGCGGTAGGCCAGCTCGCCGCCCGGCACGCTGATGCCGGTGGGGATCGACATGCGCACGAACTCCTCGTGCGTGCGGCTGTCCAGCACCACCATCTTGCGGCCGGAATCGAGCCACTGCTTCAGCTCGGGCGGATCGACGCTTTCCGTGCCGTAATGGTGCTCCACCCACTCGCCGAACGCCTTGGATGGCACGTTGACGCCGGAGAACAACTCGTAGCCGGCGGCCTGCCAGGCCCTGGTGCCGCCATCCAGGACCGCCACATCGGTGGCGCCGATGCCCTCCAGCCAGGCGGCGAGCGTTTCCGCCAGGCCGCGCCCGTCATCGACGCAGCAGATCCGGGTCGCGAGCCGCGGCAGCAGCGCGCGGGCGCGGATCTCCTTCTTCGCCAGGCCGCAGGGCACCGCCCAGAACAGGTGGGAGGCGCCGAACTCGCCGTCCTCGCGCGCGTCGAGCAAGGCAAGCTCCTGCCCGTCGGCGAGCCAGGCGTGCAGGGTCTTTGCGTCGATGCGTTGCATGGGTGTCGCCACATTAGGGTTTGGCTGAGCCTAGGCATGGGTGTGCCGCTTGGCAACGCACAGACGCGGGGGCACATCAGCGGCATGGACGCAATGGAGGTGTTCGACCGGGACGCGGTGCGCCGGCACCGCGATCGTGCCGCGCCGGCGGTGGGCCGCGTCGCGGACGTGCTGCGCGACGCGGCGGAGAGGCTGCTCGACCGGCTGGACGATACGACCACGCGCTTCTCGCAGGCGCTGGATGTGGGCGGCCGCGGCGTGGTGGCGCCGCTGCTGCGCGCCCGCGGTATCGAGGTGGTGAGCAGCGATCTGTCGCCGGCGATGGCGGCGCGGAACTGCGGGGTGTGCGTCGCGGCGGATGAGGAATTCCTGCCGTTCGCAGCGGGCAGTTTCGACCTTGTGGTGGCAAACCTGTCGCTGCACTGGGTCAACGACCTGCCGGGTGCGCTGATCCAATTGCGGCACGCGCTGCGGCCGAACGGGCTGCTGCTGGCCAGCCTGCCGGCGCTGGGCACGCTGGACGAGTTGCGGCGGGCGCTGACCGAGGCGGAAGCCGCACTGACCGGCGGCGCCGCTCCACGCGTGTCGCCGTTCCCGGACCTGCGCGATTGTGCCGGGCTGCTGCAACGCGCTGGGTTTGTGTTGCCGGTCGCCGACGTCGAGGTGATCCGGCTCCGCTACGCCGACCCGTTCGCGGTGCTGCAGGATCTGCGCGCCGCCGGCGAGACGAACGCGGTGCGCTTGCGCGACCGCCGCATCCCGCCGCGCGAGTTGTTCCCCGCCGCGCTGGCGGGACTGCCGGTGTCGGAGGAGGATGGCCGCGTCTCGGCGACGCTGCGCATGGCGGTGATGACGGGGTGGGCAGCGCCGGTGCAGCCGTAGGAGGCGGCAGGCTGCGGGTAAGATGCGGATCGTGCAAGATCAGGGAGCCACACACGCAACGCAGGTGCTACGGGCGGCTGGTAAATTTATCGCAAAGGCAGATGAGGCACAGAGCGCGCAGAGAAGATTGGCTGATAATATCACCCGCCCGAAAGACTGACTCTCGAAGTGGTCCCACCGGCCGCCCCAACCGTCATGGCTGGGCTTGACCCGGCCATCTATCGCGGCACCGCATCTGCATAGATGGCCGGGTCAAGCCCGGCCATGACGGATGGGGCGGCCGGTGCCGGTACGTCAACCTTTAATACGCTTGGTATAACATGCTTGCTGGCGGGGTGTACCAGGAGCCTGTGTTATTTTTCTCGGCGATCTCTGCGCCTCATCTGCCTTTGCGATAAAATTACCAGCCGCCCGTAGCGCCTGCGTCTCATGCCAAGCCTGCGAGTTTGTCGATCACAGCGAAACGCGACCGTCCTGCCACGACGCGCAGGCGTTTCGTCTATTTCGCGGTAGCGGCGGTTGCTCCGGGAGGCATGATCCTGAACAGGTACGACGTTACTTTTTCGCCCGGTTTGAACGGGCCCGCGACCTTATGCGACACTGCGGGAATGCTCTTCAGGTAAACCGCGATCGCCGTCGCGTCTTCCGGCGAGAGCGTGGCGAAATCGCGCCAAGGCATCGACGGCGCCAGTTCGTGACCATCCGGCGCCTTCCCATGTTGCATGGCCTCGATGATTTGCTCGGTCGTCCAGGTGCCGATGCCGGTTGCGTTGTCCGGCGTCAGGTTGCTGCCGGCGAACGCGCCCAGGCCAGGCACCTCGAACGCGACATCCGAGCCGCCGAGCAATTTCGTCATGTCCGGTTTGCCCAGGAAGGTTCCCGGCGTGTGGCAATCGCCGCAGCCGATCACCGTGACGAGGTATTCGCCCCGCTGCACCTGCGCATCGGCCGCGCATGCCGCGCCGGGGGCTGCCGCCACGCCGGCGAGCGCGACTGTACCCGCAAGCAAGGCGACGGCGGATGTTGCAAAGCCTGACCGTGTTGTCGCCATGTCCATGTCTCCGACCCCTTGGCATTTAGTCAGGCTAAAACTGCTCTAACAAGAGGCGGCCGGGTCAATTCAGAAAAATCTTGCCCGGATTCAAAATCCCCCGCGGGTCCAGCGCCTGCTTCACCGACCGCATCACCGCCAGCGCCTCCACCCCATGTTCCTGCTCCAGGAACTCGCGCTTGCCGAGGCCTACGCCGTGCTCGCCGCTGCACGACCCGCCAAGCGACAGCGCCCGCGCGACGATCTTCTTGTCCAGTTCCCACGCCCGCGCCAACCCATCCGGTTCCGGCGGCACCAGGATGACCGTGTGGAAATTGCCGTCGCCCACGTGACCGACGATCGGCGCCGTCAGGCCGGACGCCGCGATGTCCTCCTTGGCCCCGAGGATCGCCTCGTCCAGCCGCGAAATTGGAACGATCGCGTCGGTGGCGATGCCCTTGTGCCCCGGCTTCAGCGCCAGGCACGCCCATAGAGCGTCGTGCCGCGCCTGCCATAGCTTGTTGCGCTCGGCCGCGTCGGTCGCCCAGCGGAACCCGCGCCCGTCGAAGCCGGACGCGATCTCCTCGGCCTGCTGCGCTTGTTCCGCCACCGCCGCCTGCGTGCCGTGGAATTCAAAGAACAGACTGGGCAGTGGTTCCAAGCCTTCAAGTTTCGAATAGGCGATGCAGGCTTCCACCTGCACCTCGTCGAGCAGCTCCATCCGAGCCACCGGAATGCCGGTCTGCATGATCGCGATCACCGTCTCCACCGCGTCGCGCAAGGTCGGGAACTGGCAGGTGGCGGACGACATCGCCTCGGGGATGCCGTGCAGCCGCAACTGGATTTCCGTGATGACGCCCAGCGTGCCCTCCGACCCGATGAACAGCCGCGTCAGGTCGTAGCCGGTGGACGACTTGCGCACGCGTCCGCCGGTGCGGATCAGTCGTCCGTCGGCCACCGCCACGGTCAGCCCCAGCACGTTCTCCCGCATCGTGCCGTAGCGCACCGCGTTGGTGCCCGAAGCGCGCGTCGCGCACATGCCGCCGATGGTGCACAACGAGGTGCCGGGATCGACCGGAAAGAACAGCCCCACATCCCGCAAATACGTGTTCAACTGGTCTCGGGTGACGCCGGCCTCGATGCGGCAATCCATGTCCGGCTGGCTGACATCGATGATGCGCGTCATGTGCGACAGGTCGAGCGTGATGCCGCCGCGCACCGGCGTCACGTGCCCCTCCAGCGACGTGCCGGCGCCCCAGGGCACCACCGGCACATGCGCGGCATGACACAGCGCCAGCACGCGCGCGACTTCTTCCGCGGTTTCCACGAACGCCACGGCGTCCGGCAGCACCGGCGGCTGGGTGTCCTGGCCGTGCGAGTGGTGGTCGCGCAGCGTGGCGTTGGTGGTGATCCGCTCGCCCAGGAAGGCGCGGGCGGCGTCGATGACCGTATCGGCCGGAGATGGCATCACAATCCTCGCATATCCAGCTTGCACCTTTGAACCCGCCGCCGCAGGCTGGCAAGGGATGCTGCATGGTGACCGCACGTCCCGAGTCGGACCGCGACGGACCGGGTTGCAGCGTCGGCCGGGGGGCCTCCACCCGGCCACCGGCACCTGGCCGCGCTGTCGCTCGGCCGCCTGTCACCACCGCAGGCACGCCATTCCCGAGGGAGCAAATGATCGAACTTTCCTTGCAGCAAAAGCAACGCCTGGGCAAAGCGCTCTACACGGCGGACACCGAAGCGTTCTTCGACGAACGCGTTCCGGCGGAGGTGACCGATGCCATCACGTCATTCGCCGCGGAACTGAGCCCGCTGCCACCGGTGCACATTCCGCTGCGCGAAGACGACCACGCCGCCTATGGCTGGCCGGCGGACGGCGTCCGGGAGAAAATCCGCGCCGACGGCGGCAGCATCCGTTTCGGCTGGCGGTTACGGGAGTGGCAGCCGGTAATGCTCACCGCCGAGTTCCACGCGGTATGGGTCGATCCGGATGGCAACCTGGTGGATATCACACCAAACATCGCCGACGGGGAGACCTCGCTGTTCGTTCCTGATCCGGCCTATGCCGATCCGCAGGATGGCGACCCGCATCCACCAACGCGATATCGCGTGCTGCACCAGCGTCGCGATCGATCCCGGGACATCGCCGAGCGCATCGCGCGGATGAAACCGGCACAGCGTGCCTATGAGGAGCGGCGAGCGCAGAAGGCCGGGCAGACGCTGGAAGATTGGCTGACTGACAAGCTGTACCCTGATCCGGTGCCGCAATCGATCGCCTTGTTCATCGACGCGTGCCAGAGTTTCGATGCCAAGCTGGCAACCTTGCCACTCCTGATCGAGGACACCCCGATAGAGCAGGACGTCCTTCAGCCTCTCCCGCCGCCGGCCACGCCGGACGAGGCGCCAGCCACGCCAGACGCGGCGCCAGCCACGCCAGACGAGGCGCCGGCCATTGATGAGGCCGGTGACGCCGGCGTACCGGGGCGGCACGATGATCGCGTGGCAAGAGCACTCGCCGAGCTGGCAGCCCGCGCTCCGGACGCGGATGCGTTGGATGACGATGAGGCGGAGCCGTTCGACGAGACCGAAGACGCGGTGGACAGCATCGAGCGATGGTCATCCCTGCGCGAGCGCCGTCGCGACGGGGTCCTGCGGTCGATCCTGGCGCAGTGATCCGCCAGGCCGCGCGCACCGCGTGATGACGCAGCACGACCGTCTCGACGCCATCATCCGCGACGATCCGGAGCTGATGCATTTGCTCCGGCGGCTGCGATCGATCGGGCTGCCGCAATGGCGGATCGTCGCGGGGTGCCTGTACCAGACGGTGTGGAACGTGCTGACCGGACGGCCCCGCCGAACCGGCATCAAGGACTACGACGTGATCTACTTCGATGCCGCGGATCTCTCCTGGGAGGCGGAGGACGCGGTCATCCGGCGCGTCGCCGCGGCAACCGGGGACTGCCTGGGGCCGGTGGAAGTGCGCAACCAGGCCCGCGTGCATCTTTGGTTCGAGGCACGCTTCGGCTGCGCGTACCCACGCCTTGCCTGCGCTGATGACGCGCTGCGCTATTACGCGTCGATCGTGCATGCTGTCGGCGTTCGGCTGGAGGACGACGGGCGGCTGGACGACGACGGGCGGCTGGACGTCGTGGCGCCGTTCGGCCTCGACGATCTGTTCGCCATGATGATCCGGCCGAACCATGCGCTGGACAATGCGGCATCACATGACAGCAAGGCGCGGCGAGCGCAGGCGATCTGGCCTCGGGTGGTCGTGCTGCCCTGGGATTGACGGGGCGCGGCCTGCGTGGCTCCCAAACACGACCTAAGGGCCCGTTCGGGAACAAGCGAATCAATTGGGGCGGGTCACACCTCCCTGTGTCATGCTGTGTCATGGCCGGCGAAGGCCGGCCACCCACGACTTTGCTGCTGGCAGCAAGAGAAGACGTGGGTGGCCCGGCCAAGCCCGGCCATGACACAGGGCTTTGCGGCGCGGCTGGTTGAAGCAGTTATCTCCCTCCGGCCCCAAGGACGCCTGTCTGTCATTGCGAGGCTCGCGGCATCGAAGCAATCTCGCGCCCGGTAGGCCCTCGGCCTATCTGCCACGAGATTGCCGGGCCCTCCGGGCCGCGCAATGACAGGGGTGTGGACCTCGCAACGACGGAAAGGCGCGCGCATGACCCCAACCATCAACGCCGACCGCCTGTGGCACTCGGTCATGGCCATCGCCGCGATCGGCCCGACGCCGGA
>DATHNI010000086.1:0-4614 GCA_035486135.1 Acetobacteraceae bacterium
GCCGCTGTGCGCGTCGGCACGTGCGAGGCGCAGGTCGGGACGACGGGATGGCCGTCTTGATCGAACAACAGGATGACTGTTTGGATTGGAGCGCTGTGCTTGGCGAGCTCGGGTGGCGGCCTGCGTTTGCTTGGTTCAGAACGGGTGCGTGTCGATGGCGTCGTCACGGTCGTCGGCGTGATGGTGTGCGCATTGCTCACGCAGGAGGGCCTGCAACTGGTCGCTGTAGAGAGCCCAGACTTTGTCACGTAGATCATCGATCAATTCGAACACGGCGAGCGCCTCTTCGGGTGTCCAGGTGCGGGGGATATCAACGGTGAGCGGCCGCAGATGCGCAGGCAGCGTCGTTGTGTCTGGCGGCTTGGTCATGACTTGGCGGCGCGGCGCCGGCGGGAGCGTTGCTCGGTGCGGTCGTGGGCTTCCTTGAGGCGATAGGATTCGCCCTCGATCGCGACGATCTCAGCGTTGTGGACAAGACGATCAATCAGCGAGACGACACAGGCGGCATTGGGGAATACCTCGCGCCATTCGGCGAAGGGGCGGTTTGTGGTGACCAGCGTGCTCTTGTTCTGATAGCGTCGCGAGATCAGTTCGAACATCAGGTCGGCGTGGCGATTGGAGTAGGAGAGATAGCCGACCTCATCGATGACCAGGAGCTGCGGACGGGCGTAATGGCGCAGACGGCGGCGCAAGGCGGCATCGCTATCCAGTGCCGCGAGATCACCGAGCAGTTGTCCGGCGCTGGTGAACAGCACGGTATGGCCCTCGATCAGCGCCTGGTGGGCTATGTTCTGTGCCAGCATCGACTTACCGACGCCGTTCGGGCCGACCAGCACGACGTTGGTGGCGTCGCCAAGGAACTCGAGCGTCATCAGCGCATCGACGGCGACGCGGTCGCAGCGTTTTGGCCAACTCCAGTCGAAGTCGCAGATTGGCTTAAAGCGGCCGATGCGCGCGGTACGCAGCCGGCGCTCCAGGCTGCGGCGGGCGCGCTCTTGCTCCTCCCAGCCGAGCAGCGCGGTCACCCAGGCTTCGGTGGCGACCTCGCTCCAATGCGCCAGTAGCCCGTGCAGGTTGAGCGCGCCGGCGCGAGCCTGCTGTGTGTTGCGCTCAATCATCGCGATGCTCCTTGAGCTGATCATAGGTTTCCAGGGCGTGCGGTTGCACTGGCGCATCGCGCGCCTGAACATGCGCTGGCAGCACGAGTGCAATGGGCGGGGCGTCGCCGCGCTGCTCGCGCCAACGTTCGAGGACGAGGCGTACGGCGTTGGGATGCGGCGCGTCGCGCACCAGCGCCTCCAGGATGGCGTCCTGCAGCGCCGCAGCACCGTAGCGTTCGAGCAGACGTAGCAAACCCACGGTGATCGCGCCGAGATTGGCGCCGCGCTCCGCGGCGCGCATCAGCAGGGTCTGACTGGCTGGCGCGGCCTGCGCAAGGCGATCGGTGGCACGATGCTGGCGTGCGGCATGCTTGTCGTCGACGAGGGACTGGATGTGAGCGGCAACCTCGATCTGTGCGCGGCGGTCGTAGCTGCGCGGGTGGCGGGCGAGCACCTCTGCACCGTCGGCGATGCGCACTTCGTGCGGATCAGCGAGCACGGTCAGCACGCGGCGAACATGCCCAAATGGTACTGAGTAATCGTTCAGGTCGAAGCGGACGTACGGCGTTTTGCCGACCGACACCGCCACACGCTCGAGCACTGGCTCCGGGTTGTGTGGCAATGCGAGCAAACGTGGCCTTTCGTCGTCGAACACCGCACGGACAGTGCGCTCGGGCTCCTCTGGGCAGCGCCGATCGGCAGCGGCACCGATGCACCAGGCCTCCGCCTGAGCGTTGAGGTCATCAATATCGGCGAAGGTGCGTGCGGCGAAGAACGACTCCCTGACGAACCGTATAGCTCTTTCCACCCGGCCTTTTTCGTTGCCGCGCGCAACCGCTACAGGGCGCGGCTCGTAACGATAGTCTCCGGCGAAGCGCAGGAACGCCGGATGGAAGCGGATCGCGTCGCCACGTCGTTCGAGCACCACACTCTTCAGATTGTCGTAGAGTAGCACGCGAGGTACACCACCCCAGGCGTTGAATGCTGCGACATGGCCGCGGAGAAAACTCTCCATTCGGGCATCCGGGAAGAAGCGCAGAAAGATCTGCCGCGAGTGGCTGAGCACCATAACAAACGCCATCAGGGGCCGCCGCGCGCGGCCAATCTCGAGACGACCGAAGTGAGCCCAGTCCACTTGGCCCTGTTCGCCGGGCAGGCAGCGCAGACGCAGATAGGCTTCCGCCTTGCGGCGCGGCCGGTGACAGGAGACCAGATGGCGGAAGTGATCGGGACGGCCTTGATAGCCGCGTTCGCGCACCATCCCATACAGCCGGCTGGCCGTCAGCGCCGGGAACGTCTCCAGCGTCTGACGGATGAACGCCAGATACGGGTCGATCAACGATTTGCGTGGTGGTCGGCCACTCTTTGGCAAACCAGCCTGTGCCAACACGCGCCGCACCACACCGTTATGGATGTGCAGCTGCCGCGCGATCGTGCCGATGGTCCATTTTTCAGCGTGGTAGAAGCGCAGGATCTGCGCCTCGATATCAGGTGGTATCACCGTGACCGCGTCCTGTCCGATCGTGTCGCACAATTCCTCGACGACGGAGGCGGCGACGCAGAAATACCTGGCGGACGAGATCCAAACATCGCCGCCCGCACCAGTGACAGTGCGAGGCCGACGGCGACGGTCGGTCAGTCCAGGCGTTTGCGTCGCTCGCGGTCGCCGACGAGCTGGGCGTTAGCAGATCATCCGGCGGGCGGCGGGGTGAACCGTGATGCGTCACTTTTTTGCTGCGCGCCCGGTAGCGACGCGCCCGCGCAGCATGGGCGAGCCGTCCAGGACGGCTCGTTTGGTAGCGCCGTCCGGCAGCACGCAAGCTGCGGCGGCGGGCCCTTGGCGCACAATCGCCGGGGCAATAGATTTGCCCACGATCGCAGCAGCTGCAGATCAGCACCTGGCGGCGACAGCCTGCGCACACATAGAGCCGGGCGGATACCACGCCGCCATTGTCGCAGCGGCAGCCATCACGTGGACGAACGCCACGATTGCCGCGATACTCGCCCCGCATGCGTGCCCGGCACGGTGTGGGGCACGGCGTCGAGCGTAACCGCCAAGTTCACATCGGCGCCGTGCTTGCCCCTTGATCAAGGCAAACCTTTACCCGCCCTCCGCAGCAGCGCCAGCCGGCGTTCCTCGCAACCACTCGGCCCGCAGCTGTCCACCAACGAGCCGCGCCAGTCTCGGCGGCCGGTGGTAGGCTTTCAGCTTTACATGTCGCCGGATTTGAGCGGGTTCAGGCAGCCATCGACACCCATGGCGGCTTCACGATGCAGCAGCGCGGCGAGATGCACAGTCGCGGCTGCGGCGGTGATGCCAAGCCCCAATGTCAGCTGTTGGACTACGTTCGCCAGAGTATTCGTCGTGCTCATATGCTCGGGCGGCACGTCGGCAAACGCCAGCGAGTTGAGGGCGCTGAACTGAAGGGAGCGCGTCAACCCGCTGGCAAACAGGACGACCGCTATCACCGCGTAAGGTGTCGATGGCGTCAGCGCTGCGCAACCCAATATGGCCAATGTTGTCAGCGCGCCATTGGCCAGCAGAACCCGACGGAATCCATAGCGGCGCAGCATTCGCGTTGTGACGATCTTCATGCCGAAACTGCCCGCGAATAGCGGGATAATCAGCAGGCCGGAGGCGAATGGATTCAGTCCAAACCCTAGCTGAAACATGGTCGGCGGCAGAAACGGTACCATGGTGACGGATACGCGAAACAATGATCCGCCCCGCAAAGTCATCGCATAGGTGGGAATGCGCAGTGCAGCGAGAGCGATCAGCGGCTGTTCGGCGCTGCGGAGGTGACGGAGCGCGAGTATGCCCAGAAGCAGTCCAGCTCCGATGAACGCCGTCATCGCCGCCCACGGTGTCGGCGCCCGGCCCAGCAATTCGAGCCCGTAAGTCAGGGAAACGCAGGCGCTGCCGCAGAGCAGAAAGCCGGACAGGTCGAAGCGCGGCGCGGAGGGGGCGCGATCATCGCTGGTTAGCGCCAGTGCACACCAGATGCCGATCAGGCCGAGCGGCAGATTGAGGAAGAAGATCCAACGCCAGCCGAGATATGTGGTGATGGCTCCGCCGACCGGCGGTCCGAGCACCGGCGCCACCAGGCCCGACAGGGCGACATAGGAAATGAGGCGTACGAGATCACGCTTTTCGGTCGCACGCAGCATCACCAGTCTTCCCACCGGCGTCATCATCGCGCCGCCAGCGCCTTGCAGGATCCGGCAGGTAGTAAAGCTCCATTGCCCCTGGCTGAACCCGCACAACACCGAGGCTCCGGTGAATATCGCGATCGCGGCTGCAAACACGCGCCGTGCGCCGAAGCGATCCGCCATCCAGCCGCCGATCGGAATGACGACTGCCAAAGTGAGCGTGTAGGCGGTTACGCCGATGTTCAAACCGACCGGACTGGCGTCGAAGGATCGCGCCATCTGTGGGAGCGCCGTCACGATGATGGTGCTGTCCAGATTCTCCATGAACAGTGCGCCCGCGACCAGAGCCGTGATCTGCATGGCG
>DATHNI010000087.1:0-21821 GCA_035486135.1 Acetobacteraceae bacterium
GGCGACCTGGTCATTCAGGATCATGACGGTTGCCTCCCGTTTGTCGCGGCCGAATACGGACCCGCAGAGAAGCGCCGTCAAGCGCAAGGCCAGGACGCAAGGCCACGGCACAAGGCCAGGGCGCAAGGCCAGGGTTCTGCCCGGGCAAAGCCCCTGGCCTTGCTGCTTTCACCCGATCGCCCATCCGGCGGCCTTGTATCGCGGCGGCCGTCGTTTCACCCTCCCGCAATGACCTACACCATTGGCATCGACGTCGGCGGCACCTTCACTGACATTGTCGTCGCCTCGCCGGACGGCCGCACCATCACGGCGAAGGCCGCCTCCACCCCGCGCGACCAGTCGGACGGCGTGCTCGACGGCCTCGCCCTTGCCGCGCAATCGCTCGGTCTCGACACCGCCGCGCTGCTCTCCGCCACCTCGCGTATCGTGCACGGCACCACCGTCGCCACCAACGCGCTGCTGGAAGGCAAGGCGGCGCGCGTCGGCATGCTCACCACGGAAGGCCATCGCGACATCATCGAAATGCGCGAGGGCCTCAAGCCGGACCGCTACAATCTGCGCATGGCCCCGCCGGACCCGCTGGTGCCGCGCCGCCTCCGCCTGCCGGTGCGCGAGCGCACCCGCGCCGACGGCTCGATCGAGACGCCGCTTGACCCGGCCTCGCTCGACCGCGCCGTGGCGCAGCTTGCCGCCGAGGGCGTGCAGGCCGTCGCGGTGTGCTTCCTGCACTCTTGGCGCAACCCGGCGCACGAGCAAGCGGCGGCGGCCGCGGTGCGCGCGCGGCTGCAGCAGGCCTATGTGACCACGTCCTCCGGCGTGTTGCCGCAGATCAAGGAGTTCGAGCGCTTCTCCACCACCATCGCGAACGCCGCGGTGGGTCCGGTGATCGAGAACTATCTCGGCCGCCTGCAAGCCCGGCTGGGTGAGGCCGGCTATCGCGGCGAACTGCTGGTCATCCTGTCGCACGGCGGTGTGGCGTCGGTCGCCGAAGCGATCCTGCTGGCCGCGGGCACCGCGCTGTCCGGGCCGGCGGGCGGCGTGGCGGCGGCGGTGGCGCTGGTCCGCGCCGGGGTAGCGCGCGACCTGATCGCGTTCGACATGGGCGGCACGTCCACCGACATCGCGCTGGTGCGCGGGGGAGAACCCACCTTGTCGGGCGGCAAGACGGTGGCCAATGCGCGCATCGCGCTGCCGGGGCTGGACATTGTCACGCTCGGCGCCGGCGGCGGATCGATCGGGCGCATCGATCGGGCCGGGCTGCTGACGGTGGGGCCGGACAGTGCCGGCGCCGATCCGGGTCCCGCCTGCTACGGCCAGGGCGGCACTGCGGCGACCGTGACGGATGCCAACCTGGTGCTGGGCTATCTCAACCCGGACAAATTCCTCGGCGGGCGGCGACGGCTGGACGTCGCGGCGGCGACCGAGGCGGTGCGGCGCGTGGCCGACGGGTTGGGGCTTTCCCCCGCCGAGGCGGCCTTCGGCATCCATCGCCTGGTGAACACCCGCATGGCGGACGGCGTGCGGGTCGCGACGGTGCGCCGAGGCGTCGATCCGCGCGGCTTCGCGTTGCTGGCGTTCGGCGGCGCCGCCGGACTGCATGTATCCGCGGTGGCGGCGGAGCTGGGCATCGGACGCGTGGTGGTGCCGGTGGCGGCGTCGGTGCTCTCGGCCTGGGGCATGCTGAACACCGATCTGCGGATCGAGCTGATGCGCAGCCAGTCGCAGACGCACGGCATCGATGTGGACGCGTTGCGCGTGGCGTTCGCGGAGATGGAACGCGAGGGGCGGGCGCGGTTGGGCTGGTTCGACGGTGCGGTGACAGTGCGACGGTCCGCGGACATGCGGTATGGCGAGCAAGTGTTCGAGATCGCGGTGGACCTGGAGGGTTTGGATTGGACGGCGCCGGACCTGGGTGCGCGGATCGAGGCGGCGTTCCATCGCGCGCACGAGGCGCTTTACACGTATGCCTCGCCCGACCAGGACGTGGTGCTGGTGAACGCGCGGGCCTCGGTGATCGGGCAGTTGCCGTCAGTCGGTGCCGCGGCGGCCGGGACCGCATCGCGGAAACCCGCGGCGTCGCGGGATCCGCGGCGCGTGTGGCTCGGCGGATGGACGGACGTCGCGGTGTTCGATTTTGCCGCGTTGGGTGCCGGGCAGGAGCTGAGGGGCCCGGTGATCGTGGAGTCCGACACGACGACCGTGCTGCTGCGTGCCGGAGACGAGGCGCGGTTCGATGCGCGCGGCTGGCTGGATGTGGCGGTTGGGAGATAAGCGCCGGGACGGCATCAGGAGCAGACGGCAGCCGATCGTGGCGGCCGCTCCCACGTCATTTCTCACAAAGTCCAGAAAAGCGAGCGACGATTGGCAAACAGGCCGGTGTCGCCACGAATCATGGCAATCCACGGATCAGGAAAATTTGGGTCTTCCGTGATTCGTATCGGTCGGAGGGGCCGCGCCACGCCCTAAACCAAGGGACAGCTTCCCAGTTTCGCACGATCTTAACGGACCGTGCCGGCTCAAATGCTGTTGGTGTATTTTCGCCGCAAAGGACGCAAGCGTTTGAAACACAGATTTCACAGATTTCACAGATTAAGGCACAGAAGCAACAAATCTAATCTGTGCCTTAATCTGTGAAATCTGTGCTTCAAACGCTTGCTTTTTTGCTGGCAGTGACACCTGTGTGGCCCGGGAGGTACCCACTCGGCACCGTCCGAACCGTGCCGGCATATCCCTATATTTATGGAAACCGCACGGGTGCATTTCACAGAACCCAGCCGGTTTGAGGGCAACTATTTTGGGAGCCATAGTATCGCACAGACGGTGCAGCCTTCCCCCTGATCACGCGCACTGCATCACTCTCCCGACATCACCTTGCCGACCGGAACCCAACGGCCGCTCTCGAAGCGTTGGATCTGAAACTGGGCGATCCCGCTGTAGTCGGTGGGAGTCGTCGTCATCGTAATGCCCGGAAGCAGCATCGGCACGTTCAGATGGTCCAGATGCGTCGCCACGTTCAGGATATTCTCCCGCGTCAGCGTCGATCCCGCCGTTTGCAGCACGTATGCCGTCAGCCAGGAGACGATGTAGCCACCGACGATGCCGGTATCGCGCGGATTGCCCTGGGACAGATTGACCTTGACCCAGTCCAGGAACGTCTTCACGTCCGCATCGTCCGCCCAGGTCGGATCGAACGGATCCTTGGCATAGGCCGTCGAGATCAGGCCTTCCGCGTTCTCCAGCCCCGCCGGCTTCAGCACCCCCTCGACTCCGCTGGCGATGCTGCAAACGAGATGCAGCGGCGTCCAGCCGAGATTGTGCCGCGCCCTGATTTGCTCCGCGCCGGCTTTTTGCGTCCCGGCGAAGTAGAACACGTTGGCGCCCGACGCTTTTGCCGCGATCACCTGCGAGTCAACCGTCGGGTCGGCGACTTCGAAGGTTTGCTCGCTGACGATCAGGACGTCCGCCTTGTCGCCCAGCCCGGATCGGAATCCCGCCCGGAAGTCCTTGCCGAGATCGTCGTTCTGGTAAAGCACGGCAATGCGGGGCGCGGGGACGGTCGCGAGGACGTAGCGCGCCATCGCCCGGCCTTCCGCCACGTAGCCGGGCAGGAACGCCATGCTCCATGGGAACGTCCTGGGATCTCTGAAGCGGCTGGCCCCGGTGGTGATGAACAGTTGTGGGACCTTCCTGAGGTTGAGGTATTTCTCAACCGCGGCGTTGGTGGGCGTTCCCACGGACCCGTAGATCATCAGGACGTTCTCGTCCTCGACCAGGCGCCGTGTCGCCTCGACGGTTTTCGGTGGACTGTAGCCGTCGTCCAGCGTGATGAGCCTGACCTGCCGGCCATTGATGCCGCCGGCCTTGTTGAGGGCGGCGAAATAAGCCAACGAGGCGTGCCCGACCGCACCGGCGACCGAAACCGGGCCGCTGTAAGGCATGGTCTGCCCGAGCCTGATCTCGGTCGCGGACGCACCTGGATCGTAGCGCTGTGCCAGTGCTGTAGTGCTCGTGACGACGAGCATCGCCAGAACGGAGCGGAACCTGCTGCCGAGCATCTTGCCAGTCCTCCCCCGGTGCGCCCGGCCGACGCCTTGTTGGCGGCGCGGCACGTGGGGGCGATGGTCGGGGTCCGCACCCGGCCGGTCAATCCTGGTCGCTCCGGGCGTGAGTGCCTATCGGGTTTAGGGCGATGTTCATGGCGATCGGCCGGCCACCATCTCGCCACAGCGCCGGCCCCCCGCCGCGCAACCGGCTTACGTCAGCGACGGCCACAACCCCATGCACCGAAACGGCCGGATCGCCCGGGTCTGACGCCGCAGCGTGCCGGCCCGGTCACCCTCACCCTCGGTGCAAGGGCACCTCGACGCCCGGGTCACGTGCCCTGGGCGCAGGCTCTCTCCCGCTTCCTCGGGAGAGGTTAACGGCGGGGCCTACCCGGGCGTGAATTCTCGGCAAGGTCGCTACGCCACCCGCAATCAACCCTTGCCCCGGCGCACGCGCGCGTACGACAATACGGTTATGATGCCGCAGGAGGCTCCCTCGGCGGACGCCACCGCCGCCCGATCAACCCAGACGCACCGGTTCTCCGGTCCGGCCTTCGCCGCGCTCGACCTGGGCACCAACAACTGCCGCATGCTGGTGGGCGCCCCGGCCGGCGACAGCTTCCGCGTGCTGGACAGCTTCTCGCGCATCGTCCGCCTCGGCGAGGGCCTGCACCACACCGGCGCGCTCAGCCCCATCGCCATGGAGCGCGCGCTCGCGGCCCTGCACGCCTGTGCCGCCCGCCTCGCCCGCCGCCCGGTGCGCCGCATGCGCGCCATCGCCACCGAGGCCTGCCGCCGCGCCGTCAACGGCCGCGAATTCCTGGCCCGGGTAAAGCGCGAGACCGGCCTCGACATCGGCGTCATCACCGCCCGCGAGGAAGCCGAGCTGGCCCTCGAATCCTGCACCCCCCTACTTCACGACGGCGGCCGGCGCGCGCTGCTGTTCGATATCGGCGGCGGCTCCACGGAACTCGCCTGGGTGCGGATGACCGACGGGCACCCGGCGCTGATCGGCTACGACTCGCTGCCGGTCGGCGTGGTGACGCTGGCCGAGCGCTGGGGCGGCGCCGGCTTCACCCCGGACGGCTTCTCTGCCATGGTGGACGATGTCGCCGCGCGGCTGGCTTCGTTCGAGTCCATCCACTGCATCGGCCGCGAGATTCGCAACGGCGGCGTCACTTTGCTCGGCACCTCCGGCACGGTGACGACGCTGGCCGGCATCGCCCTGGCCCTGCCGCGTTATCGCCGGCCGCTGGTGGACGGCATGGTGCTGAGCGCGGAGGCCGCCGACGCCGCGCTGACCAGCCTGCGGGAGATGGGCCGCGACGGCCTGGTGCAGCACCCGTGTGTCGGCCCGGACCGGGTGGATTTCGTCCTGCCCGGCTGTGCGGTGTTCGCCGCGATCACCAGGCTGTGGCCCGCGCCGCGGGTGATCGTGGCCGATCGCGGCCTGCGCGAGGGCATGCTGCTGCGCATGATGCGAGGCGATGGCCCGCGTGGCGCCCGCCGGATGGGGTTGCGCCGGTCCGCATGACCCCGGGCAGCGGCAAGGGTCCCGGGACGACCCGCCACCTGGCGGTGCCGGTGCGGACGACGCGCAACCGCAGCGCCGCCTCGCAACGCTGGCTGGCGCGGCAGTTGAACGATCCGTATGTGACGGCGGCCAAGGCGCAGGGTTGGCGGTCTCGCGCGGCGTTCAAGCTGATCGAGCTGGACGAGAAGTTCGGGCTGATCCGCCCGGGCGTGCGCGTGGTGGACCTCGGCGCCGCTCCCGGCGGCTGGACCCAGGTAGCGGTGCAGCGTGGCGCCGGGCGCGTCGTGGCACTGGACCTGTTGCCGATCGACAAACTGCCGGGCGCGGTGCTGCTGGAGGGAGATTTCCTCGACCCGGATGTGCCGGCCCGGGTGGTGGAGGCGCTGGGCGGCAAGGCGGACCTGATCCTGTCCGACATGGCGCCGAACACAACCGGCCACGCGGCGACCGACCACCTGCGGATCATGGCCCTCGCCGAGGCCGCGCTGGAGTTCGCCACGGAAATCCTGGCCGAGGGCGGCGCGTTCGTCGCGAAAGTGTTCCAGGGCGGCAGCGAGCGGGAGATGCTGCTGCGCCTGAAGCGCTCCTTCGCCTCGGTGCGCCACGCCAAGCCGCCGGCCAGCCGCAAGGAGTCCAGCGAGCTTTACGTCGTCGCGCAGGGGTTCCGATCATGATAACCTCTCCCGCTTCGCGGGAGAGGTCGAGGGTGCGTCAGCACCGAGGGTGAGGGTGATCGGGTCGGCACGTAGCAACTTCAGCACCCAACCGATCCGGTCCCGTTCACCCAGCGCCTGGTGCCGCCCTCCCCGGCAATCGGTGTTCGTGACGATCGAACGCCCACGCCGCCTTGCGCCCTTGCCGACTTGACCACCAGCTTGCCGAAACCCCCACCGCGCGGCATCACCATCCCTATGACCGAGACCACCCCGAAAATCCGCCTCCGCAACCTGCACAAGCGCTTCGGCGACAAGGTCGTGCTCGACGGCATCGACCTCGACATCATGCCGCGCACCTCCACGGTGGTGATCGGCGGCTCCGGCTCGGGCAAATCCGTGCTGCTGAAATGCATCCTCGGCCTGATCGAGCCCGACGCCGGCAGCATCGAGATCGACGGACAGGACATCCTCCGCCTGCCGCGCAACGAACGCGAAGCCGTCCGCTCCCGCATCGGCATGCTGTTCCAGAACGGCGCCCTGTTCGACAGCCTGCCGGTCTGGGAGAACGTCTCCTTCGGCTTGCTCGCCCAACGCAAGCTACGGCGTGCCGAGGCCCCCGCCCGTGCCGCCGACTTCCTGGCCGAGGTCGGCCTGGCGCCCAGCGTCGGCGAGCTCTACCCGGCGGAACTGTCCGGAGGCATGCAGAAGCGCGTGGCGCTCGCCCGGGCCATCGCCGCCCAGCCCGACATCATGTTCTTCGACGAGCCGACCACCGGCCTGGACCCGATCATGGGCGCGGTGATCGACGGCCTGCTGGTGGACTGCGTCAAGCACTTTGGCAGTACCGCCGTGGCGATCACTCACGACATGGCGAGTGCGCGCCGCATCGGCGACCAGGCGGCGATGATCTACAAGGGCCGCATAATCTGGAACGGCCCGGCGGCGGACCTGATGAACTCCGGCGTCCCGGAGGTGGACCAGTTCACCCATGGCCGACGCGAGGGCCCGATCCAGATGGAGCTGCGGGGCTAGCGGACCGCCGCGCCGTCGTTTGCCCAATGGACTGTGGTTGGACCATGGGCCCCCCTAACGGAGGCGTGCGCTGTCCTCTCTGTCATTGCGAGGCGCGTAGCACCGAAGCAATCACCTGTCTGACGAGCCGAGGAACACTCGTCAGGCAGGAGATTGCTTCCTCGGGTCAAGCCCGAGGACCGCTTCGCGCCTCGCAATGACAGAGGGGACAGCAATGCCGCTGCGTCGCGCTTCGCTGCATCTGGGTACTAAGCCGCACCTGCGATCAGGTCCCGCTGCGCGGCGAATACCTGCCGCACCCAGTCCATCACCGCGCGCACGCAGGCCGAGCGGCGCAAATCGCGGTGGACAACGATCCAGTATTCCGCGGCGAGTTCGGGGATCGGCGGAGTCAGCCGCTCGAGCAAAGGATGGCCGTCGCCGACGTAGCAGGGGAGTACGCCGCGGCCCGTTCCGGCGCGGATCGCTTCCAGATGCATCAGCATCGATGAGGCACGCAACGCGATTCCGCCGTCCGTCTCGGCCACCTGCCGCTCGACCCAGCGCGCGGGCGCGTAATGCGCCTGCGCGTCGGTATAGGTCACCCACGCATCCGCGGCCTCGCCACGGCGCCGATAGATTGCGCAGGCGAAGGTGCCCAGCTTCGATACGTAAAAGTCGCCGCTTTCCGGTGGTTCGTGGCGCAAGGCCAGGTCCGCCTCGCGTCGCGCGAGGTCTGCCGATTGCCGTGAGTCGACCAGCTCCAGGGTGATGCCGGACGGGAGTGCGGTCGTTGCCGATCCCGACAGGCAGCGGGCCAGGAACCCGGCCGCGCATTCGCCGGTCGAGACCCGCACCGTGCCGCGCAACACCGGCGAGGCGGCCGCGCGCCGCCGCTCCATTGTCAGCACCGCATCCTCGACACTCTCGGCCGCCGGGACCAGTTGCTCGCCGGCGGCGTTGAGGCGCAGGCCCTCGGGCAGGCGGTCGAACAAGGCTGGCTCGCCGAAACTGGCCTCGAACGCGGCCAAGCGGCGGGCGATGGTCGGCTGGCTCAACCCAAGCGCCCGCCCGGCGGCACGCATCGATCCCTTGCGGGCGACCGCGAGAAACACCCGGACATCGTCCCAATCCATCGCCAGGCTGCTCGATCGTGGCGGGCGGATCGCGGGCAGATGCCGCGTCTCGCTCCCGCCAATCGCCAATCCGTGAGGTGCGGCCATGACAAAGTCCTTATCACGAGGCCCGATGGCGGCGACTTCAGTCAGGGAACCGTAGCAGCAATGTGAGTGCCACGAAAATGTTTCAGCGGTCACCAAAAGCGGAGATCACCGCCACCAAATCGTGCCGCTACAGTCTTTGCGTCGGCTCTAACAGCAAAGCGGAAAAATCAGCGATGGACACACCAAACATCGTCACTCCGGCGCGACAGGCCCCCACCTCGGCAGCCCGGGCCTGCTCCCTCAAGCTACTGGGCCACGAGACCAGCGAGAGCATCATGATGTTCGAGGAGACCATTCCCGCCGGGACAAAGAGCACGCTCCATCTCCATCATCACAGCGACGAGGTGGCCTATGTTCTGAGCGGCGAGGTCACCTTCAAGATCGGGGACGAGGTCTCGGTCCGTGGTCCCGGAACCTGTGCATTCATGCCACGCGGCGTGCCGCATGCCTGGAAGAGCACAGGCGCGGAAACCGGGCGCGTGGTGTTTCTCTACACGCCGGCCACCGCAGGCGGGTTGATCGAAGAGCAGCAGCGGAAAGGCCGCAAATTCGCATCAATGAACGAGGGCGAGTTGGCGGATATATTGCAGCGCCATGGTTGGGAATTGCTCGGACCGTCGCCGCTCTGATACCAGGCGCCGTAAAGAGTGACTCTCGAATGCGTCCCACCGGCCGACCCCACCGTCATGGCCGGGCTTGACCCGGCCATCGATCGCGGCACCGCGTCTGCATAGATGGCCGGGTCAAGCCCGGCCATGACGGTGGGGTCGGCCGGTGCCGATACGTCAGTCTTTCGGACGCCTGATATGGGCTCGACTCCACGGCAGACTCCGGAACAGCAGCGACATGAGGGAGCCACCCAATGACTCTGGCGCATGGCACGGATCGGCTGGAGTCTGCTCGTCTCGTGTTGCGGCGGATCGTGCCGGACGATCTGCCGTTCTTCACGCGCATTCACGCAGTTCCCGAAGTCGCGCGGGGCCTTTATCCCGCCGGCCGGCCGCGTACGCCCGCAGAGGTGGTGGCGTGGTTGCAGGGCACTCTCAAAAGTTATGAACGTGCGCTTGGCCATCTCGCGGTGCTGCGCAAGGCGGACGGAGCGCTGGTCGGGCGCTGCGGCCTGACGGACCTGGCTGTCGAATCCGCTGCACCTGGCGGCGGGGTTCGCAGGGCATGGTTCGGGGATGTCCTGGCGCCCACCGGCGTCGCGCTGACATTCGAATGCGAGCTCGGCTACACGTTCGACCCCGCCGCCTGGGGCCAGGGCTTCGCGACCGAAGCCGTGCGTTGCGTTCGAGACTACGCGCGCGAAGTGCTGCTTCTGTCGTACGTGGTTTCGGCCATTCTCCCGCAAAACACGCGCTCGCGACGCATTCCCGAACGGTTCGGCGTGGGGGCAACCAGCCAAATGGACATAGAAGGCCGGACGTTTGATCGCTACGTGTGGGTGCTCGCGACAGGCGGCGCGGCCCGGCTCCGGCCGGCGTCCACGATATCGGCCTGACCCTGCATGGATTATAGTGCGATGGTTCAGCGTCCCTTCCAGACCGGCTTGCGCTTCTCGACATAGGCGCGCACGCCCTCGACGCGGTCCTCGCTGGTGTAGGGGCTGATGCCCTCGTTCAGCCGCAGCGCCGCGGCCATCGGCAGGCCGGACGCCTTGACCGCGGTCTCTTTCATCCGGCGGATCGTCACCGGGGCGTTCTCGCAGATCGCTTCCGCCATGCGCAGCGCCTCGGCCAGCGCCTGACCCTTCGGCACGATGCGGTTGACCAGGCCCCACCGCCGGGCCGTCTCCATGTCGATGTACTCGCCGAGATACAGCATCTCCAGCGCAATCCCCATCGGCACCAGGCGAGGCAGCAGCACGTTGGCGAAGTGTGCCCCCTTGCCGCGCTTGGCCTCCGGCAGGCCGAGCTTCGCGTGGTCCGCGCCGACGCGGATGTCGCACGCCAGCGCCAGTTCGCAGCCGCCCGCCACCGCCGGTCCGTTCAGTGCCGCGATGGTTGGCTTATAGGTTTCGAACACGACTTCGTACAGATAGCGCCGTACCCGCGACAGCAGAGGCAGGAACGGCTTGCCCGCGGCGTCCTCCTCCTTGCGCGCCTTCAGGTCGGCACCGGCGCAGAAGGCACGGTCGCCAACGCCGGTCAGCACCACCGCGCGCACGGTGTCGTCCGAGTTCGCCTCGACAAAAGCCTCGATCAGCGCGTCGCCCAGTTCCGGCGAGATCGCATTCATCCGCTCCGGCCGGTTGATCGTCAGGATGCGGATGTGCCCGCGCGTTTCGCTCAGCAGAATCTGTCCCGCGTCACCGTTCTGCGTTTCGCCCAAGGTTTCCTCCTTTTGCCGCACTGTCACGGCTGCGGCCGCAAGGGGAGCCCACCGTTGTCGCCAAAGCAAGCCAGAAGACGCCGCGGTAGTGGCTCAGTTTGAATGGATGCTGGGGTTCAAGGAAACGATCGGCCTCCGCGGTGTTGGAATACCGCTCATCGTCGTCGCGCCGCAGCAGGCCGAGCGCGACCAAAGTGTCGAGGAAATCTCGTGCAGCCCGCTCATGCAGCCCGAGCCGGAGGCGAAGCGCAGTCAGATCGAGTGGGGCCCCGCGAAGGCGCCGAAAACTCCAATTTCGACGGCGCTCAAAAGGGTTTTGGATGCCCAAAAACCCATTGCCAGTTGCATGATGCGGTCGTGCGTGACGTTGTTCGTCATTGGATTTTGCTCCCCGGTGTACGCAGCGTTGACCGCCATTACATTTGTCTGGCAGTCATTCTTGCCTCGCAGCGCGCGAGAATCCTGCACGTTCAGCGCGCTAATTCTGCACAAAACATTATCGGCCGCCACCAGGCGGCGCCAGTCGCCCCCTGAAGGGACGCCCGGCTAATTAGCGACGGCAGAATCGGATGAAACCATATCATGCCCGTGCCAGCCGGATTTTCGGCTTACGGGAACCGTTCCGTCACGCCGGTTCCTGGACCCGCTCATGGACTGTGCGGCCAACGTTATGCCATCGGTCGCGTAAGTGCCTGCGTGCAACGGCGAAGCAGTGCTGACCCGACCGCGCAGCCATGCCCGCCACAGCGGACCGAAAGGCCAAAAAAAGCCCCGACCCTTGGCAGGTCGGGGCGAGTTCACAGGAGATCTCTAACAGTTGCCTGACGCGCGGATGCAGCAGCAGATGACCGTCGTCTAATCGCAAGGCGCCAGCTTCGGTCGACCCTTCTACATCTTATCAGGCTGTAGCGGTTCGCGCGGCGGCTTATCCGACGCGGCGCGCATCGCTGCTATCGGTCGGACTCAGGGCGAGCCCAACCCAACATCGGGCGGGCCCCAGCGGACAACCTTCGGGCCGTTGGTCGGGCGCGAAGCTGGCGTGTCCGTCGCGGTTTGCTTGCCGCCCATCGCATAGGCCGCTGGCGGCGGCGTGGTGACACCCGTGGCGGAATTGTAGGTGCTTCCGTCGGTATAGACCGTCACGGAAGCAAACGCGGCGCCCGCGGTGGTCAGGGCAAGCGCCGAGGCAAGAAGCAGCGTTTTCATGGCAGTGGAATCCTTATAACTGGCTCGATCCATGCGAGCGCAGGCCTGCAAGACCGGAGATGCGGCGCTGATATCCTGGCGCGCGCGCTCCTGCGTGGTGTCGGTCGGGAACTGGACGATCAGCCGCCCGCGGCGTCGTTGCCGTAAGCCAAACCCCAGATCGCCTGGCTGTGCGACCTGGTGACGAAGGCAGATCCGGCGCCCGGGCTCAGGACGGCGGCTGCAAGGATGAACTCTTCATGGTGGACTTCTGTCTGTGCGGTGGTGAGGCTGGTTGCCCATGCGGCAGAAACCTTGTGCGTCGCACAGGATCTCGTGCCGCCACGGGAGATAGAACCAGGGCAGTTGTGGCCCAATCGCCCAACCTATACGGATTGGTATGATGGAGTTGCGTGCGAATAATATTGCTCGGTGGATGAAGCCGACCGAGAAAAAGGTGCAAGCCGCACCAATATCCGTTGGCCACGCTGAAAGAGATGCAGGGCGCGGACGGCCGGAGCCGACCCGCATTGCGTGCAATGCATAAAGGCGGCCGCTTAGAGCAGTTTTACCCTGACTGGAAATGCCGCGAATTCCATTGTCATTACGAGTTGACCACCGGCCGGCGGCAGCCGACTCGCCCTGAATGAAACCGGCGACCTTGTCGCGCGAAGGATACTCCCCCTCCCCTTGAGGGAGGGGGCGGGGGGAGGGGTTCAGTGCCGTACGCAACCCCTCCCCCCAACCCCCTCCCTCAAGGGGAGGGGGAGTCTGTTTCTTGTCAGGCGCTGGCGCCTGGTGAGAATGCTCTGACCTCACTCAATAACGCCGCCGGTCAGCGCCGATCGGAGAAGTGCCCAGGCGACCCGCATCGGCTCGGCGAAGTGATCCGGCACGACGAGATCGCGCCGGTCGTGCCGCGTCAGCAGCAGCCGGATTTTGCTGTCCCGTTCGTTGAACCCGGACACCAGCCGCAGCGCCGGAATGCCAACCGCCGCGAAGTTGGCATGGTCCGAGTTGGCCATCAGCGGCAGATGAACGCCGACCTCCGTGCCGGCGGCCCGAGTGACGAAGCCGCCCAATCCGGCGAAGCCCGAGGTCAGCGCCGTCAATCGCGACCCGCCGGTGACCGTATCCAGGTTCAGGTTGAACACCAGCCGCCGCCGCTCCTCCTCCGCCAACCCGGCGAGCCAGGCCTTCGACCCGGTCAGCGCCCATTCTTCCGCACTGAACAGGCACACGGTCAGCCCGCGCGGCAGCGCCCCGACATGCGGCGCCGCGGCGCGGGCGAGTGCCAGCACCGCGGCCACCCCCGTCGCGTTGTCCAGCGCGCTCTCGCCCGCCGCGTGCCCATCGATATGCGCCGACAACACCACGCGCTCCGCTCCTGCTCCCGGCAGGTCCAGGACCAGGGTTTCGGTTGCCGCATGGGGCAGCCATTCGGTGCGGAGCAGTATGCGTATCCTCGGGTCCGGCGATGCGGTGATCCGGTCAGCGGCTTCCGCCGAGATACCCATGGCCGGTATCGGGCTCAGCCCCTCGGCGCAGACGCCTGACCCGCTGACCGCGCCCATACCGGGGGCCGGAGCGGCGATCAGGAAGGCGGCGGCGCCGGCCTCGATCGCCGCATTCAGCTTCACGCGCCGGTGCACCGTATCCGTTGCGAACATGTATTCGTGCCGCGCCAGCACCGCCCGGCCCGCCACGCGCTCACCTGCCGCGCGGATGTCCGCCGGCGTGCCGCGGCCGCAATCCACCACCTCCAGCTCCAGCCCGCCCTCTGGCGTGCCCGCGCCGCACAGCAGGGGCGTGGCCTCCACCGTCTCGCCACCCACCGACAGATTGCTCTCCAGGCAGCGCCAGCCGAGATACGGGGTCGGCTGCCGGCTGACCCCGCCGGGCGCGATGTTCGCCAGCCGCCCGGCCGCCCAGTCGCGCGCCGCGACCTCCCCGGGCGAGCCGGTCAACCGTCCGCCGAACCCGCACAATGTCAGGAAGTCGGTCCACAGCGAGGGATCGTGCGGCGGCGTGTCTGGCAGGCTGTGCGGCATGGTCATGACTCCATCAGGAAAGCAGAGACGTGGGTCGTCGTCGCGGGGGTGTATCTTGCGATATGCTGGCAGCTTGCCCAGGGCATTCGAATTTGGGAGCGCCAGCTTGCCGCACGCTGATAGCCGAGCCCGTCTTGCCGCGATCGATGGGGCCACTGTGGTGGTCATCGCGCAACGGCTGATCGCCGCTGCTTCCCCCAACCCCCCCGGCGATACCAGGGCGGCGGCGGAGGTTGCCGCGGCGTTGCTGCGGTTGATGATCCCGGGGGTGGAGCTGGCCCTGCACGACCGCGGCCAGGGCGTCGTCAACCTTGTGGCGCGCGTGCATGGCAACGGGCCGGGGCGGCGCATCGTCCTGAACGGCCATCTGGATACCTACCCGGTGAACGAGGCGCTGCCCTGGACGGTGGACCCGCTGGGCGGCCTGGTGCGCGACGGCCGGCTGTACGGGCGCGGCGCGGCGGACATGAAGGGGGGCATTGCCGCCTCCATCGCCGCCCTGGCCGCGCTGGCGGAGGTGCGGGACGACTGGCCCGGCGAGGCGGTGCTGACGCTGGCGGGCGACGAGGAATCCATGGGCGTGCTGGGCACCCAGTGGTTGCTGGAAAACGTGCCGCACGCCGGTGGCGATGCCGCCATCATCGGCGACGCCGGCTCGCCCCACGTGCTGCGGTTCGGGGAGAAGGGGTTTCTGTGGCTGGAGGTGTCGGCGAGCGGCAAGCCATCGCACGGCGCGCACGTGCATCTCGGGGTCAGCGCGGTGGATCGGCTGCGCCGCGCGATGGATGCATTGAGCACGCTGGCGAGCCTGGACTTTGTCGCGCCGGTCGCGGTGACCGAGGCCATTCTCGCCGCCAGGCCGATTTCCGAACGGCTGAGCGGCGCGGGGGAAGCGGATGTGCTCGGGCGCATCACGGTCAATATCGGCCGGATCGAGGGCGGAACGTCGATGAACCTGGTGCCCGCGTCGGCCCGTGCCTGGGTGGACATTCGCCTGCCGGCAGGCGTTGCAGCCGCGCGGATGGAGGCGGCGATCGCCGAGGCGCTGGAACCGATGGAGGGCGTGCGGTGGGACGTGCTGCGCCGCGTTGAGCCGAGCGTCACCGATCCCGCCTCCGAGATCGTCGCGGTCACCACTGCCGCGGCGCGCGTGGTGACCGGCAGCGCGCCGGCGGTGAACATGCGGGTGGGCGGCTCCGACGCAAGGCTGTTCCGCCGGCGCGGCATTCCAACCGTGGTCTATGGACCGGCGCCGTTCAACATGGGTGGTGCAGACGAGAACGTGCTGGTGGAGGAACTGGCAATCGTCGCGCGCGTCCACGCGCTGGCCAGCTTCGATTTCCTGCGCGGTGAACTCTAAGCCGGCGCCGCCATCGCTGTCTTGCTCGGATGCCGTGAATGTCGGCGGTCGAACAACAGGACGCACCCGGCCATGATCACCCACAGAAGTAGTAGCCAGCAAACTCGGCCCTGATACCGGCCGTGGACTCCCGAGATCACTCCGGTGACAAGGGCATTCGCCACCAAGGCAACGATAATTGCTACCAGTGCCATCAGGAAGCGCTGATTGGATCTGCGCCACAACGGCACAGCGAGGACCGCGGCCGCGATCGTGGCAAGCCCATAAACTATGCCGTGCAACCGGTTCATAGCCCGCAAATGACTCGCATCGAAATGTCCTGCTCGCTGTTCCGATCTATCAAATGCGGGTACGATGCGGGGCAGGACGCTTTGTAACTTGTCTCGATCGAAGTCTGTGAAAAACGCCTCCGACTGAACCGATACCAATTGTGCAGCGAAGTGACCGAGGGCAATCCGCAACATCCATATGGGATACATTTCCATCGTCCCCAGCAGGATTGCGTTCGATTGTCGGCGTATCTGTTGGAATGCCGGGCTCTGCACCGGACTGCCGGAGGACCAGATAAAGGCTTCTGGTTCTTTGGTCGGTATGCTGTCCAGATTATCACACAGTACATAATGGGTCTTGTCACAACTCGCTCTGAGGTACGCCATCGCCGGACCGTCTGTCATTGCGCGCGCCAACGGCCATGGCAGGCTGTTGGGTGCCAATGCCAGGTCATGACGGACAATCCACGGGTAAATCAACAGTCCGGACAGGCCAGCGAACACTGGAATTGCCAGCAGCAATGGCCGAAGGCAGCGCCGGCCCGCGCTCGAGAACACCCAAAGTAACGTTCCCTGTGCAAGCAGCGCCAGCGCAATGACCAAATGGCTCACATGGAACGTCACTGACGCCGTTGCGAGCATCAATAAAGCGAGTGTCTCGATAGTCGAAAGGCGATCGGCGCAGCATTCGACCAGCACCATGCAGAGCACTAATACGCCTGCGAAGATGTCCGGCATGACATGAGAAACGTACCAGGAAACCGGTGTTACAAGTACCAGCAGCGCGATCACGCTCAGGACGCCGACGCGACTGAGTGGTACCTGAAAACAACGAAGCGAGAGCTTTACGATCCAGGCAACGAGAATGGCCTGGACAAACACCACGGGCCACAGTGTGAACGGCGGATCCAGGAGCCACGCGGCCAACCCATAGTAGATCGGGCGACCGTTGGCCGGCCAACCCGGCGTGCCGTACAAGATGCGTTGCATGACCTGGTGGCCATCACCGAGATAAGCCACGGTGTCTGGGAACAACAGCGGATAACCATTCCAGAGGGCCGCCGCCGAAAGCAATGCCGCCCCCACAGCCAGGCAAATGACGGAAGCGACACCATCCCGAAATCGCAACCATATCACGCGATAAATTCCTTGGCAGGAACGCCAGACTCCATATGAACTCGTCCTTGTTTCGAATTTGATTACCGCGCCGGCAACGCCATCACGTCATCGGGCACGAACAGCGGATCGAGCAACGGATCCCACAGCCGGATTCCCCCCGTGATGCCCGCCTCGTTCGACACCGTCCGCACACCCTGCGGCAGGGCGAAATCGATCCGCTTGGCGTTGCCGCCGCCGATCGCCAGGGTGTCGTAATTCACCAGGGTAGCGATGAACCCGATCGCCCTGAGCACCCGGCGGTTCCAGCTCTTCGACCCGACCTTCTGCAAGGCGGCGTAGCCAATCCACTGGTCGTAGTTCATCCCCTTGTGCACGGGGTGCTGGCTCAGCTCCAGATGCGGCGCGGGATAGCCACGATCGAACAGCGCGAATCCCATGCCGGTGCCCAGCGTGATCACGCATTCCAGCCCGTGCCCGCTGATCACGCCCAGCCCCTGCACCATCGCGTCGTTCAGCATGCGTGCCGGCTTGCCCAGCCGTTGTTGCAGCACGTCCGTCAAGGCAAAGCCGTGCCAGTCCTCAGTGCCGAGATTGGGCGCCGTGATCACCCGCCCGCGATGCACCACGCCGGGAAAGCCGATCGAGATGCGCTCGAACGCGCCGAGCGGCTTGACCACCTCCATCAGCGCGTCAACCACCGTGTCCGGCTTGGCCGGCTTTGGCGTACTCACGCGGTTGGGTTGCTCGATCATGCGACCGGTCGTCGCCAGCACGCTGGCCTTCAGGTGCGTGCCGCCGATGTCGATGGCCAGCGTGCGCGGGTCCGGCTGTTGCGACACGTCGTTCATGTCACGGCCCCCACGCGGCGCATGAACGCCCGCAGCGCCGGTGCCCATTTGCCGGCGTCCGCGCCCGACGCCAGGTGGCCCTTGTCGCTGTCGATCTCGAAATACGACGCGTCCACGCCGGCGTCGCGCAGCGCCTGCATCACGCCCGGCGCGCGCTCTGGCGGGAACAGCACGTCCGTGCGCGACAGCACATACAGCACCGGCACGCGGATGCGGTTCAATGCATCGGTCACATCATACGCCTCCGCCGCATGGCCGAGGATCAGCAGCGAGTTGGCGTCGAACACGTTGGCCCATTGCGCGGCGGCGCGCTGGATCGCGGCTTCGTCGGTGGCGCCGTAGCGGCGCAGCGTCTCGACGCGCAGTTCGGTCATCGTAGCAGCCATGCCGCCGGTTTCGTAGTAGTCGCCGCCGTTCCAGTTGGGATCGCGCTCGAACCGGGCGCGCGTGTCGGCGGTCATGTTGAGGCGGGCCTTCGGCGCGGACACCACGGGCACCACGCCGTCCATGAAGTCCGGAAACGTTACCGCCCATTGGAACGCCTGGAACCCGCCATAGGACGGCCCGACCACTGCGCGCAGGTGCTTCACCCCGAGGTGCTCCAGCAATCTGCGTTGTACGGTGACGATGTCGGTCAGGCTGATGGCGGGAAACCGCGAGCCGTAACGCCTGCCGGTACGCGGATCGATCGACGCGGCGTTGGTCGAGCCGAAGCTCGATCCCAGCATGTTGGAGGCGACGACGTAGTTGCGGTCCGTGTCGATCGGTGCGCCGGGACCGACGAGCGTGGTCCACGAACCTTCCGAGGAGGTGCCGGTGGGCTCGATCATCTGGTGGCCGCTGGTATAGCCGTGCGTCACCAGCACCGCGTTGCGCCCGTCCGCGGCGAGGCGGCCGCGGGTGCAGTAGGCGATGGTGACCTCCGGCAAAATCTCGCCGCTTTGCAGGCGGAAATCGCTGAAGGTGAAACGGTCGCGGGTCACGTCGTCCATGGTTTGGCCCTCCCGGCTAGCAGCTTATGCCTGCTGGCGAGAAAACGGGAGAGGGTCAGGATCAGGGTGCCGCATTTCCTTTGCTGACAAAGCGGGGAGGCGCAGGCGCTGGCAAATAGGTGACGATCCGCCGCGGGGCAGGCATGGCAGGCACGGGTTACCGCCGTAGAAACCAAAGGCTTTCCCGGGATCGAATGGATGATTCGCACTGCTCTGGCAGCAGAAAGACGCCAGCCTATGGACTGCCGCGGCCTCGCCTGTTGCGGAGAGGCTCACCGGGCATTGGAGCTGAAGGCAGTGAAGGCGTTGGACCGCGTGCACATGGCACAGTCCATCAATTATCTGAAGGCCACCGGCCTTTGCGTCTGCCTGTTGCTCAATTTCGGCAAGCCGCGGCTCGAAATTCAGCGGATTTCAAACTGACCTCCACGCAGCACGGTCCATCGGTGTGAATCGGTGTGCATCGGTGGTTCCAATACCTTGCCTGGTATCGCCGAGGACGCACCAGGCAAGGGTATTGGAACCACCGATGCACACCGATTCACACCGATGGACCGTGCTGCGTGAAGCGACGGTGACGATGACCAAATAGTGGGAATCCGGCGCGCCGTCCTAACGTGCGTCCTTCTGGATGAACGCGTGGCTCGATGCCTGCCCCTCAATTCCAGCAGAACACGTGCACCGTGGCGTGCCGCACCACCGTCAGCGGATCGTCGCCCCACTGGTCGGCCGGGAACGCGGTCGTCCCCGGCGCCGCATCGTCCAGGAACGCATCCAGCAGCGCCGAGCCAGGACCAATCGCGATGCCGGTCTCCGGCATCCCGCGTATCGCCCGCAGCTTGCGCCCATCCAACGTGGCCCGGACGATCCCCACCACCTTGCCGGACCGGGGATCGAAGATCGGCCCCCCGCTATACCCATGCGTCACCCGTCCCGCCTCCATCCAGACTTGCTCTCTCGGGTCGGTCAGCGACGCCGGCTCGCGCGGCAGCTTGTCGTTCTCCATGACGCCCCAGGTTTCCTCCGGCGTCAGCAGCCCGGCGGTCGCGGGATAGCCGAGCACGAACACCCGCCCCCCGGCGGCGGTCGGGCGGCCGATCGCCAGGGTCGCCGGCGCCCGCACACCCGTCGCGGCCAGCAGGGCGATGTCGTGCCTGGTGTCGCGCGCCTCCACCCGCACCGGGCTGCGCCGGACGAACGGCGAGACGATTTCGGCGCGGGCGCATTCGGGCACCACGTGCGCCGCGGTGATGATCTGGCCGTCGGCGACGAAGAATCCGGTGCCGGCCATCCCAGTGCCGGGTGCGAGCCGAGGGGCGACGGGATCGGGCTGGTCCGGCTCGGAGATTTCCGGCATCGGCGCAGGAGCGGGCATCAGCGCGGGCGGGTCCGTTAGCGGCGCCGGGCCGGGCGCGGGCGGCGCGAACCGGGGCGGGCCCGCGACCACCGGCATCGGCGCGACCGTCGCCACGTGAACCGCCGGCGCCGTCGTCTGGACGGCCGGCTGAACGAACGCCTCGATCTGCGGCAGGAAATGCACCAGCGCGGCGCCGCCCAGGGCGAAGCCGATCAGCAGGCCGCTCAGATCTGCCACCCAGGTTTGCATGGTGCCCGGCGCAGAATGGCCCCGCGAAGGTTGCGGCGGCGTTGCATCGGCCGGCGCGGTATGCTCGCTTCCGCGCACCAATCGGAGACGCTGCCGCATGAGCCGCATTGCCTACGTGAATGGACGCTACCTGCCGCAACGCCACGCGTCGGTGAACATCGAGGACCGCGGCTACCAATTCGCCGACGGCGTGTACGAAGTGGTCCACCTGCACGACGGCCGGTTCATTGACGAGGATCGCCATCTCGACCGGCTGGACCGCTCGTTGCGCGAATTGCGACTGCCGCAGCCAATGAGCAGGACCGCGCTGTGCTGTGTGCTGCGGGAGGTCGCGCGGCGGAACCGGGTGCGCGAGGGGCTGCTGTACATGCAGGTCACCCGAGGCGTCGCGCGGCGGGACCATGCGTTTCCCACGCTGCCCGGAGCACCCTCGGTGGTGGTGACGATCCGCCGCATCCCGCCGTACCCCACCGACGTGACGCGCTGGACCGCCGGCGCGATCACCCAGCCGGACCTGCGCTGGGCCCGCTGCGACATCAAGAGCACCGGGCTGCTACCCAACGTGCTGGCGCGCCAGGCGGCGAAGGAACAGGGCGCGGTGGAGGCGATCCTGGTCGATGACGAGGGCATGGTGACGGAAGGCGCCGCCACCAGCTTCTGGATCGTGGACAAGGCCGGTGTGCTGCGCACGAGGGGCCTCGACCACGCCATCCTGCCCGGCTGCACCCGCGACGCGTTGATCGCCGAGATGCGCGAGGAGGGCATCCCATTCGAGGAATCCCGGTTCAGCGTGCAGGACATGCGCGAGGCGCGCGAGGCGTTCATTTCCAGCGCGACCAGTTTCGTGAAGCCGATTGTGCAGATCGACGGCGCGGCGGTGTTCGACGGCGAGGTGGGGCCGATCACCCGCCGGCTGTTCGCGTTGTTCGCGCGGCACGTGCAGGGTGGGCCGCGCAATGCTTAGAGCGTTTTCACTGTGAGTGGAAACACCGGCTCTGCCCTGTCATTGCGAGGTGCGTAGCACCGAAGCAATCCCCTGCCTGGCGAGGCACGGGCGGCTCGTCAGGCGGGGGATTGCTTCGGTGCTGCGCGCCTCGCAATGACAACACGACAAACCAGTCCGCCGTCTCGCGCTTCACTGATTCTGGCTACTACGACCTCCGCACAGGTTTTGACCGGTTGCGGCACCAACTCCCCCGCGTGTGGCTCGACACCACTCCGGCCCGGCCGCAGAGTCGCCCTAGGAACATCCGGTTGGGGTGGATTACGGCCTGTCCGCTTCCGGGCCTGGATGCACTGAAATCAGTCGCTGAGCACAAGGCAGGGCGCTGGCCGAATCCGGGACGGATGGCGGGCCTCGATGTGCCCGACGGCAACGTCGCATAAATCGAGCGCGCAGTGCTCAAGATCGCGTTACTATGGTGCGGCGAGACATCCCGGGATTGGCGACGATAGCCGGAGGCTGAGCGTGAGTTGGTGCGCTCGCCATCACGCCCGGTGTCTAGGTCGGCGGAGCGGCGAATTTCCGCCACCCGCGCGACGCAGCGATCTGCAACGCTCGATATGTCAAAGAATGGGTCGCTTTGTGCT
>DATHNI010000088.1:0-3759 GCA_035486135.1 Acetobacteraceae bacterium
CACTCCTGCATCCGCGCCCTGTGCGACCATCCGCGCAACATGGACGACGCGCAACTCGATGCGCTGCGCGATGTAGGCGGGGTGATCCAGATCACCGCGGTGCCGTCGTTCCTGAAGAAGGAGGCGAAGGCCGACCAGGTCACCACGGCCGACTTCGCCGACCACGTGGACTACGCGGTGCGGCGCATTGGCCTCGACCATGTCGGGATCTCATCGGATTTTGACGGGGGCGGCGGATTTTCCGGCTGGATGAATGCCGCCGACAGTCCGAACATCACCGCCGAACTGCATCGCCGGGGCTATGACCGCGCCGCGCTGGCCGCGCTATGGGGCGGCAACTTCCTGCGCGTGATGCGGCTTGCAGAGGAGGCCGCGGAATGACACGCACCGTTCGCCTGCCGGATGGCACCGAAGTCCCCGCGCTCGGCCAGGGCACCTGGCACATGGGCGAAAGTGCTCGCCTGGCGAAGCAGGAAGTGGCAGCGCTGAAGCTCGGCATCGAACTGGGCGTGACGCTGATCGACACTGCCGAGATGTACGGCGACGGCGCGGCCGAGGAACTGGTTGGCGAGGCGATCGCCGGCCGGCGCGACGGGTTGTTCATCGTCAGCAAGGTGTATCCGCACAACGCGTCACGTGCCGGCACCCAGGCGGCGTGCGAGCGCAGCCTGAAACGCATGCGCGTCGACTGCATCGACCTGTATCTGCTGCACTGGCCCGGCAACCATCCGCTGTCCGAGACGGTGGAGGGGTTCGAGGCGCTGAAGGCCGCCGGGAAAATCCGTTACTGGGGCGTGTCTAATTTCGATACCGGCGAGATGGAGCGGGTGTCGAAGCTGCCGGCCGGTGGGTTATGTGCGACGGACCAGGTGCTGTACCACCCGGACAGCCGCGGCATCGAATACGACCTGCTGCCGTGGTGCGCCGCGCATAACATGCCGATCATGGCGTATTCGCCGGTGGGGCAGGGCGGGCGGCTGCTGCGGTCTCCGGCGCTCGCCGCGGTGGCGAAGCGGCATGGCGCGACGCCGGCGCAGATCGCGATTGCCTGGAGCATGCGGAGCGGGTCGGCGATCTCGATCCCCAAGGCGACGAACCCAGAGCACGTGCGGGAGAATGCGGTGGCGGGGGATATCACGCTGACGCCCGAGGATCTGGCGGAGATCGACGCAAGGCATCCGCCGCCGCGCAAGAAGCAGGGCCTCGACATTCTTTAACCTCTCCCGCGCTGCGCGCGGGAGAGAGCCTGCCGCCGGGCTTGACCCGGTGGTCGATGGTGCGAAGCACCGAGGGTGAGGGTGATCGGGTCGGCACGCCGCCATTCTCCGCATCACCGACCGATCCGCACGTCACCTCGAACGATGCAAGGCCATGCGTCGCGCGCCCCGCGGTGCTATAAGCCATCGGACGACGCGAGGGGTTCAGTCCCATCCCGCGACCGCGGAGGCCCATGCCGTGAGCGACTACGACACCGACACCCTGCTCTGGAGCGAGCGACAGGCCGATCTACTGCGGCGCCTCGCCGCGGGAGAGAAGGTGAACGCGCAGGTGGACTGGGAGAACGTCGCAGAGGAAATCGACAGCGTGGGCAGATCGCAGCGGATCGCTTTGGCCAGCCACGTGCGGGTGGTGCTGGAGCACCTGATGAAGCTGGACTCGTCTCCGGCGATCGAGCCACGCCGCGGCTGGCGTGAGACCGTGCGGCGCGCGCGCCTCGACATCAAGGAATTGTTGGGCGACAGCCCGAGCCTGCGCCAAACGGTTGAAACCGTCATTGCTCGGCAGCTTCCGGATGTGCGGGAGATCGTTGCCGACGCGCTGGCCGATTATGGCGAAACGCCGCGGGTGGCGCTGGCAGGGCTGAGCTACGATGCCGACGCGGTGCTGACCGGATTCTTCCCGGCGGAGCCGGATCGCGCGGAGTAGTGGCGGGTTCGCCTAACGTTGCCGCGCCCGCTGATCGTCGTCATTGTCGAACCAGCAAAGTCACAGCAGTGGCGTATCCGGTTCCAGCCCGAACAGTACCCGGCCCGTGCTTTCCATCACCCGCGGGTTGACGCCGATGTGCAACGTGATCGCATGCACGTCGCGAAACGCCTGCTCCAACGGACAGCCCACATAGAGCGAGCTCGCGCCGGCCCCGACATACAGCAGATCGACCGCCTGCACCGCACTGGAAACGGCATGCGATGCGGCGAGCCGAGCATGGGCGCGCGCCTCCATCGAGACCTCGCCCGTCGCGAGCAATGTGCTCCACAGGTGCTCCAGGCTATCGAGCAGGAACAGCCGCGCGGACCGCACGAGCGACTCCGCCTGGGATACGCGAACCTGTGCCCCGTGGTTGTCCCGTAGCATTTGCGTCGTCCGCGCCGGTGTCTTCGCGCCGGCGATCTCGGTGAACGTTTCGATCGCGGTGCGTGCGATCCCCAGCGCCATCGCGCCGAGGCCGGGGATGACCCGCGAAAACGGCGGGATGCGATAGCGTGGCTGCGGCAGGACATACGGATCGGTGAAGCCCGAGCCAAAGTCGATCGGCACGAAAACGTCGCGCACCACCACGTCGTGGCTGCCGGTTCCGCGCAGGCCGCCGACCGTCCAGGTGTCGATGATCTCGCACGCGGCGCGGGGGAGCACCATGAAGCGGGTCTCGGGGACGCCCGCCGGTGTCAGGCGTGGGGTCGCGCCGTCGTGCACGACGCATAACAGCACCATCCACGCGGCGAGTTCGCAACCGCTGACCAGCGACCATCGGCCGCTCACCTGGTATCCGCCGGCGACGGCCCGCGCCGCGCCCGAGGCGCGGGTGCTGTTAGCGGTGATGACGTCAGCGTCGGCGTGGATGGTGCGTGCGGCGGCCGGCGTCAGTTGGGCGGCCGTCCAATGGGTATTGCCGTTCCAGACGCACCACGCGACCGAGGCGTCTGCCTGCGCCAATGCCTCGAACACCTCCATCGCCTGCATCGGCGTCAGGTCCAATCCGCCATAGGCCTCGGGCAGGGAGATGCGGAAGAAGCCGGCCTGGGCCAGGTTCCGTGCGAGATCGTCCGGCAGCCGGCGCGACGCCTCGATCTGTTCCCGCTGCATCGCGATGCGAGGCCGGAACGCGCGGGTTGTCTGCAGAAGTTCAGGGCCGGATCCCGGGTCCGTCATGGTGCCCCCTTGTCTCCCTGCACGGATAGTGCCGTGTCATAGCGTGGCGACCTTGTGCGTCGCGCTCAGGCATTTCTTCCGCTTCGGGGAAGAACTCGTCCATGTCCGTAAGCAAAGATCACCCTATCCTGGGAGAAATTGCAATCAAATGCGATCCGCCGACGGTATTATCGCTGGTCACGGCGTCCGGATCAGAACCCCAGCGCCATCGACAGTGCGGCCATGTCGTGACCCGAGATGACCGACTGGCGCCTGATATCCGCTTCTTTCAGATTGGGAATGTACATTTGCCACGCCTCCAACCCGCCCAATACGTCGGGGACAGCGAAGCCGGCCTGCCTCTCTTTGAGCTGCATCAGCTTCACCTTCTGCATGGTCTTTATGCCCGATCCCTCGTCGTTCGGATTGGCCCAGTCGGCTTTCCAGATTTCCTGGCTGAACTTTGGCATTGGGTTGAAGGTGCCCCAGAATACCCTCGCCTCGTCGACCAGTTCCACCTGCACATAGTTGTCCAGGTCGTTCCAATCGAGACAGACGCAAGACATGAACCGCACCATGGCGGTCATGTCGATCCCGTTCGACTTCGCCTGCTGGAACCGTCCCAGAGCG
>DATHNI010000089.1:0-28347 GCA_035486135.1 Acetobacteraceae bacterium
TTCGCCGAGGATCGCGAGATCGCCGATCCTGACGTGGTGCGCGATTGCCTCGACCGCCTGAGCCTGCCCGGCGAGACGCTGATTGCCGAGGCCCAATCGTCCGACAGCAAAGCGGCGTTGCGCGACACCGTGCAGCGCGCCCAGGCGCTCGGGCTGTTCGGTGCGCCCAGCTTCGTCTTGGCGGGCGAGTTGTTCTGGGGCAACGACCGGCTGGACGACGCGCTAGACTGGGCGAAGCGCCAACCGTCCGTCGCGTGAATTCCCGGCGTGGGGTCGGGACCGCCGCGGACACGACCAATTCCGGCCGCGTCCGTCATCACGGAACAGGGAGACGCTGGCAGATGGCCTGCCAGCATCCGCGGCCTCCTGCGGGGATCGTGGCGATGACCGGGCTGCAATGGATCCTGCTGGCGACAGGCGCCATGATGGATTCGCCGAAACCGGGATTTGCGGCCGCCATCGTCGCCACCGCAATGAATGCCTGGCTGATGAGCCGCCCAGGCGGGGCCGCCGCAACATGGGCCGCAGTCAAGGGCTGACGTAACCCCCCATCCGGCCCTATATGGACGAGTTGCACTCTCGTTTCAGGACACCCAGCCCAGTGACCGATCCCATCCAGCTCACCCGCCTGCCGTCCGGCCTGACCGTCGTCACGGAACGCATGGACCGGGTGGAGACCGTTTCCTTCGGCGCCTACGTCGCCGCCGGCTCGCGCAACGAGACCTCGGACGAGAACGGTGTCTCGCATTTCCTGGAGCATATGGCGTTCAAGGGGACCGAACGCCGGACCGCGGCGCAGATCGCCGAGGAGATCGAGGCGGTGGGCGGCCACATCAACGCCTACACGGCCCGCGAGCAAACCGCGTACTACGTCAAGCTGCTGAAGGAGGACACCGCGCTGGGCGCCGACATCATCGGCGACATCCTGACGCACTCCACCTTCGAGCCGGAGGAGCTGGAGCGCGAGCGCGGCGTGATCCTGCAGGAGATCGGCCAGGCGAACGACACGCCGGACGACATCATTTTCGACTACTTCCAGGAGGCGGCGTTCCCATCCCAGCCGCTCGGCCGCTCGGTGCTGGGCAGCGAGGACGGCATCAAGGGGATGCCGCGCGGCATGCTGACCGGCTACATGAAGCGGCACTACGCGGCGTCCAACGTCGTGGTGTCGGCCGCTGGCAACCTGGAGCATGAGCAAATCGTCGGCCTGGTGCGGCAGCATTTCGCCGACCTGCCAGGGCAGCCGCCGCCGAAGATGGTGCCGGGGCGCTATCGCGGGGGAGAATTCCGCGAGGACCGCGACCTCGACCAGGTGCATATCGTGCTGGGCTTCCCGTCCATCGGCTACGGCGACCCCGACTACTACCCGACCCTGCTGCTCTCCACGCTGCTGGGCGGCGGGATGTCGTCGCGGCTGTTCCAGGAGGTGCGGGAGAAGCGCGGGCTGGTCTACTCGATCTACTCGTTCAGCGCGCCGTACATGGATGGCGGGTTGTTCGGCATCTACGCGGGGACCGGCGAGAGCGAGGCCGAGGAACTGATGCCCGTCACGCTGGAGGAGCTGCGCAAGGTGCAGTCGGCGGTGACAGAGCAGGAGCTGGCGCGGGCCCGGGCGCAGGTGAAGGCGTCGCTGCTGATGTCGCTGGAGAGCACCGGCAGCCGCACGGAACAGCTTGCTCGGCAGCTTCAGGTGTTCGGGCGGGTGGTGCCGACGGCGGAGACGGTGGGCAAGCTGAACGCGGTGACGACGGCGGATGTGCAGCGGGCCGCGGGGCGGCAGTTCCGCGCCAAGCCGACGCTGGCGGCGCTGGGGCCGGCGGGGCGGGTGCCGAAGCTGGCGGACATCGCGGAGAAGCTCGCGGCGTAACAGACCGGGCGCTGGCAGATTGGGCGCTGGCAGACTGGGCGCAGGCGGCGATCCGCTGCTGGTCCTGCGTTACGCGACGGAATCCGCCTGAGCGTCTGAACCACCCCCGCGCTACGCGTGGTCGAGGCAGGTCCCGGAGCACTCTACATGCCGCGGCGCGGCAGTTCCGCGCCAAGCCGACGCTGCGAGCGCGCCTGAATGGTGGGGGTGCTGAGCGGCGTCGCGATCGGGCGCCGGCTTGACCTGGGCCGTCGTCGAAGCCCGATGCCGGCCTTCGCACGAATCGCTCCACAGCGTGATATACAGGGCAGCGACAAATTTCCCGGTCACCTCCCAACCCGGCGCACTATCGGTGCGTCGCGGAGCACTGGCGGTGGCGCCAGTTTCGGGTGGCCGACAATGATCGGCGCAACCGGCATCCGCCGGTTCAAGCGCCGGGCACGAGGGAGAATACCGTGAGCAATACCGCGACGTCGCTTGTCGGGAAGTATCTGGACGACGCGCGTTTCGGGAAAGAGCACTACAAACTGCTGAGTCTCGTCGGTGCTGGCGGGTTCTTCGACAGCTTCGACATCTATCTCGCCGGATCGGTGCTCGGGACGATGGTGGTTACGAAGTTCAGCACCGTCGCGTTGAATGCCTCGTTCATCTCCAGCACGTTCGCCGGGCTGTTGATCGGCACGCTGGTGGCCGGCCGGGTCGGCGACCGCTACGGCCGCCGGACTTCCTATCTCTATGCCCTATTGCTCTATGGCATCGCGACGATCATCACAGCGGCAGCCGCGACGCCGTACCAGGTGATCGCTCTGCGCGGCATCGCCGGGCTGGGTCTGGGCGCCGTGATCATCACCTCTTACGGGATGTGGAACGAGTTTCTGCCGCGCGAGCAGCGTGGCTGGTGGTCTTCGGTCCTCTCGTTGATCATCAACCTCGCGCAACCGGTGTCGGCGCTCGCCGCACTCCTGGCAATTCCGTATTTCGGCTGGCGGTCGATGTTCATTATCGCGGGGATTCCCGCGGTCATCACCTGGGCATTCCAGATCCGCTATCTGCGTGAGTCGCCGCGCTGGCTGGAGGCAAATGGCAGACTCCGGGAGGCGCTCGAGACGGTACAGCATTTCAATCCGGAAGCTCCGGAGTACCCGGCCGTTGCGGCGCAGGCCGCTTCCGTGGCTGCGACAGCCAGGTCCGCACGGGTCGATCTGCGAGACCTGTTCCATGGACCGATGCTCAGGATCACGATCCTGGGGATCCTGGTGTCGATCTGCTTCCAGGTGCCGTACTACTCGTTCCAGGCCTGGGTGCCGACCTACCTTGTCAAAGCCGGGTTCCCGATCGTCGGGACGTTGGCATTCGCGTTTGTGATGCAGCTCGGCGCCATCCCCGGCAATCTGCTGGCCGGCTATCTCGGCGACCATTTCGGCCGGAAGTGGACAAACGTTTTCCTGTACGTGTCCCTCGGGCTGATCGGCATCGTCTATGCCTATTCCGTCGATGTCATCGAGCTGATGATCGTCGGCTTCCTGTTCGTGATGACGGCGAACATCGCGATTGCGATGACGATCGCTTCCTACATCCCGGAAATGTTCCCCACCAGCGTGCGCCTGCAAGGCTCCGCGCTGGCAAACGCCTTCGGGCGCGCCGGGACGATTCTGTCGCCGTTCATGGTTGCGTCGCTGTTCCAGCGGTTCGGAATCGCCGGCGTGTTCTACAGCTCGCTGGTGATTTTCCTGCTGGGCGCCCTGGCCATTGCCATCATGGGGCCGGAGACCAGGAAGAAGAGCCTGGAGCAAATCGCCGCGGAATCGATGGGCGCAGCGGCGCCGCCCCGGGTCGGGCCATGATGGGACGTAGAGCCGCGTGCCTAGGGCCGGTTCGCTCATTACTCAGCAGTCGGTAAGTACGGCGACATTTAGTAATGTGTCATGGTCGGCGAAGGCCGACCATCCACGACTTTTCAGTGCGGCACAAAGAAAAGACGTGGGTGACCGGGCCAAGCCCGGTCATGACACCACTGGCAGGGTCCTCCTACTTACCGACTGATGAGTAAATTAGCGGCTGCGCACACGCGCAGCCGCTATGCACACGGTCAAGAGATCCGCGCGGGGGCCGTGGTTGCGCGCATGCCGTCGGTGGCGCCAATCGGGGGATTGAGGATGAGCCGATCGCCCGACTGCAGGCCGCTCCGCACCTCGAGGGTGGCACCGTTATCAGCCGCGACGTCGAGCCGGCGCAGGTGGAGCACACCCTTGTCGTAAACCGCCGCTTGCAGCCCGGCATCGTCGAAAATGATAGCCTGGGACGGCACCGAGATCACGGGATATTGCCGCGGCTCGTGCAGGTGGACGATCGTGTAAACGCCTGGGGCCAGTGCGCCGTCCTTGTTGTCCACATCGACCTCGGCGAGTACGGTCCGCGTGTCGGACTGCAGTGCATTCGCATTGCGCGCGAGCGTTCCATGGAATACCCGCCCCGGCAGCTCCGGCACCGTCACGTCTGCTTCGTCGCCGTCCTTCATGCCAAAATAATCGTCCTGCGGCACATAGATCTGCACACGCAGCACATCGGTGTGCGCAATCGAGAACAGTGGAGTGCCGCTGTTGTCGTTTGCCGCCACCAGGCTGCCGACATCGATCTGGCGGCTGGTCATCACGCCATCGAACGGCGCAATGACTTGCTCGAAGCCGGTCAGTTGCACCAACCGGTCCACCTGCGCCTGCTGCGCTACAACATTGGCACGTGCAACCGCCAGTGCGGCGGTATTCGCCAATAGAGTATCACGATCGACGTCGGCCTGTTGCTGACTCGTCCAGCCGTCCTTGGCCGTCTGCGCAGTACGCCAAGCATTGTCGTAGGCCACTTTAGCGGACGACTGGGCTCGCAACACGCTCGCCTGCAGCTGCACGAGCTCGGCACGCGCCTGGGCAAGCTGCTGGTCGAGATCGGGCGCCGCAATCACCGCCAGGACGGCCCCGGCCCGTACGCGGCTGCCGATATCGACGTTGCGTTTGGCAATATAGCCGGTCGCGCGCGCGTACAATGTTGCGGAATCGAACGCCTGGGTAGAGCCCGGTAACTCGACGTCGCGCGGCGTATCCACCGCGCTGAGAACCATGGTGCGCACTACGGGCACCGCATCGCGCTGCGCCACCAGGGTGGCGTTGGCCGCTGCTTCGCGTTGCGCGTAGCTGCGGGCGCCGAGGCCGACCAAGAGGGCGAGTCCGGACACCGCAGCCAGCCCAAGCAGCCGGCCGGTGCGGCGGCGACGGCGTTCCAGGAGGGGGTCAGGCGACTGCATCGATGGCTCCGGCCCATTTGGCAGAAGCTCGGTCTGTGAGGGCATGTCGTTCATGGCTGCATTCCCAACTTCATCAGGTCTTCCGGCAGCTCGGCGCTGCGGCGTTCGAACTTGCCGATAACCGAGTAGAGGTAAGGGACGAACAACAGGGTGGTGATCGTGCCGATCATCACGCCGCCGATCACCGCGCGCGCCAGCGCGGCGTTCGACTCCTCGCCAGGGCCGCCGATCGCCATCGGCAGCATGCCGACCATCATCGCGGCGGCAGTCATCAGCACTGGGCGCAAGCGCGTTGTCCCGGCCGTCAGCGCGGCCTGGAAAGCGTTCATGCCGGCCTCGCGCTGCTCGCGTGCGAAGGTGACCAGCAAAATTGAGTTGGACGACGCGACGCCGATCGCCATGATCGCGCCCATCAGCGAGGGCACGCTAAACGTGGTTCCGGTGGCAAACAGCAGCAGAATAAGGCCACTCCCTGCGCCGGGCAGCGCCAGCAGCACCGCGAGGGGGTCAAGGAAACTCTGATAATTGACCACCATGAGCGCGTAGACAAAAACCGCAGCGAACAACAGGCCGATTGTCAGGTTGCCGAATGCCTGGTTCATGCTGGCGATCTGGCCACGGATCGCTATGTGGTCGGCAGGACCAAGCTTGCCCTGCATCTGCCGCACCACGTTCTGGATCGCCTTGGCGACGCTGCCGAGGTCGCGGTCCTGCACACTGGCATACACGTCATACACCGGCTGGATATTCGAATGGGTGTAGACCGTTTGCACCGCTTCCCGCTTTGCCGTGGCCACGTTGCCAAGCAGATCCGGCACCACCGCGTTGCCCGAGAGAGATGCGGCAACCAGCGTGTTGTCGAGCTGTTGCTTGTTCGAGATACGGTATTCCGGCGTCTGCACCGCAAAATAGTACGGAATTCCATTCTTCGGATCAGACCAGAAATTCGGCGAAACCTGTTCCGACGAGCTTAGGCTGATGTTCATGTTGTTGGCGATCTGGCTGATATTCAGGCCGAGTTCTTGCGCGCGCGTGCGGTCGATCGCGTAGAACAATTCCGGAGCGTCCAGCTCCTGCTGGACATGGCTGTCCACGATGCCGGGGATGGTCGCGAGGCGCGTCGCGAGTTCCTTGGCGATCTTTTCGTTGGCAGCGCGGTCGCGGCCCACAACCTGGACGTCGATCTGGGAGGGCACGCCAAAGTTCAACACCTGAGTCGCGAGGTCGGCGGGCTGGAAGTAGAACAGCACATCGGGGAAGTTGACGGCGAGCTCGCGCCGCAGCTTCTTGATGTAATCGGCGGTAGGCGCATGTCCCTCGTTCAATTGGATCAGGATCTGACCATCGTTCGCCCAGATCGTGCTGCCGTCGGTGTAGGCAAGGTTGTACACGCGTTGCGGCAGGCCGATATTATCGAGCACGAGACCGAGGTCTTTGGACGGGATCTCCCGGCGGATATTGGCTTCGACGGCGTGAAAGATTTGCTCGGTGTACTCTATGCGGGTGCGTGCCGGCGCACGAACGTGCAGTTCGATCTGTCCGGCGTCGATGGTGGGGAAGAAATCGGAGCCTACGAACATGGCAACCACCACCGCGCTTGCCACCACCGATCCCGCGACCAACGGCGTAAGCACGCGGTGGCGCAGAATACCCGTGAGTACCCAGGCGTAGAAGTCGCGAAAGCGGTCGAAGTGCTCGTTGAAGCGATCGTGGAAGCGGCCGAGCCAATTTTTCGGCCCCTGATAGTCATGCTCCCCGCGTAGCAGCAGGCGAATGATGATCGGCGTCAAGGTGCGCGAGATGCCATAGGAGGCCAGCATGGCAAACACCACCGCCATCGCGAGCGGCGTGAACAGATATTTCGACGCACCCTGCAGGAAGAAAACAGAGACGAACACACAGCAGATGGCGAGTGTCGAAATCAAGGTCGGCACCGCGATCCCGGCGGCACCTTCCAACACGGCGCGATCGAATTGGTGCCCTTCCTCGAGCAACCGGTGCGTGTTCTCAATCGTGACGGTCGAGTCGTCGACCAGGATGCCGACGGCCAGCGCCAGCCCGCCGAGGGTCATGGTATTGATGGTCTCGCCGAGTGCAGAGAGCACTGCGATCGAAGTCAAGATCGACAGGGGAATCGAGACCATCACGATGAGGGTGGAGCGCCACGAGCCCAGGAACACCAGGATCATCAGCGCCGTCAGGCCGGCTGCGATCGCGCCCTCGCGCAGCACGCTCGTGATCGCCTCCTTGACGAACACCGACTGGTCAAACAGCAGATGGATCTGCATGCCTGGCGGTGCGGCTTTCTGGATTGCTGGCAGCGCGGCTTTCACCCGGTTCACCACGTCGAGCGTTGAAGCGTCGCCATTCTTGATGATGGTGAGCAATACCGCGCGCTTGCCTTCGGCGTGCACGATGTTCTGCTGCACCGCCCAGTCGTCGGCCACGTGCGCCACGTCGGAGAGATAGACCGTTCTGGGGCCGATCTGCTTGATCGGCAGGCGATTGAGCTCCTGGACCGTGAGGGGCATCGCGTTCACACGCACGATCAACTGCTGTTTGCCCATCTTCGCGTCGCCGGAGGGCAAGGTAAGGCTCTGGGCGTTGACTGCGTTCACCACGTCGTTTGGCGTGATGCCGCGCGCACGCAGCGCGTCGGGGTCGAGGTTGACCATGATCTGGCGGTACTTGCCGCCATACGGCGTGGGCAGCGTGATGCCAGGGATCGGGGCCAACTGCTGGCGAATTTGATACAGGCCGTAATCGTAGAGCTGCTGCTCGTTGAGCGTATCGGAGCTCAAGGAAAGCTGAAGCACAGGCACAGACGACGCATTGAACTGAACGACGATCGGCGGCTCGATTCCGGTCGGCATCAGGGCGCGGATAGCGTTGGTCGCCGAAACGATTTGCGCAATGGCAAGGTCGACGTTGACGTTCGGCTGGAAGTAGATCTTTTGCACCGCGATCCCTTCCACCGTCTGACTTTCCATGTTGCGTATGTCGTTCACGCTGCTGCTGATCGCGTACTCGCTATAGGTGGTGACGCGCTGCTCCATCTCCTGGGGTGAGAGCCCGGTGTACTGCCAGATCACCGAGACCACGGGGATGTTGATATTCGGGAATATGTCCTTGGGCGTGACCAGAATGGCGCTGACGCCAAGGAACAGCATCAGTCCGGCAAGCACATAGAAGGTGTGCGGAAACCTCAGCACGAAGCGGACAATTCCCATGGGAGGACTCTCCGGAAAGACCGGCCAGGCGCGCCGACCGAGTGAATTCAGGTGCTATGCGTGGTGGTCCTGACCCGCGCTGCTGCGAGCTCAGCGGCTCGTGACAAGCACAGACGACTGGTAGGTGAGTGCTGGGTGTTCCTGGGCGTAGGGTTGTGCTGCGATGAAGAATTGTGCGGCAAGCGGTGAAATCCGACCCCGGGGCGCCAGGAACGCAGCCCCGGGGGGAACTCACGCGCCGAGCCAAGGATTTGCTTGATGTGTCTGTAACAGCCTGGATGTTTGGCGGCAGAGGGGCCAGGATCAGGCCGCCGCCACCGGGGGCCGCGAACAGAACGATATCTGCCTTTTGAACGAACGCGGCCCTTGATCGGCACAGCCTGCGCACCCTCCGGGGTCCGGAACATCGGATGCTGGTTGGCCCGGGCAGAGTGGACAACAGGCCGTCATGCGCCTCCAGATCGCCCGGCGTCCCCAGGATGCCTCACGCGGTTGTGGCAGCGTCACGGGCGAGCCGCTCGGCGGGCGATCACAGCGAAACGCTTCGGCGTGCATCGGACTGCCGGCTTGGCCGGTGCCGGCCTCCAGCAACCGAGCTGCAGGTGTGACCGCCCCCATCACGCCCGCGGCGAGCCCTACTTTGTCGCCGACGCCTGGCGATGGTGGCTCAGCGACCACACGTAAGCGGCGACGTCCGCGGTATCGGTCTGCGAAAGTGTCACGCCACCATACGGCGGCATCACGCCGGAGTGCGCCTTGGGATGCGGGACACCGGTCATGATGATGTGATCGATGGACTGCAGGCTGCCATCGCCCCACAGGTATTTCGTACTTGTCAAATCCGCGCCCATCGGCGTGCCCTTGCCGTCCATGCCGTGGCAACCGGCGCAGGTGGCGCTGTCGGCCTGGCCCTGGTAGATCTTCTCGCCGCGCGCAAGCTGCGCTCGCGTTACGCCTGGAGGCGGCCGCAGATCGGCGAGTTGGTTGCCGGCATTGGGATGGATGCCTTCCGGCGGCAGCACGTTGGGCGATGTGCCCTCCGCCTGGCCCGCGGGAGCAGCGGCTGCCATGACGGCGGCGTCGGGGCTGCCGTGGTAGGTGACGCGCCAGATGCGGCCGCCCTTGTCGTCGGAGATATACAAGGAACCGTCCGGTGCGAAGGCCAGGCCGGTCGGCCGGTGCAGCGCGCCGCCGGGATCCTTGTGCTGGCCGGCGAAGCCATCCGCGAACACCACCCAATGGCCTGACGCCTTGCCATCAGCCAGCGGCTGGAACACCACGTTGTAGCCGCCCTGCGGCCCGGGCGCGCGGTTCCATGAGCCATGGAAGGCGATGAAGGCACCACCGCGATAGCCCATCGGGAATTGCGTGCCGGCGTCGATCTTCATGTCGTTCGGTGCCCAGTGCGCCGGGAAGAACGCGATCGGCGCCTGCTTCTGCGCGCAGACCCCGACCTTCTTGCCATCGCCGCCGTATTCGGGAGCCAGCACGAGCTTCTGCTGGTAGCCGTCGAAATAGCATTCAGGCCAGCCGAAATCGTCGCCCTGATGCTCCACCACCAACTGTTCCGCCGGCAGGTTCTGGCCCTGGTCCTGGGTATAGAGGTTGGGCCAGTTTTCGAAGAGCTGGTCGCGGCCATGCTGGGTGGCGATAAGGCGCCCTTGCGCGTCGAACGAGAAGCCTTCGCCGTTGCGCAGCCCGGTCACATAGCGCTCCGCCGCCGAGAAATGCTGGTCCGTCTTGTTGGCATCGTAGCGCCAGGTGCCGGCCCGGGTCTCCAACTCGGTGCACGGTTGGATGCCAGGCGAATGCGGGATGCGGTTCGCACGCTGGCAGGCATTCGTCGCAGAGCCCATGTCGACATACAGATGGCCCGCGCCGTCGATGATCATCGGATGCATGGGATGGTCGCCGCTCAGCGGCAGGCCGGTGACGACCGTGGCCGGCTGACCCTGCGGCGCGACCTCACCGTTGCTGAGTGGATAGCGCACGATGCGATCATTGATCTCGGCGTAGAGACCGTCCTTGTAGATGGCGATGCCGGTGCCGCCGTGGCCGCCGGTCGCCGGCGTTTCGCCGAAGCGTTGCACGACATCGGCGTGCCCGTCGTCATGCGTGTCCTTGAGTGCGATCAGGAAGCCGCCGGGCGGGGGCGTGTCGTTCTGGTAGTACCGGCCGCTCCAGGTGTTGACGTAGAGCACACCGTCGGGCGCGACGACCATCTGCCGCGGGTGGCCGAGCTTGTCGGCGAACACGGTGGCGCAGAACCCGGGCGGCAGGGTGATGCCGGTATCATTGTCGCAGGCGGCACCACCGGTCGGCGTGGCGGCGGTGGTCGGCGCGGCACCACCGGTCGGCGTGGCGCCGGTGGTCGTGTTTTCCGTCTGGCCGTTGCTCGTTTGGGCGTGGCCGATGGCCAGCGGCAAAACGGCGGCGACTGCGGCCAGCGTCGGCAGGATCACGCGGTGGCCGGCAATGCGATATGTCATGTGCTGCGATCCTTCCTCATCGAACCGAGTCAGGCGCCATTTTCGGGCGAGGTGTAATCAGTGTGGGTATTCCCCGCCATTTCGTAACCAGCCGTCCACCTTTGAACTTTCCGTGATGCCTGCTTGGCTTTTTGCAGTAACCAGCGCGCAGGCGGCCGGTGCCCCCGCCTCGCTGCGCGCGCGCCTCACTTCCTGTCATTGCGCGAAGCGAAGCGGTCCCCGGCTCAACCTGGGACCGCTTCGCTCTTCGCAATGACAGATGAACGTCAGCCGCGTGGCGTTGCCCCGCCGCTGCTGGCCAGGCGCAGCAGCGCGCTGACGCCTTGCGCGTCAAGCTTGTCGATGTCGTCGCACCGCGCGATGCACGCCGCGACGGCGTCGGGTGCAAGCCAGGTCGCGAGGCAGTCGCGCGCCTTCGCGTGATGCTCGTCTTCGGTGATCGGCGCCGCGCCCCACGATCCGCGCGGCCGTTCGCAGCGGGTCCGGACGACGGCGCCGTCCTGTAGCGTCACCTCCATGTCGAGGTAACGGCCCGCGGTGTAGATGCTGGGAATGTCGCGCGACAGGGTCACCGTGATCTTGCCAAGCAACGATTGCATGTCGGCGCGCGCCAGCCGTTCGTCGGTGAAGCTGGACAGCCCGACATGGCCATCCAGCAAGGCAGCCGCGGCGGTGTATTGCAGGCTGAATTTTCCATCGAGGCCGCTGCGCGGGTGCGGACGATCGCTCGACGGCACATCGGCGGCGGTGATCCGCACGGCGCGGATCGCGTCGGGTGACGGGATTTGCGGCCGCGCCATCAGCGCAGCCGTGATCGCGTAGTGCGTGGAAAACTTCGCAGGGAAAATCTTGATCGCGTAGCCGGGGTCAACGATCCGGAACGGCGCTCCGAAGTCGAGCACGGTCTCCGCGGCAAAGCCGCGTGGGAAGAACGCCCCCGCGTAGTCCTGCGGCGCCGGATCGAAAAGCGTAGGGCAGCCGGTGAAGCCCCGCCGTGTGAGCAACGCGGCTTCCAGGCCGAGCGCCGCGGCATAAGCGCAGTGCGTCGCCTTGGTCATCGTGCCGAGGTTTATGAACAATCCGCCGCAGCGCGATCCTGCGATGCCGATCGCGTTGGCGAACTGCGCGGCGTCGAAGTCCAGCAGGTGCCCGGCGGCGACCGCCGCGCCGATCGGGCCGACAAAGCCGGGCGGATGAAACCGCAGCTCGTGCGATTCCAGCGCTCCGGCCGCCGCGCGCAACCGTCCCTGGATTTCGATGCCGAGCACCATGGCGGTCAGGATCTTCGCGCCGCTGCTGCCGAGTGCCTCGCCAAGCGCCAGGACCGGTGCGAGCGCGGGCGACAGAGCGTGCGTTGCGGGCAGCCACATCGGCTCGAAGTCGAGCACGTGCATCGCCGCGCCGTTGACCAGGGCCGCCGGCACGGCGCCGAGCCGCGCGTTCAGTCCCAGCAGCGACGCTGCCGAGCCGCCGCCTGCCCCGGTCAGCGGATCGGCGAAATGCTCGGCAAGGATGCGCGGCGCTGCTTCCAGCCGCGCGCCCGCGACCCCCACGGCAATCCCGTCGAGGAACAATTGCCGTGCCGCCGACAGCACTTTTCCGTCGAGCAGCGCGCGGCCGCACGCGACAATCCTTTCGCAGATCCGGGCCGTTACGCTTGTCCCCGCGATGCTCATGAAGCGGCCAGTTCGTTCATCACGTAGGGCAGGATGCCGCCGTTGCGTACCCACTCCGCCTCACGCCGCGTATCGACGCCGGTGAGCAAATGCACCGTTTCGGCGAGCCCGGATGCGCGATTCACCCGAACCGGGACCGTCGCGCCGGGCACCAGCGCTGCCGCGATATCGAACTGACCGCAGCAAGCGCCGCGCAGGCCTGCACATGTCCTGCATAGCCCATGATGCCCCTCCTGGTAGCAGCGACAGCTAGGCATGCCCAACGCGATCTTTCAACACTTGGAAGAATAATTGCCTCGAAGCAGTCGTCGAGGCGCGCTGAATGGGCGGTGAGTGTCAACACATCGCTTATCCGGCACAGGGTCCGGACTATGGCGGGATCATGGGCTACGCGGAACATGCGCAGGCCTGCGCGCAGCCGGCACTGACGTGCTGTCATAGCCGGATAATTCCTCGCGGGACCGAAACGCGACGACCGGCTCCTAACCCCCCCGGCGTCTCCCCCGACACCGGTGCGGACTTCGGCACTATCGCCATTGCCGACCCGGGCCGCCCCCGCCAACCACCAAGTGGCACCATACGGTGTCCAACGTCGTGGCGTTCCTCGCCACGGGCCTGGAGCATGACCGCATCGTCGGGGTGGCGGAGCACCGTTGCTACGTCCCGCCGGGTGCACTTACGCGCTCTTCCACTTCGTGACCGAGGCCAAGCAGTGCAAATTGTCAAAAAATCTCGCCGCGATTGATCCAAATCAAGGCCAGCCAACCAAAGACGCCCGATTTGGCACTGATGCCGTCTTGAACCGTTATTCCGCAGATCGTAAGCGATATTGCGAGCCGGGAACCACGTCCGAGGCGACTCTCGTGCCGTACCTACCGCCGATCCAGCACCTATCGCCGATCCAGCCTAAAAGTTCGACGCCCGATCCACGGCGCTAACGGGGGAAACATGTTCAGCCAAACCGTCGATCCGACGGGCAACCTGGGGCTCACCTGCCTCGTTGCCCTGATACCCGTTGTCTTTTTGCTCGTGCTTCTGGCCGTCTTCCGTGTTTCGGCCTGGCTCGCCGTACTGCTCGGGTCGATCGTCACGTTCGTGCTCGCCGCCTGGGTCTGGCACATGCCGTTCGACACCGGCATTCGCGCGTATTTGTATGGCTCGGCGACCGGCGTCTGGAATGTCGATTGGATCACCTTCTGGGGCCTGATGCTGTTCAACACGCTCGGCCTCACCGGCCTGTTCGAGAACCTGCGGCGCTGGCTGATCTCGCAAGGCACGCTCGACATCCGCGTGCAGACGATGCTGTTCGCCTGGGCGTTCGGCGCCTTGCTCGAAGGCCTTGTCGGCTTCGGCTATCCCTGGGCCGTGGTGGCACCGATCCTCATTTCGCTGGGGCTGAAGGACCTCGACGCCATCCGCGTCGCGGCCATCGCCAACAACGCGCCGGTGTCCTACGGAGCGCTCGGTGCGCCGATCATCGCCATCGCCGCGGTCACCGGCTACCCCTTGCTGGCCCTGTCCGGCTCGGTCGGCAGCGTCGTCGCCATCCTGGCGCTGTTGCCGCCCTGGGTGCTGATCTACCTCGTCTCCGGCAAGGAAGGGTTCAGGGACGGCTGGCCGCTCGCGATCGTCGGATCGTTTGGCTACATCCTCGGCCAGTGGCCGGTCGCCACCTATTTCGGGCCGTACCTGCCGGACGTGACCGGCTCCATCGTGTGCTTCTGCGCGTTGCTGCTGCTGCTGAAGGTCTGGCGGCCGGCGCGCATCCTGGGGCATGGCGGCATCCCGGTCAGCGCGGCGGAACTGGCGCGGGAAGCCGAGCGCGAACACGGGCTGACGACCGGCGAAGTGCTGCTGGCCTGGATGCCGTTCGCCGTGCTGGTGGTGGTGGTCGCGGCCTGGACCGGGCCGTGGTCCAGCCTGCCGGCAGTCGGCTGGTATTTCGTCCAGGTGCAGGCGACCGCGCCGGAAACCAAGGCCACCATCTCGGCGGCGTTCAAGTTCGCCCCGTGGGTAGGCGGCAGCGCGATCCTGGCGTCCTGGCTGATCATCTGCGTCTTGCTCGGCGTCGCCGGCAAGTTGAAGCCGAGCGACATCGGCGCGCTGTTCGCCAAGACGTTCCGGCAGATGTGGGGTGCGCTGCTGGTAGGCTTTTTCATCTTCGGCCTGGCCTATGTCTTCAACTACTCCGGCATGGCCTCGTCGCTCGCCAAAGGATTCTCCTACCTCGGCACGTGGTTCATCGTGGTGGCGCCCATCCTCGGCTTTATCGGGGTGGCATTGTCGGGATCGAACACGTCGACCAACGCCATGTTCGGCAAGTTCCAGGCACTGGTCGGCGTGCAGCTTGGCTTCCCGCCGCTGTTGCTGCCGACATTGAACTCGGTTGGCGCCGAGATCGGCAAGCCGATCGCGCCGCAGACCGCCAGCGTCGGCGTCTCGACCAGCAAGTTCGTGCGCAATGAAGGCGAGGTGATCCGGCACAACTTCGGCTGGACCCTGGTGCTGCTGGTTTACCTGATCGTGATCGGCGTTGGGTTCTATTTCGTCGGTCCGGCCGTGATGACCGTGCATTAGGCGTAACTCGCTCCGACCCGGAGCCCTGGGAGAAGCCGGTCCCAGCCTCGTCCAGGGATTCGGGCACGATAGGCAAATTGGGACAATAAGGGGCAGCGCACTGCGCCAGGGGCCGTTACCGCATGGCAACGGCGGCGACCGCTTGGCGGTCGCGCTTTCGCGGACTAAACTTAGCCAAGTCAACCTCGCGAACAGCCTATGGAAACCATCAACGTTCACGCCGCCAAGACCCAGCTATCCCGCTTGCTCGACGCGGTGGCAGCTGGCGAGGAGATCATCATTGCCAAGGCCGGGAAGCCAGTGGCCAGACTGATTCCTATCGCCCCAGCGAAGCAACCTCGCCAGCTCGGGACGTTGGCTGGTGAATTCACGGTCCCCGACGACTTCGACGACCCGTTGCCGGACGACGTGCTGGCCGGGTTCGAAGGGCGCTGATGCGCCTTCTGCTCGATACGCATCTCCTGCTATGGGCGCTCGCCGAGCCTGCCCGCTTATCCGACCAAATGCGCCAGATCATCGTCAACCCGGAGAACGAAGTCTTGTTCAGCGCTGCAAGCATCTGGGAGGTGGCCTTCAAGACCAATCTCGGTCGTCCCGGCTTCACGGTCCGTCCCGAGCGCGTGGCGACCGAGGCGATCACGCGCGGTTTCGCGGAGCTGGCGGTGCAGTGGCGGGCCGCGGCTGCCGTCGCCGACTTGCCGCTGCACCACAAGGACCCATTTGATCGCATTATTGTGGCACAGGCGATGACGGAGCCTGCCTACCTCTACACCGTGGACCGGAAGCTCGAACGGTACTCGCCCGTCGTAAGGCTTGCATAGGCGCCAGGACCGCGCTGCACCGAACAGCAGAAAGATCATCATGGACGCCCTGAACCTCCTCGCCGACCTGATCGCCCGCGCACGTGCCGCCGGCGCGGACGCCGCGGATGCGGTGCTGATCTCCGGCACCTCGCTCTCCGTCGCCCGCCGCCTGGGCGAGACAGAGCATGTCGAGCGCGCGGAAGGCCGCGACCTCGGCCTGCGCGTCTTCCTGGGCCGGCAGTCCGCCATCGTGTCGGCGTCCACCATAGACCCGGCCCGCTTCACCGAACTGGCCGAGCGCGCGGTCGCCATGGCCCGCGTGGTGCCGGAGGACCCCTACGCCGGCCTGGCCGACACCGCCGCGCCGCCGCGGGACATTGCCCTGGACCTGGAAGACCAAGGTGAGCCCGCCACGGAGGCGCTGGTCGCCCGCGCCGCCGCCGCCGAGGACGCGGCGCGTGCTGTGCATGGCGTCACCAACTCCGAGGGCGCCGAAGCGGGGTTCGGCCGCACCGAAGCGGTGCTGGTAACGTCCGCGGGGTTTGCCGGGCGGCAGGTGCGCACCAGCCACTCGGTGTCCGCCGCCGCGCTGGCCGGCAGCGGCACGGCGATGCAGCGGGACTACGACTCGCACAGCACCGTGCACCTGGCCGACCTGGATGAGCCGTCGAAAATCGGCCACAGCGCGGGCGAGCGGGCAGTGGCGCGGCTCAACCCGAGCCGCCCGAAAACCGCCAGGCTGCCGGTGGTTTACGATCCCCGCGTTGCCGGCAGCTTGCTCGGCCACCTGGCGGGGGCGATCAACGGCGCCGGTGTGGCGCGCGGCACCAGCTTCCTGAAGGACAAGCTCGGCCAGCGCATTTTCGCCTCCGGCATCGAGGTGCACGACGACCCGCTGCGCGTGCGCGGCCTGCGCTCCCGCCGGTTCGACGGCGAGGGCACCCCCACCGAGGCGCGCGACCTGATCGCCGACGGGGTGCTGACAACCTGGCTGCTGGACAGCCGGTCCGCCCGGCAGCTCGGCATGGTCTCCACCGGGCATGCGGCTCGCGGCACCGGCGGGCCGCCGTCGCCCTCGCCGACCAACCTGTATCTCGACGCCGGCCCGCTGAGCCCGGCCGAGTTGATGGCCGACATCAAGCTGGGCCTGTATGTCAACGAGCTGATCGGGATGGGGGTGAACGGCGTCACCGGCGACTACAGCCGCGGCGCCGCCGGATTCATGATCCGCGACGGTGCGATCGCGGAGCCGGTCGCCGAGCTTACCATCGCCGGCAACCTGCTGGAGATGTTCGCGCATCTGACGCCGGCCGACGACCTGCGGTTCCGCCGCGGCACCGACTCGCCGACCGTGCGGGTCGACGGGATGACGATGGCGGGGGCCTGACAGGCAGCGCCCGGCATCCTGCCGGGCACCCCCTGTCCGTGGCGGCTTGTCACGCCCATATTACGCCGGCGTTTACAACTCAGTGAGTTCCCATGCGTCGCACGTCCATCCTGATCGCCACCGTCATTGCTCTGGCGCTGGCGCTCTCACCCGGCCTCGCCGAGGCGAGGCTGGGCAGCGGCGGTTCCTTCGGCAGCCGCGGCGGCATGACCTGGTCGGCGCCGCCGTCCACGGCGACGGCGCCCAACTCCGGCCAGTCGTTTCAGCGCAGCATGACGCCGAACTATCCCTCGCCGGGCTACAGCACCGGCCCAGGATATGGCTATCGCTCGGGGTCTCCGTTCATGTCCGGCCTGATGGGTGGATTGATCGGCGCGGGTATCGGCGGGCTGCTGTTCGGCCACGGCTTCTGGCACGGCGGGCTGGGGTTCTTCGGGTTCTTCGGCTTCCTGCTGCAGATTTTCCTGGTCGTGTGGCTGGTGCGCTTCCTGCTGCGGCTGTTCCGCGGCCAGTCGCCCGCGTTCGCCGGCGGCCCGTCGATGTTCGCCCGCAACGGCGGCCCGCCCGGTGTCGGTGCCATGCCGATGAGCAGCGGTGGCGGCCGCGGGGCGCAGCCGCTCGCCATCGGGCCCGGCGACTACCAGGCCTTCGAGCAATTGCTCCAGGCCAACCAGGCGGCGTGGACCGCGCATGACGTGAACGCCCTGCGCGCCATGGTGACGCCGGAGATGCTGAGCTACTTCGGCGAGCAATTGGCGGAACAGGAAAGCCGCGGCGTGCGCAACGAAGTGCGCAACGTGCGTCTGCTGCAAGGCGACCTGGCGCAGGCCTGGACCGAGGGTAACCGCGACTACGCGACCGTCGCGATGCGCTTCTCCATGACCGATGTGACACGTGACATCGCCGGACGGGTGGTGGACGGCAGCCCGACAGAGCATGTCACCGCGACCGAGCTGTGGACCTTCCTGCGCGCTCACGGTGGCGGTCATTGGATCCTGTCGGCGATCCAGCAGGCAAGATAGGTTGCAAAGATACCTCTCCCGCGGAAGCGGGAGAGGTCGATGGTGCGAAGCACCGAGGGTGAGGGTGATCGGGCCGGCACGCAGCAGATAGAGCGTGGTGACCCGATCACCCTCACCCTCGCCGCTGGCGCGTCTCGACCTCTCCCGCTCTCGCGGGAGAGGTTATGTTACGGAGGACCTCGATGACCGCGATCGACCCCATTTCCTACTCCGATGCGAAGATCCGCCGCATCCTGGCAACGGTGCGCACCATCGCCATGGTCGGCGCCTCCACCAATTGGAACCGGCCCAGCTACTTCGTGATGAAGTACCTGCAGGGCAAAGGCTACCGCGTCATCCCGGTGAACCCCTCCGCCGCCGGCCAGGAACTGCAGGGGGAGCGCGTCTATGCCTCGCTGCGCGACATCCCCGAGCAAATCGACATGGTGGACATCTTCCGCGCCTCCGACGCGGTGCCGCCGATCGTCGAGGACGCCATCGCGATCGGCGCCAAGGTGGTGTGGATGCAGCTCGGTGTCCGCAACGACGCGGCGGCTGAACGCGCCGAGGCCGCCGGGCTGGAAGTCATTATGAACCGCTGTCCGAAGATCGAATTCGGCCGGTTGTGCGGCGAGTTGTCGTGGAGCGGCGTGAACTCCGGCATCATCCGCAACCGCGCGGCGGAGCCCCCCACCGAGCGCCGCGCCAAGCCTCGGCCGATGCCGGCGCACAACGTCTCCTACGGTTTCGAAACGCGCGCGATCCATGCCGGCGCGGCGCCCGATCCCACCACGGGCGCGCGCAGCACGCCGATCTACCAGACCACAGCTTACGTGTTCGACGACGTGGATCACGCGGCGTCGCTCTTCAACCTGCACAATTTCGGCTACATCTACACGCGCCTGACCAACCCCACCGTCGCGGTGCTGGAGGAACGCGTCGCCAATTTGGAAGGCGGCCGCGCCGCAGTCGCCGCCGCATCCGGCCACGCCGCGCAATTCCTGGTGTTCGCGACGATGATGGAGCAGGGCGACGAGTTCGTGGCGTCGCGGAATTTGTACGGAGGGTCACTGACGCAGTTCGGCTTGTCGTTCAAGAAGCTCGGCTGGACCTGCCATTTTGTCGATCCGACCGATCCGGAGAATTTCCGCCGCGCGCTGACGCCTCGGTGCAAGGCGATCTTCGTCGAGAGCCTGGCCAATCCGGGCGGCGTCATCGTCGATCTGGAGCCGGTGGCGAAGATCGCGCATGACGCGGGCATTCCGCTGATTGTCGATAACACGCTCGCCACGCCGTACCTTTGCCGGCCGTTCGAATATGGGGCCGACCTGATCACCCATTCCACGACGAAGTTCCTCGGCGGGCATGGCAACTCGCTGGGTGGCATCGTGGTGGAGAGCGGCAAATTCGATTGGGCGGCGAGCGGAAAATTCCCGGCGCTGACCGAGCCGGAGCCGGCCTATCACGGGCTGCGGTTCTACGAGAATTTCGGCGACTTCGCGTTTACTACCAAAGCGCGCGCAGTGGCGTTGCGTGATTTCGGGCCGACGCTGGCACCGATGAATGCGTTCCTGACTATCACCGGCATCGAGACGCTGCACGTGCGGATGGAACGGCACTGCGCCAATGCGCAGAAGGTCGCGGAGTTCCTGGCGTCGCATCCTCGCGTGGCGTGGGTTTCCTATGCCGGATTGGAGTCCAGTCCGTACTATGCGCTGGCACGGAAGTATGTGCCGAAGGGTGCGGGCTCGGTGTTCACCTTCGGGGTGAAGGGTGGCTACGAGGCGGGGATCAAGCTTGTGGAAAGCGTGCAGTTGTTCTCGCACCTGGCGAATATCGGCGATACGCGCAGCCTGATCCTGCACCCGGCGTCCACCACGCATCGGCAGCTGTCGGATGAGCAACGGCTGGCAGCAGGGGCGGGACCGGACGTGATCCGGCTGTCGATCGGTTTGGAGACGGCAGAAGATTTGATTGCCGATCTGGATCAGGCGCTGGCGGAGGATGTGGGGTAGTTGGATTTTGGAAATGCAGCGACGTGGCAATATTCAGCGTGGGATGAGGAGAGTTCGCATATTTCCATAGGAATTATCCCAGGGCATTCGCATTTGAAAAGCTCAGGCACTGGTTTGATGGTATGCCGCTGGTCCGTCTGGACTCGGGCAGCGAAAAAATCAAGCAAGCAAGCGCTTAACACTGATTTCGCCGAGAAGAAGATTAAGCCACGGATTTGCACAGAGAATATTAAAATATTCCGAGAATGCATGCACGATGGTGCCCATGTTACGTGGCCTCTCCTCCGTGTAAATCCGTGGCCTAATCTTCTTCTCCGTGAAATCCGTGTTAAACGCTTGCTTGCTTTGCTGCACTGGCCCACGGTCCTCGGCGAGTCCTGTTGTATTCTCGCGTGATGCGACTGCCCAAATGCGATTGCCCTGAGAATTATCGCCACAGCGCTTGCGTTGCTATGCAAGCGTTTGACACTGTCGCACGACTGAGAAGCGATGGATGTAACTTTCACCCTGGGCCAGGAGACTTTGCGCTCAGCAGGCCATCAAAGCCGGATTTAGAGAGACCAACATCTACGCCCCTGTGAGAACAGCGTTCGGCATTGGTGGTGCGTAGAGCAGACCAGAAGGAAGAGCTACAGGTGCAACGCTGGGCGCAAACTGGATCCAAAGATCCGGAGGAACAACGAAGCCCCCGCGCTCTTGGATCGCGTCGATGGTCAGCAAGGCGAGCGGCGGATAGCCCTGATGCGCTTCTTGAGCACGGGTTGGGCTCGGACGGCGCCAGCATCCTGCCGCTTCCTCGCCAATGACGCCACAGGCCAGGGGAGCGCGGTGGTGGATATGATCGGCCATGCCGGAAAAAGCGCGACAGAGTGTTGAGAGCCATGGCTGTGTCGCGATGGACCAAGCAAGATCCATTCACCGGCCAGCGTGACTGAAGCGCATAGACTGGGATGCCAATGGTCAGCCAGTCTGAAGGCTCCTGAGTCTGAACACCAAACTGAATCTTCGCGGAGCGCTGCTCTGCGGAGGCCCTCTGTTCGCGAATTAAGTAGACGACGAGTGGAAGTGGTGGAGTAGCTTCTTCAAGACGGAGAGTCCCGAAGCGCCATAGCTCGGTGTCGCGGAGCTCGGTGATGGCGCCCTTTCGTCCACTCGCACCGATTGTGTCTGCGTCGGCCCAGGGCCCGTCTATGTTCGGATACGACCAAAGCTGGGAGATCGCCGCCAAAGCTTGCTGGTCATTGCCAGCGCGGCCCAATTCAAGCGAGAGATTAAATTCCGGCCCGCCAAACAACGACTTCGGGTCGTCCCGTACCTGGCAAATTTGTTCGTTGGGTTCGGCTCGACCATGGGTATTCATCCTTCGGACTCGAGCTTGCGGCCAGCTTGGCCGGCGTCACGCCTCGTTCAGTCAGCGGTTCGCTGCCTCGTCGTCGAAATCCGCGGCCACGCGCCGGCTGACAATCCAGTTGTACGCAGCCCCACCGAAGATCACCACGGTGGTCGCCAGGAACACCGCGCGCATCCCCAGATGGCCGCCGACGAAGCCGCCGATCACCGGCCCAACCACCTGCCCCGTATATTGCGCCGACGTGCCGTAGCCCAGGATGGTGCCCGCCGCGCCGTCCGGCACGTTATGGCGGATCGTCGCGTTGATCGACGGCAGCAGCCCCGCCAACGACATGCCCATCAGGAAGCGCAGCGCCACAAGCTGCCAGGCGTTGGTCACAAACGCCTGCGGGATCAGCAGCACACCGGTCACCGCGAGGCACAGCACGATCACCTTCCAGGCGCCGATCCGGTCGGCAAGCCGTCCCAACCGAGGCGCCGCTAGGATGCTGCCCAGCGCCGACCCTGCCATCACCACGCCGGAGATCAGTACGACGTTGCCGCCATGGATCAGCGTGGCGACATAGACCGTGATGATCGGCTCGATCGACATGTTGGCCAGCATCAGCAGCATCGCGGTGACCAGCATGGCGATGACCGGACGGTGGTCGGGGATCATCGACCAGGCGCTGCGGCCGGCGGGGCGCTTGCGGCCTCCGCTGCGCGGGTTGTCCTCGCGGATGAAGATGCAGGTGGCGAGGAACGCCAGGAAGATAACCCCGCCGGCGAGGAAGAACGTGCCGCGCAGGCCGATCAGTCCCGGCAGCACGCCGCCGATCAGCGGACCGAGCAGTGTTCCCGCCAGCACACCGGTGGACAGCGTGCCAAGCGCCCAGCCGGAATGGCTCCGCGGCGTTTGCGTCGCCACCAGGACAACCGCCCCCGACGCGTAGCCGCCCAGCACGCCCGCCAGCAATCGCCAGAACACAAGCTGCCAGACGTTCTGCGCCGTGCCGATCATCGACATGCAGATCGCCATCGCCAGGCTGGCGCGCATCAGGATCAACTTGCGGCCATACAGGTCGGCGAACTTGCCCCAGGCCGGCGCGAGCAATCCGGCGCCCAGGAAGCTGACCCCGTAGGCGATGCCGGACCATTGCACCACGGCAGCGGGCGTCTTCACCCCCAACTCCGCCACGTAGATCGGCAGGAACGGCAGCAGCAGCGTCATCGCCGTGATGTTGGTGAAGGAGCCGAACAGACAGACGTACAGGTTGCGGCGCCAGTAGGGCGAGTCCTCCGGCATCAGCGGCGCGCCGAACCGGCGGGAACACCGCATGATCGCGCCGAACCAGCGGGAACACCGCATGATGTGGATGCGGGAGCAAAGCAATGCAGCTTTACGATCGTTCTGCGCATGGTCGTCCCTAGTTTTCGCGTCAGCGACCCTGCCACGTCCCGCCAGTGCAAGCACCCCCACTGGAGCGGCAGCCGCTATGCAAGACGGAAGGAGACGGCAGCTTGCCGACCCGATCGCCCTCACCCTACCCTCTCCCGTGTAGCGGGAGAGGACGACCCGACTTGGAACCACGTATTGCCCTGCTCGGGTTTTCGATCGAGTGCAACCGCTTCGCCCCGGTCGCCACCGAGGCCGATTTTTCCACCCGCACCCTGCTCTCCGGCCAGGCGATGCTGGACGAGGCCCGCTCGGCCGCCCCGCGCATGCTAGGGGAACTCCCCGGCTTCGTCGCGGCCATGGACGCGGCCGGCCCCTGGCAGCCGGTTCCCATCGTGCTCGCCATGGCCGAGCCCAATGGACCGGTGGACCAGGCGTTCTTCGACCGCCTGATGGCGCAGTGGGAGGCCGGCCTGTGCGCGGCGGGGAAGCTCGACGGCGTGTATTGCGTGCTGCACGGCGCCGGCCTGACGACCGCGGACCACGACCCGGAAGGTACGTTGCTCGCGCTGGTCCGCCGCATCGCCGGCGACAGCGTCCCCGTCGTCGCCACCTACGACCTGCACGCCAACGTCTCGGACGCCGACGTCGCATTGGTGGACGCCTTCATCGGCTATCGCACCAACCCGCATCTCGACATGCGCGAACGCGGCGCCGAGGCTGCCCAGACGCTGCACCGCCTGCTGTCCGGCACAGCAACCCATCTCGCCCGCATCCGCCTGCCGATCGTGCCGCCGACCGTCACTCAGCTCACCGGCAAGGACGCACCGAACCGGCCCTATGGGGAACTGATCGACCTCGGCCAGCAACGCATGACCGAACCGCCCTATGCCGGGCGCGTGCTGAACGTTTCGGTCATGGGGGGCTTCGCCTACGCCGACACGCCGTTCAACGGTCTGACCGTGGTGGTCACCGCCACGGACCAACAGGCCGCCGACGCCCTGGCGCGCGAGGTCGCCGAAGCCGGCTGGGCGCGGCGCGAGCGCTTTCGCCCGCGCCTTACCTCACTGGAAGAGGCAACCAGGCTGGCCGTAGCGACTGGGGGGACGAAGAACGCTCCCCCTCCCCCCAACCTTGGTTCGCTTCGCGGCCCAAGCCCTCAAGGGGAGGGGGAGCATCCTCATTTTCCTCACGCGCTCGCCTTCGCCGACGTGGCCGACAATCCCGGCGGCGGCGGTCGCGGCAACACCATGTGGATCCTCGAAGCCTTTCACAAAGCCGGCGTGCGCGATGCCCTGATCGGGGTGATCCACGATCCCGCGCTAGCCGCCGAGGCCCACCAGCACGGCGAAGGCGCGCGGTTCGTCGCACGTTTCAACCGCGACGACGGCGACGAGTTTTCCCACCCCTTTGCCGCGCCCGCCACCGTGCGCTGTCTGCGCGCCGGCAGCGTGCGCGGGCGGCGCGGCATCTATGCCGACAACACGCTGGAGCTCGGTCCATCGGCGGCACTCGACCTCGACGGAATCACCGTGGTCGTGCTGTCCAACCGTTACCAGTGCGCCGACCCGGTGTTCTTCGAAGCCTTCGGGCTCGACATCGCCGCCGCCCGCGTCGTGGTGGTAAAGTCGCGCGGCCACTTCCGCGGCGGCTTCGACGAGTTCTTCCGGCACGAGGACATCGTGGAAGTGGACGCGCCTGGCCTCACCTCCCCGATCCTGTCGCGCTTCGCCTGGCGCCATATGCCGCGCCCGGTGCTGCCGATCGACGATAATGCCCACTGGACCGCAACCTGGACGCCGCCCGCATGAACCTCGCCGACCTGCCCACGCCCTGCCTGGTGCTCGACCGCGTGATCCTCCAGCGGAACATCGCCCGCATGGCGCAGGCCGTCGGACGGCACGGTGTCGGGCTGCGGCCGCACATGAAGACGGCCAAGTCGATCGACGTGGCGCGGTTGGCGCTGCAAGGCCAGACCGGCGGCATCACGGTGTCCACCCTGGCGGAGGCGGAGTACTTCGCGGCGCACGGCATCGCCGACATCCTCTACGCCGTCGGCATCACGCCGCAGAAGCTGGACCAGGTCGCCAAGCTGAACGCCGCCGGCGCGCATGTGACGGTGATCACCGACGATCCGGAGACCGCCGCCACGATCGCCGCGCACCCGCTGCCGCCACGCACGCTGATCGAGATCGACACCGGCGAATCGCGCGGCGGCGTCACGCCGGACGACGGCGACCTGCTGGAGATCGCCGCGGCGCTGGGGCCTCGCCTGGGCGGAGTGATGACCCATGCCGGGCATTCCTATAGCGGGCGCTCGATTGGCGACATGGCGCGCATCGCGGAAGCCGAGCGCGCCGGCGTGGTGCGCGCGGCGGAGACCCTGCGTGGCGCGGGTCACGCGGCGCCGATCGTGTCGATGGGCAGTTCCCCCACCGCGCTGCACGCCGAGGGCCTGGCCGGCGTCACCGAAGTGCGCGCCGGTGTCTACATGTTCGGCGATCTGTTCCAGGCGGAGATCGGCACCAACGGGCTGGACGAGATCGCGGTGACGGTGGTTACCAGCGTCATTGGCCGCCGCCCCGGCCGGCTGCTGGTGGATGCCGGTGGCCTGGCCCTGTCGAAGGACCGCAGCACCGAGGCCGCACCGCGCGACTATGGTTATGGCCTGGTACTGGACCTGGCAGGCCAGCCGCTTGGCAATGCCCCCGGGGATATCCGCGCGGGCATCCCCGAGGACATCCGCGGGGGAATCCCCGGGGGAATCATCGTGCGGCGCGCCTATCAGGAACACGGCCTGATCGAACTTGCTCCAGGCGAACTGTCCGAACTGCGCGTCGGGGACAAGCTGCGCATCGCGCCCAATCACACTTGCATGACCGCTGCGGCGCACGACCGTTACCATGTCATCGATGGCGGCGACGTCGTCGTTGCAGTGTGGCCGCGGATCAACGGCTGGTAATTGTTCTTTGGAGTCTCCCGCCGCCGACCTACATTTGTCGGGCACGTTCACACTCGCGAAAGGATGCGTGTCTTCCAGCAGACCGGTCCCGAAGAATGGGGGTCCTATCCGGGTTCCTCCACGCCGGTTTCCCCGATCCTGGCGCTGGTCGGGTTCGTCGGCCTGTGCCTGCTGGTTGGCGGGGCTGACGCGGCGCTGGTCACGCGGGCGGTCCACACCTGGTATCCTTCGCTGATCGCGCCGCCTGCCACGCCGCCCAACTGGGTGTTCCCGCCGGTCTGGACCGCGCTCTACGTCATGGTCGGAGTGGCCGGCTGGCTGGTGTGGCGCCGTGCGGGCGCGGCACGTCCGTTGCGGCTGTGGGGCTGGCAGCTCGCGGCGAACGCGTTGTGGACGCCGGCGTTTTTCGGCTTGCACAACCCGCCGCTGGCGCTCGCCGTCATGCTGGTGCTGCTGGTCCTGATCGTCATCACCATGCGCAGCTTTGCCCGGCTGAACCGGGCCGCGGCCTGGCTGATGCTGCCCTACCTCGCCTGGTGCGGGTTCGCCGCATATCTCAATGCAGGGTTCTGGTGGTTGAATCCGGCTTGAGCTATACTGCGCTCATGGAAAACCGAGTCGTGCGCAGCGTCGTGCTGCTGTCCGCCCTTGTCGTATCGGCTGCGGGCTTCTCACCCAGTGGCTGGGCGCAGGGCATTGGTATGATGGATCCTAGCCAGGCGTTGAGCCGGCGGGCGCAACAAACCCCCGACCTCACGAAGCAAGCGCCGGCGCCGCCGCCGGCGCTGCCGGGTGCCTCGTCGCGGGGCGACGCGGTGGCTCCGGCGACGCGGCTGCCGAACGACATGTCGCCGAACGACGCCTTGTTCGATGCGATCAACCGCGGCGATGTCGCCGCCGCGCGGGATGCACTGAGCAGGGGCGCGGATTTGGAGGCGCGTAACATGCTGGGCATGAGCCCGATGGAGCTGTCGGTCGACCTGGGCCGCAACGACATCTCGTTCCTGCTGCTGTCCTATCGCGGCGGCGACTCGTCCGCCGGCGCTCCGGCCGCGACGGCGCAGGCTCAGGCGGCGACCCCGCCCAAGCCGGCCAAGGAAGCGGGTGCGAAAGCCGCGAGGAATGCGACGGTGCTGCCCGTCAAGGCGACCGCGCCGGCCGCCCCGCAGACGCCCCGGCTGTTCGCCAATGATGGCGGGACGCCTGTGCCGAACGCCGGCTTCCTCGGCTTCGACACCACACGATAGCGCACGCACAACCGCTTCCGCCGGGCGGCCCCGGCCACAGCCATGCATCACGAGCCGCTGGGCCAGTTGCCCAGGGGCGGGTTTCAGCCTGCCCCGGCGCCCTGCCCGTCGTAGTGTCGTAGTATAGGGCCCATTGGGATGCCGGCCGGAGGTTGCCGCCGGGAACGCGCCCTCCTGGTCCAACAGCCGGCCGCGCCGTCACGATGACCCGGAATTCATCCTGCTCACACGGGTGGGATTGGCGGCGCCCTTTGCAGCTACGCATATCCGATATCGCGCATGCGTTTTGCCGCGAAAGGAAACAATCAATGCGACACCAGAACGCAAAGGAAACCGCCCAGATGATGCTTCGCCTGCATGGGTTGCGGGCGCAGGCGATCGCCCAGGAGCGCGCTGCCGAAATGCGTCAGCAGGGTGACACCGCCGGGCTGGACCACTGGCAGCAGATCCATGCCGCGATCTGTGAGATGCGCCGGTCCACACGCCAGGAGAACTACGGCGAGAGCCACGCGGATCATCGATCATAGGCTGCCATCGTAAACGAAGCGCCAGGTCGCCGTTGCGACTTGGCGCGCGACGCGGCCAGTCAGGCAAGCGGTCCTCGGACGTCCACTGATCGCCTATTGGGTCGGGTGGGCCACACCGCAACGCGCAGCCACGTGGCGTGGGATGCAGAGGCCTCACCACTTGGGGTGGCGATGCGTGTGTGTCACGACCTTGAGTGTGATGCATCTGCGTCACGACTTTGCAGATGCATCACGTCTTGGAGTGGTGATGCAGATGCGTCCCCATTTGGTGTGCGAGGAAAACCGGACGCACGCGCCGCCATCTGGCGTGGAACGAGGAATGCGTGGCTGGGGCGGGAGGATTCGAACCTCCGAATGGCGGAACCAAAACCCGCTGCCTTACCACTTGGCGACGCCCCAATGCGGCACGTATCCGGTCAATAGGCCCGGTCCCCCGGGCGCGTAAAGCACCCCGGCGCGGCCACGTTCAATTCCGCCGCAGCGCGCCGGCCCATATCCACCAGCCGGCCCGCGCCGTTGCGCCGGCCGCATGCTGGGCCGCGG
>DATHNI010000090.1:0-29623 GCA_035486135.1 Acetobacteraceae bacterium
GCTCTTTGTTCATGGGCTGCGAGCGGATGCCGAGCGTGGGCACCACAATACTGTGGGGAATGTCGTCGTGATTCACCCAGGTGATTGTCGAGCCGGCTGCAATGGTCATCGGTTCCTGCGAGAACTTGAAATCGTTGATCAGGCAGACTGTGTGAAAACTCAGGTGCGGCGAGACACAACGGAACTTTCAATTGCCTCGGACGCCATATAGGCACGAATGATTCTAGGTTGGCGCCATGCGCGATAACGATATTGCTTGTTGCCGTTAAGGCACAGGGTTTTCACACAATCTGCAAGACTTTCGCAACGCCGGCTTGGCTCCTGTGAATCAACCACTTGCCCGTTGCAGAAGTCCGGTGCGTATGTCTGCGCCGCGCCTCGCACTAACCGGTGGCCGGCAGGCCCGCCGCCACGACGACCAGCCCGCCCCGCCCCCACATTGAACCGCCTCGCTCCCCGGCGCACACTCCCCGCCATGCCCGCGCACACCGACATCGTCACGCATGGCTGGGTGGCGAGGCTGCCGCGCGCCTGGCTGCCCTACATCCTGCTCGCCCGCCTCGACCGCCCCATCGGCACCTGGTTGCTCTTCCTCCCCGGCCTCTGGGGCATCCTGCTCTCCGGCCCGCCGCCCGCCGAAGCCATCCGCCTGATCGTCTTGTTCGGCATCGGCAGCCTCGTGATGCGAGCCGCCGGCTGCGTGGTCAACGACCTGTGGGACCGCGACATCGACCGCCGCGTCGCCCGCACCGCCGGCCGCCCCCTGGCATCGGGAGCACTGCGTCCCCGCCACGCCATGGTCTTCCTCGCCGCCCTGCTGGCGATCGGCCTGGTGATCCTGCTGCAGCTCAACCGACTGGCGCAGGCGCTGGGCGTTGCCTCGCTCCTGCTGGTGGCGCTGTATCCGCTGGCCAAGCGAGTCACCTGGTGGCCGCAACTCGCCATGGGCTTCACCTTCGGCTTCGGCGCCCCGCTCGGCTACGCGGCCGGCGCAGATCGGCTGGATGGCGCCTGGGCGCTGCTGTACGGCGCGGCGATCCTGTGGGACCTCGGCTTCGACACGATCTACGCGCACCAGGACCGCGAGGACGACGCCTTGCTCGGCATCGGCTCCAGCGCGCTGGTGCTGGGAGAGCAAACAAAGCCGTTCCTGGCGGCCACCTATGCCGGGATGCTGCTGCTGCTGGCGCTGGCCGGATGGGAGCGCGGGCTGCACCAGTGGTTCTATCCGGCGCTGGTCCTGCCGGCGGCGCTCCTCGCCCGACAGATCGTCGCCCTCGACATCAACGACCCGGCGAACTGCCTGCGCCAGTTCCGCGCCAATCGCGAGGCCGGTCTCGCGGTCGCACTGACCATCCTGCTGGGGTGGGTGTGAGCCCCACCCACGCACCACACCCACCCGCGGAGGGAGAGGCGGGCGGTACCTTCATCCTCGCCCAGACCGCTCTCGGTCACGCGCCACTCGTTCCCGAACTGACCCTCCACCTCGCCACCGAGATCACCCCGATCTGGCAGGCGACCGAGGACTGGCTGGCGCAGCGCAACGTCGATCCGCCATTTTGGGCGTTCGCCTGGCCGGGCGGCCAGGCCCTGGCGCGGCACATCCTGGACCATCCCGCCATCGTCGCCGGCCGGCGCGTGCTGGATTTCGCCGCCGGCGGGGGCATCGCCGCCATCGCCTGTGCCCGCGCCGGCGCCATTGCCGAGGCCGCTGAAATCGACGCCCTGGCCATCGCCGCGCTGCACCTGAACGCCGCCGCCAACGGCGTCACCGTCACCGCGACCACCGGCGACGTGGTCGGCGCGGCCTGCCGCTGGGACCTCATCCTGTGCGGCGACGTCTGCTACGAGGCGCCGATGACCGCCCACATCCTGCCCTGGCTACGCTCTATGGCTTGCGAGGCCGAGGTGTGGGTCGCCGATCCCGGCCGCGCCTACCTGCCGAGCGACGGGCTGACCGCCTTCGCCAGCTATCGCGTGCCGACCTCGCTGGAGCTGGAAGACCGCACCGAGCGGCAGGTCACGCTCTACCGCTTGTCCGGCTGACCCCGGCCGGGTTGTCCACCGAGCGGGATCCCGTTCACCGTCACCCCGGCCGTGCCGGCGACGATGTCCCACACGAGATGATCGCCCTCCGGCTGCGCGAACCCGCGTGCGATCGCCAGGAACGGCAGCGCTTGCTCGAGTTGCGGATTGCCGTGCGCCTGCTGCATCAGCGCATCCAGGCCGGTGGCGGTGACATGCGCCTCGGCGTGGTATGCGTCCGGCGCGGTCACCAGGACCTGGCCGCGGCCGTGCAGCTCGGCGGGGCCGACATCCAGCGCCAGCGTATCCAGCCCGACCGTCACGCCGCCATGCGACAGCAGCGTCATCGCGTCCGCCTGCAAGCGAGCCTTGTCCGCATCCGGGCCGGTCGCCTCCAGCGCCAGCGCCGTCAGGTCGGCGAGCGACACGCCGGCGACGCTGGGGTGCAGCTCGATATGGTGTGGGATCAATGCTGCGGCCTGCGCCGGCACGTCCTGCGCCGCCATCCCGTCGAGCGCAATGTCGAACCCCGCATGCAGCATCCCGTCGGGCGCCGCGCCATCGACACCGATGCGCACGTGCCGCACCGTCGCCTCGCCCTGCCCGGCAAACGCGACGTGCAGGCCCTCGATCGTCTCCTCGCCCTGCATTCCGGTGATGACGCCGCGCGTCGCCTCGATCAGCGCGCGCAGGGCGGCACGGGCGGGGGCGGACATCGCCGCGTCGCCGTGCTGCGCCACTCCCGCCGGAGGCAACGTCGCAAGCAAGCCACCCACCGCGGTCAACAGGGCAGCGGCGTGGTCGCGGTCGATGCCGTCGATGCGGCCGTGCGCCTCGATGCGGTCGGCGCCGAACGCCACCGCCGCCTGGTCGTTGATGCGCGAGGCACTGCGCCAGCCGGTGAGCGTGCCCTGGTGCACCATGTCCACCCGCCCGTCCCGCGGCTCCAGCGTGGTCTGCATCTCATAGCGGTCGATGTGCTGTTCCTGGTGCTGCCTGGCGCTGTCGGTCACCAGCCCGACATTGCCGAGATCAACGTCGAGGCGCGACGGGCTGGCGAATGCCGGATCGAGCACGGCGTGGGAGTCCTGCGTGCCGATGCCGAGCGCGAAGACGGTCGGCACCTTGACGCCGGGCGGTCCGCCGGGCTCCGGCATTTGCAAGGTGAAGCGGGATGCCGCGGGCAGGTGCAGCGCATCGACCGACCAGCGCCCGCCGTCCAGCGGGCGGACGTCGGCGGCGACCTCGTTGTCCCCGGTCGCGTCGGCGAATGGCAGCGTGACGCGGAAGTGGTCGTCCTGTGCGGTGACCCGCAGGCTTTGCGGCACCGCGCCGAGGTTGGGGCCGAGCAACCCGGCGAACCAGGATTGCAGGGTCTGCTGCAACGTCCGGGCGGTGTCCTGGTCGATCGGTTGTGACATTGCTCCGGCCGGCAGCAGGAGCGCGAGGCAAAGCGCGAGAGCAGTGCGCGGCACGGTGGTTCATCCGCCTGTGAGGCGGCGAGGCTACCGCATATTGGCAACGACGGGAAACATATCGCTCAGGCCAACGATCGCGCGCTCACCGCGTTGCCCGGCGATGGCGTCGATCGATCGGCACCGCGCATGACGGCCATGCGGCTGCGCACGCACCACAGCAGCCAGTTAACGAGGGGTCGGCAAGTATGACGCCAAGTAAGTGTGTCATGGCCGGTATGGCGCCAAGTAAGTGTGTCATGGCCGGCGAAGGCCGGCCACCCACGACTTTGCTGTGTGGAACTAAGAAAAGACGTGGGTGGCCGGCCTTCGCCGGCCATGACACACTGCAACATGTCGCCTTACCTGCGGCGCGCTGAGTAACGCCAAGCGGCGAACAAGCTACTCGCCGTCTGCTGCCCGCCGTCTGGTCACCGGCGTTGATTGGCGCCATGCTCGGTCGTGCCGGGAACCTGGCGTGAAGCCAGCACGGAACAGCAGCCGGGAACCTGGCGTGAAGTCAGCACGGAACAGAAAAGGGGAGAAACGATCATGCCGCTACCGGCATTGCGCGCGCTTGTTGGCCTGGCAGCGGTCCTCCTGCTCGCATGCAACGCAGTTTCCCTCGCCGCCGAACCATCCGCCGCGCCGGCGCCGTGGGCGGCTCCAGTGCCAAAAGCGAAATGCGGCCCGGGATCCCGCGCCGAAAGCGGACTGCAAGGCGCCACCAGCCTCGCCGAACGCTTCGGCGGTGCCTCCGCCCAGGGCTTCCGCTGCAACATGGAACTGGTAGGCCAGTCGCAAGGCGAAGGCGCGAGCTGGCAGATGGCGTGGTTCGGCGACTGTGCCTACTACGACACCGCCAACACCCCGCATCAGCAACATCCCGGCGTGGTGGTGGTGGACGTTGCCGACCCGGCCCATCCGAAGCCGGTGGACTACATCGACACCCCGACCATGCGCGACCCATGGGAGTCGCTGCACGTCAACCAGGCGCGCAAGCTGCTGGGCGGCGCCGAAGCAGAGCACGGCACCGGCATCGGCGACGCGTTCGAGATCTACGATGTCTCCGACTGCCGTCACCCGGCATTGAAAGCCACGCTCCACATCCCGGACAGCCACGCGCATGCCGGCAACTGGACCCCGGACGGAAACTTCTACTACATCACGCAGGGCTTCCGCGGCATCGGCGGCACCATGCCGATTGTCGATACGACCGACGCCGCCCACCCGAAGCTGGTGGAAACCTGGAAATTCACCGGCGACGGCCGACCGCACGATCCCAATTTCAACGCCGATGGCACCAGGATGTACAGCCCTCAGCCGGGGTATTTCACCGCGCCTGTCGGGTCCAGCTCGTTCGGGCCGGAGGGGCTGATCGTGCTCGACACCAGCGACGTCGCCGCCCACAAGCCCAACCCGCAGGTGCGCACCCTCGGCACCCTGTTCTGGAAGGATGGCGGCCAGTCGCAGGCCGCACTCCCGGTCACCATCGCCGGCAAACCTTATGTAATCTTCACGCAGGAACTGGGATCGGGAGGCGGCGGTGCCTCCAGCCGCGCCGCCGCCTGCGCGCAGCAACTGCCGCCGTTCGGCTTTCCCAAGATCATCGACGTCTCCGACGATGCGCACCCGCGCGAGGTCGCCAAACTGATGCTGGAGGTGGACGACCCGGCGAATTGCTCCATGACCATGGGCGAGGCGACCAATCCGGCCTTCGTCTACGACAGCCATTACTGCAACGTGGATGACGCGCGCAACGCCCGGCTGCTGGTGTGCAGCTTCTTCGAAGCCGGCCTGCGCGCCTTCGACATCCGCGACCCGTATCACCCGCGCGAGGTCGCGTACTATAAGCCGCCGGCCCAGGGTACCAAGGACCTGCCGGGTTCCAATCTGCAGAACTACACCGGCTCCGGCGGCGTTACGCTGAACAGGACCGCGGATTGGACGTCGTCGTTCCTGCGCATCCTGAAGCGGCGGGACGGCACGGTGGAGGTGTGGTTCACCTCGCAGGATAACGGCTTCCAGGTGGTGCGCTTCACCAATCCCGACCTGGTCGGCACGGACCTGCTGAAGACCGGTCCCGGCGACGACGTGATGTGAGGCGCGGCTGCGTAACGAGTGACCGATCGCCGGCCGAAAATTTGACGTACGGCCAACGTCGCACGCGCATTCCGTGTCACGTCACGCGCATTCCGTGTCATGGCCGGCGAAGGCCGGCCACCCACGACTTTGCTGCGCGCCGCGAAAGAAAGCCGTGGGTGGCTGGCCTCCGCCGGCCATGACACGGAACGCGCGTGCCACGTCTCGGTGGGTCAATCTCCACGGCGGTCGGTATGACACACCGCAGGCGCCGCTCACGCCACGGCGCATGGCATGAGGCCCGCGAAAAGGCGAGCAACGCTCGGCCTTCTGGTGGCGGCAGCCTCATGCACCGGCAGTGCCGCGGCGCATGCCCACACCATGGTGACGCCGTACGACTTGCCCATTCCGTTCTCGCTCTATGTCTATACCTGCGCCGTCACGTTGCTGCTGACCTTTGCAATGCTCGCCGTCGTGCCCGCCGCGCCGGTCGCGCTGGAGCCCCCGCCGGCGCGCGTCGTTCGCCTGGGTCGCGTGCTGCCGGCGGCCGGCCAGGCCGGCGCGATCGCGTTGCTCGGGCTGACGATCGCGGCCGGTCTGTGGGGCACGCCGAGCCCGGTGGCCAACATCGCTCCGACTCTGTTCTGGGTTGGCATGATGCTGGGCCTCTTGGTCGTGACCGCCGTGCTGGGCGACGTGTTCCAGATCGTCAATCCATGGCGCACGCTGTTGCGTCTGCTGCGCATCGGAACGCGGCCGATCCTGCACTATCCGCCCGCATTGGCGTATTGGCCCGCCCTCATCTGCTATCTCGCCCTGACCTGGCTCGAGCTGATCGCGCCGCCCCGCCCTTCCCTGCTCGCCTGGGCGCTGTTGTCGTACACTGGCCTCACCGCTTGCGGCGCCATGCTGTTTGGCCGCGCGGCCTGGTTCCGCCACGCGGAATTGTTCGGCGTGTTCTTCCGGATCAGCGGCATGCTGGCGCCGATTGCGTATGTCCGCTGCACGGCATCCGGCGACGGCGGCTGGCACGTTCGCACGCGTCCGTTGCTGTCCGGGACGCTGGAGGCAACACCACATCACATCAGCCTGGTGCTGTTCGTATTGTTCATGCTCGCCGGCACGACCTATGACGGTGTCTGGCAGACGTCGTTCTGGGCCGGTCTGTACTGGCAAAACCTGATGACGTGGCTGCACCCGCTGTGGGGCGACGACATGGCGCGCGCGCAGGCGCTTCTGGCGCCGGGCTATGTCGTCTATCAGCGCGGCGGACTGATCGCGGCACCGTTCGTTTACCTCGCTGTCTATATGGCGGTGATGGCGATCGTGCGCGTCGTCACCGGAGGGCGTCTGACAACGCACGCCCTGGCGCTGCGCTTTGCATTCTCCCTGGTGCCCATCGCATTGGCCTATATGCTGGCACACTCCTGGACCCTGGTGCTCACGGTGATGCCGGTCATCCCGTTCTTGCTCACCGATCCATTCGGTGCGGGATGGAACCTGCTGGCGCTGCCGCGACAGTTGGCTGAGCAAGCGCCGCTGGATATGGGACAGGCATGGCACATCGAGGTGGCGCTGATCTTGCTCGGCCACATCGCCAGCGTGTATCTCGCCCATCGGATCGCGCAACGAACCTTCGGCGCGCGCCACCACGTGTGGCTCAGCGAAGTGCCGCTGCTGCTCTTGATGGTCGGCTACACGTTCATCGGCCTGTCCGTCCTCAGCCTGCCGCTCATCCTGCACTGAGGAGCGACGCCGGGAGCGGGGCAATCGCGCGAAGGAAGCAAGGCCAGGGCTCTGCCCTGGACCCGTCAGCGGGCTTTGCCCCCCTGAACCCCCAGCAAAGGCAGCGCCTTTGCAATCCATTCGTTGGATAGGTTGGACGGGAGGGGGGCGTGGACCGCGCCGTGGTCGCTGCCGGACCGACGATCGTCGGTCGGGCAGCGACCACGGCGCGGTCCACGTCCCCCTCCCGTCCAACCTATCCAGTAAAGGGTTCCAAGGGCTCCGCCCTTGGCGGGGATCCAAGGGGCAGAGCCCCTTGGTGGGGTTCCAGGGGCCAAGCCCCTGCCCTTGCTTCCTTTGCGCGATTGCCCCGGTCCGGGCGCGGCAGGCTTGCCGATCCGATACCGAGGCTGGACAATCGGGTGAAACGCCCTCATCCCATCCGGCGACCACCCCAGGAGACTATTATGCCGCGTCTGAATTTCGGTGCCTTCCTCGCCCCGCACCATCCGATCGGCGAGCACCCGATGCTGCAATTCCGCCGCGACCTCGACCTGGTGGAGCATCTGGATCGCCTCGGCTACGACGAATTCTGGTGTGGCGAGCACCATTCCAGCGGCTGGGAGATGATCGCCTCGCCCGAAATGTTCCTGGCCGCGGCAGGCGAACGCACCAAGCGCATCAAGCTCGCCACCGGCGTCGTCTCGCTGCCGTATCATCACCCGTTCAACGTCGCGCAACGCATGGTGCAGCTCGACCATATGACCGGCGGGCGGGTGATCTTCGGCTCCGGCCCCGGCGCGCTGGCGTCCGATGCGCACACGCTGGGCGTCGATCCGATGCTGCTGCGCGACCGCCAGGACGAGGCGATCACCGTCATCCGCCGCTTGTTCAATGGCGAGCGCATCACGATGCAGAGCGAGTGGTTCACGCTGAACGACGCAGCATTGCAATTGCTGCCGTTGCAGGAGGACATGCCGTTCGCCGTTGCCTCGCAGATCAGCCCGTCCGGCATGACGCTCGCGGGCAAGCACGGCATCGGCATCATCTCGATCGGATCGTTGTCGCATGAAGGCCTCAACGCGCTGCCGACGCAATGGGGCTTCGCCGAGGCCGCCGCCGCGAAGCACGGCAAGACGGTCGATCGCAAGAACTGGCGCGTGCTGCTGAGCTGGCACATTGCCGAGACGCGCGAGAAGGCGCGCGCGGAAGCCCGTGACGGCCTGATGCGCCACCACAACGAATACATCCACGGCACCTTGCAACGCCCGGGGTCGAAGCCGTTCAAGACCCCCGACGAGGCGGTGGACCTGACGGGATATTCGGATGGTGCGGTCGCAACGATCGGCACGCCCGACGACCTGGTGACGCGCATCAAGTCCGTGCTCGAACTCAGCGGCGGCTTCGGCACGGTGGTGGGCTTCGTGCACGACTGGGCCAATCCGGAGAATACCATGCGCAGTTGGGACATGGTCGCGCGCTACGTGGTGCCGGAGATCAACGGCTACCTCGCCGGCCTGCGGAAGTCGCGCGAGTTCGTCGCCACCAACCGGGAATATTTCGAGCGCGCGCGTGAAGCCGTGATGAGCAAGATCGCCGAGAACGAGGCCGCGGCCGAGGCGCTGAAGGTTACCCGCTCGTCGATGCTGGGCGCGTCGGCCAGCAACGTGCCCGATTTCGAAAAGGCCCGCGCCCGGGCTGGAGTGTGAGGTAACATCAGCTAAGGCTACGGGTTACGAAGCGGATTTTGGAAACGATGTACTAGCGTTGCGATCCTGACGCTTCGTCCTCGGCCGCTGCCAGTCCGCAAGCAGATTCACCACAAAGGCACGAAGGCACAAAGTTCATTGAACCTTTGTGCCTTCGTGCCTTTGTGGTGAACCTGCTTGCGGACTGACGCATCACGATGGCCGTTCAAGTGTGGCGGGACGGTACCGAAGCGTCCGGATCACAACACCAGGTACCTCCAATCACCTGCTCGATGGAACCCGGGGGGACCACCCGCTGGCCGATTTCAAGGCGATCGCCGAGGAAGGGTCCCGGAAACTGCCGGCGCCCACCGGAAGGGGGAAAGCGCCGCTGGACTAGAACTCCACGTCCAGCTCCTCGATTTGCTCCGGCTCCTGCATCGCCGCTTCAATCCACTCCTGCATCGCCGGCCAAGCCATGATGTGAGTGCAATATCCATCGCAATTCACATCGAGTGCGACGTCGTAGCTGCGGAACCGGGTGACGACCGGCGCATACATTGCATCGGCCACGCTCGGTTGCCGGCCGAACAGCCAAGGGCCGCCCCATATTTCAAGGCACTCCCGCCAGATTTCGGTGATCCGCTCGATATCCGCGCGGGCGGCGGACCAGAGGGTCAGGCCGGACCGGTGCATCCGCAGGTTCATCGGTAGCGATGAGCGCAACGCCGAAAATCCGGAATGCATTTCTCCTGAAATCGCCCGGCAACGCGCGCGCGCCATGCGGTCGCCGGGATACATGTTAGCGCTGGGACAGGTTTCGTTAAGGTATTCGGCGATCGCGAGTGTGTCCCATACGGTCACGCCGTCATGCACCAGGCACGGCACCCGGATCGAGGATGATCGCAGCAAAAGCTCGGCAAGGTTATCGGGATCGTCATGCGCCACCGCCTTCTCGTCGAACGGCAGCCGGGCCAGGCGACACAGAAGAAAGCCTCGCAGCGACCAAGAGGAGTAGTTCTTGCTGCTGATCAGAAGCATCGCCGCTGCCATGTTGCTTCTCCGCCCCCGTTGCGCCATGCTGCGCCGCAGCATTAGACACCGCTCCGCCCACGGGGACAAGCATCACGTGCGTCGATGATTTATCAGCTCTACCAGGCACAAGCCGATCTGCTGCAGGCCCTCCGCCATACCGCGCGGTTTGGAGCAGGCTTGGCGAAGATCATTGAATCCAGCGCCGCCACTCCCTCGTTGCTCCACCGTTTGCGAGCGAGTTGGGCCCTGTTCGCCGAGACGGGGCTAACGCATCGACGGCCGTCTTTTCGCATCGATCAGGTGGCTATCGGCGACCGGCTCGTGGGAGTTACCGAGGAAGCGGCGGACGACACTCCATTCGGCACTCTCCTGCATTTTCGCAAGGACACCGCGGTGGAACAGCCACGCGTGCTTCTGGTGGCGCCGATGTCCGGCCACTTTGCGACACTGTTGCGCAACACTGTGGAGGTGATGCTGCCAGAGCATGACATATTCATCACCGATTGGAAGAACGCGCGAGACACTCCGCTCAGCGATGGCGCATTTGGGCTTGATGATTTCATCGCGCACCTCATCCGGTTTCTGGAGGTCATAGGCCCGGGGGCACATATCGTCGCGGTGTGTCAGCCTGCGGTACCAGCACTCGCGGCCGTGGCATTGATGGCCGAGGCGGGCAATCCTGCTCAGCCCCGCAGCATGACGCTCATGGCCGGGCCGATCGACACCAGGGCAAATCCAACCAAGGTCAATGAGCTCGCTGGTTCGCGGCCGATCTCCTGGTTCGAGAGGAACCTGATCGGCACGGTGCCGTGGGGATTTCCCGGCGCGCATCGCCGCGTGTACCCCGGGTTCCTACAGCTCGCAGCGTTCATCAGCATGAATCTCGACCGTCATGTTGCCGCGCACCTGGCGCAGTTCCGCAACCTGGTGGGAGGCGACGCGACAAGCGCCTCGGCGCATCGTCAATTCTACGACGAGTACGGCGCCGTGATGGATCTACCGGCCGAATTCTACCTGGACACCGTGCGACGCGTGTTCCAGGAGCATCATTTGCCGGAGGGACGCCTTACCTGGCGAGGGCAGACTGTGCGGCCGGCAGCCATCCGGCGCACCGGATTGCTCACCGTGGAGGGCGAGCGCGACGATATTTGCGCCATCGGGCAAACCATGGCAGCGCTCGACCTATGTTCGGGTATTCGCGTCAACCTCAAGCAAAATCATGTGCAGACCGGCGTTGGCCATTACGGAGTGTTTGCCGGGAAACGCTGGGCACGCGAGATCTACCCGCGGGTGCGCGAAATGATCCAGGTGATGAACTAGAGCGTTCTTTACCGTGACCGGAATCATGCGCCGCCAAATTACATGCTCGCAATGACCAGAATACATCCGGGTGGCAGACCCCAGCCACGGCCGGCGCGACCAGTTCAATATCGAAACTAATGCGAGAGTCAGCCTTTCGGCCGGTCGGCATCAGGTCCCCCGTCCCTGTGCAGCAGCGGATCGCGCGCAGGCGCCGGTTCGTTCCACCGATTGCCAGCAATGCCCGCGGCATCGGCGTCGCCCAAAACGTCCACCACATAGGCTTCGCGCACCGTGACCAGCAGCGCGGCGGCAAACGGTGTCCCGAGGATGATACCCAGCGGGCCGAAGATCGCGCCCAGCACCGTCATCGACAGGATGCTCGCCGCGGGCGGCAGATCGATCGTCCGGCGCTGCACCAGGGGCGACACCACGTAGCCCTCGATCGCATGGCAGCCGAGAAAGATCGCCAGCACCCACAGCGAATCCTGCCAACTGACGGTCAGCGCCACCAGCATGGCGGGAACCGCCGCGACGATCGCTCCGAAATACGGCACGAACGTGAACAGGCCGGCCAGCACCGCCAGCGCCAGCGCGAGCGGCACGCCGAGGAGCAACAATCCGATGCCGGTCAGCACACCGACCACCAACATGTCGATCAACTGGCCGAGCGACCACCATTGCAAGGTGTGGCCGACCTCCACCAACACCTCGCGGGCGCGCGACCGATACGGCAGTGGGAACAACCGCACGAAACCGTCGATGTAAGGATCGGGGGAAATCGCGAAATACAGCGCCGTCGCAATCAGCACGAACGACGTTGCCACACCGCCGAGCGTGGAGGTCGCCACGCTGCCGGCGTAGTTGGCGATATGGCTCTGCATCGCCTCGGATGGCGACAGATGCGCGACGATGGCCTGCCCCCACGGCGTCGCACCATACGCCCGGCGCAGGAGATCCGCCTGCTGATGCAGTTGCCGCCACAGGTCTTCCGACTGCGCCACCAGCCTGGGCCCGACGTCATACAGAAACCCCAGCAGGCACGCGGTCGCCGCGGCCGTTACCACCGCCAGCATCGCCCGTTCCGGTGCGCCGGTGCGGCGCGCCGCCCAGTCGGCTGCGCCGCGCAGCATCACCGCGATCAGCACGGCGAGGAAGATCAGCAGCACGATATCGGAGAGCATCCAGACGGCCAGGATGAGGCCGGCGGCGACAGCGGTGACACGCAGCGTCCTTGCCACGTCTCCGGCCTTGCGGGCGGGCAGGCCTGGCCCTCGATGTCCCATCACGCCGATCTCTCGTTCGTGGGAACAACGCCGCACCGGGGCGTTGGTTCGGGAACCGATGGTTCAAGCGGGGCATGCGCGCGTTTTGCTCACACCGTCCAGGCTTCCGCTCCCTGGGACGTGAAATGCACGCCACCGGCGTCCCCGCCCGCCTCGTTCAGTGCGCGCACCACCTGGAACCGCCGGTTCGGCGGCACGATGAACATCATGAACCCGCCGCCCCCGGCGCCGGACACTTTCCCACCGATCGCGCCGCTGGCAAACGCCAGTTCACGCAGCGCCTCGATCCGGCCGGTGCTGATCCCCGGGGCGGTCTGCTGCTTGGCCAGCCAGGAGCGGTTCATCACCTCCGCCATGCGGGCGATCTGGCCGCGCAACAACGCGTCCTTCATTTCCAGTGCCTCGCGCTTGAGTTGATGCAGCCCCTCGAGCGCCGCACCGCCGGGGTCGGTCATGCCGCGCTGTTGCTGGACGATGATTTCCTCCGACCGGCGCGAGACGCCGGTGAAGCAGATCACCATCGAGGTCTCCAGTTCGTTCAGCACCCAGGGCGCCACGCGCAAGGGGTTCACGATCACCCGGTCCGCGGCGTGGAACTCGATGAAATTCGTGCCCCCGAACGTTGCCGCGTATTGGTCCTGCTTGCCGCCGGCGAGTGCGAGGTCGAGGCGTTCTATTTCGAATGCCAGGTGGGCCACGTCGTACGGCCCGAGCGGCAGGGATAGCAAGTTCGTGAATGCCTCGACCATCGCCACGACGAGGGCGGAGGATGAGCCGAGCCCGGAGCCGGCCGGCGCGTCCACATAGGAGGTGAGGCGGATCGGCGTGACGTGGCCGCCGGCGAACTGGCGCAGCATCCGCCGCATCACGCCAGAGTGCAGTTGCAGCCGCGCCGTGTCGAGGGCGGCGAGGTCGGGCGGGAAGTCCTCTTCGATGCCGAGGTCGGGGGCGACGAAATGCAGCCGCCCGTCCTCGGCCGGTTCGATGAACGCGTAGGCGTAGCGGTCGATGGTCGTGTTCAGTACTGCTCCGCCGTAGTCGTCGCAGTAGGGGCTGAGGTCGGTGCCGCCGCCGGCAAGGCCGAGGCGCAACGGAACGCGGGCACGCACGATGGCGGGGGTGATCACCTTGGTGGGACCTCTCGGATGCGTAATCGGACAGTAGTCCCGGGGTGGAACGCAGTTCCAGGCCAGAGCAGAGCCCCATGGGCGGTCAGGATAAGGCGGCGCGGCGCAAAAGAACTCCCCCTCCCCTTGTGGGAGAGGGTTGGGGGGAGGGGTCGTGCACGCAACATCTTCGCGTCGTGACCCCTCCCCCCAACCCCCTCCCACAAGGGGAGGGGAGTATTCTTCTCCAGCGCCGTCTTATCCTGACGCCCATGGGGCTCTGCCCTGGCCTGGAACTGCGTTGCATGGCCGGCGTTCAGTCGCGGTGGGGCAGACCCGGCGTGGGAACGACCCGTGCTCCCGGGCAAGTGATCGAAGGTCGCCGGTTTGCGTGCGGTGGATCACGCGCCAGTGGCCCAAACTAGTACCGCAGCATGCCGGTGACAGGCCCTCTCCAGGACTGGACGGAATAGTGGCGGCCAGCATCGTACGAAACGTTTACGCTGCGCATTCAACCCCGCAGGTTTCCGCCCCGGAGAGGCCCAATATGGCGGCAAAGATTTACCATGTGCATCCATTGGTCGCCGGCCCCGTCGCCGCGTGGCCCGCCCTGTTCACCCACATCCAGGCGATGGGCTTCGACCATGTCTGCCTCGCCCCGCCGTTCGCCCCCGCCCAGGATGGCGACATCTTCGTCACCGCCGACCACGAGGCCCTGCACCCCGCCCTGGCCTGGGATGGCAGCGCCGATGCCGGCCTCGCGCACCTGGCCGGGCAAGCCAGACGCAACGGCCTGCGCCTGATGCTCGACCTGACGCTGCACCAGGTTGCCGCTGACTCGGCGATCCGCCAGCGCTTCCCCGACTGGTTCAGCACCGGCTTCTGCGGTGGCCCGCCCGATCCCCGCCGCGCTCCGGCACGCCCGGATGCCGCCGCCGCGCGCTTCGGCAGCACCGAGACCGCGGACGACCTGACGGACTGGTGGGCGGATCGCCTGATCCGGCTGCTGCGTGCCGGCGTGGCGGGTTTTCGCGCCCTCGAGCCGGACCGCGTGCCGCCCGCCGTCTGGCGCCGATTGCTACACCGCCTGCGCGCCGAGGCCCCCGGCAGCCTGATGCTGGCGTGGACGCCCGGAACGGACCGCGCCGCCGCCGCCCGTCTGGCCGGGGCCGGCTTCGACCTGGTCGCCGCCTCGCTGGCCTGGTGGGACGGCCGCGCTTCCTGGCTGATGGAGGAAATCGAGACGCTCCGCGCCGTTGCCCCGGCGATCGGCTCACCCGAACCGTCCTTCGCGGACCGATTGGCCGCCCATTTGCCGGCGGGCGCCGATATCTGCACCGCCTATCGCCATGCGTTGCGCGTCACGGCCGCCACCACGGCCGGGCTGTTCCTGCCGATGGGCTTCGAATACGTCACGCGGCGCCCATTCGACGCGGCCCGCGCGACGCCGGACGACCTGCGCGCCGCCCAGGCGGAATCGCCGTGCGACCTCACCGAGGACGTCGCCGAGGCGAACGACCTGCTGGACCGCATCGCCGTCGAAGCCGTGAACGGCGCCATCCGCCAGTTGACCCCGTCATCCGCCTCGGCCACCGCCCTGCTGCGCTACGACACCTTCGATCCGCGCGATGCCACCCGCGCCACGCTGGTGCTGATCAACCCGGACGTCGCCGCGCCCGCACCGCTGCCGCTGCTCGTCGCACCGCTGCCGCCACAGGCCGGCGCCGCCTTCGCCCTGGCCGAGGCGCTGGACGCGCCGGCCGATACCGCCACGCCGCTGACGCCAGGCGAGGTGCGCGTCCTGACCTATGCGCGCGCCCCCGCCATCCTCCGGACCAGCGATCCCACCCCGGTCGAACGCGGCCCCATGACAGCAACGCGCATCGCCATCGAGGCGATCGCTCCCGCCGTGCCGGACGGCGACTACGCGGTGAAGCGGGTGGCCGGCGACACCGTCACCGTCACCGCCGACATCGTCGCCGACGGCCACGAGGTGCTGGCCGCCTCGCTGCTGTGGCGCCCCGCCGACGATCCGGCCTGGCAGCGCGTGCCGATGACGCTGATCAACAACGATCGATGGACAGCAGCATTCAGTCCGGCCCGCATCGGCCCGCATCGCTACACCGTGGAGGCCTGGTGGGACGTCTGGGGCACCTTCCGCCACGACCTGCACGCCAAGCACGCCGCGGCCGTGCCGGTGACGCTGGAAATCGAGGAAGGCCGCTGCATGATTGAAGCCGCGGCCCAGCGCGCCGAAGCCGCGGAGCGCGATGCGCTGGAGGCGCTGCTGGAGCAATTGCAGGCGGCGGCGGACGACGCGGCCCGGGTGGAGTTGCTGCTGTCGGACGCGGCATCGGCCGCCATGTGGGCGGTGGACCCGCAGGCGTTCGTGGTCCGCCACACGCCGCCACTGGCGCTCGACGTCGATCGCCCGCAGGCGGCGTTCGCCAGTTGGTATGAGTTGTTCCCGCGCTCGGTCACCCACGATCCGGCGCGCCACGGCACGTTCGACGACGTGATCGGCCGGCTGCCGGCGATCCGCGCCATGGGCTTCGACGTGCTGTATTTCCCGCCGATCCACCCGATCGGCCACACCAACCGCAAGGGCCGCAACAACGCCCTGCGCGCCGAGCCAGGCGACGTCGGCAGCCCCTATGCGATCGGCAGCGAGGACGGCGGCCACGACGCCATCCATCCGCAACTCGGCACGCTGGAGGATTTCCGCCGGCTGGTCGCCGCGGCGCTCGCCAACGGGCTGGAGATCGCGCTGGACTTCGCCATCCAATGCTCGCCCGACCATCCCTGGCTGAGGCAGCATCCGGACTGGTTCCGCTGGCGGCCGGACGGCTCGCTGCGCTACGCGGAGAACCCGCCGAAGAAATACGAGGACATCGTCAACCCGGACTTCTATGCGCCGGCCGCGCTGCCCGGGCTGTGGCTTGCGCTGCGCGACGTCGTGCAGTTCTGGGTGGACCAGGGCGTGCGCATCTTCCGGGTGGACAACCCGCACACCAAGCCCCTGCCCTTCTGGCGCTGGATGATCGCCGACATCCGCGATCGCCATCCCGACGTACTGTTCCTCGCCGAGGCATTCACCCGGCCGAAAGTCATGTACCGGCTTGCCAAGGTCGGCTTCACCCAGTCCTACACCTACTTCACCTGGCGCAATACCAAGCAGGAACTCACCGAGTACCTGACGGAACTGAGCACGCCGCCGGTCGCCGACTTTTTCCGCCCCAACTTCTTCGTCAACACGCCGGATATCAACCCGGTCCCCCTGCAAACCTCCGGCCGCGCCGGCTTCCTGATCCGCGCCGCGCTCGCCACCATGCTGTCCGGGCTGTGGGGCTTGTATTCCGGCTTCGAGATCTGCGAATCCGCGCCGCTGCCGGGCCGCGAGGAATACCTCGACTCGGAAAAGTATGAAATCCGCGTGCGCGACTACAACGCTCCCGGCAACATCGTCGCAGAGATCACCGCGCTCAATCGGATCCGCCGCGCGCATCCGGCCTTGCAGTCGCAGGTCGGCGTGCGCTTCTGCACCGCGTTCAACGACCAGATCCTGGTGTTCGGCAAGCGCGTGCCGCGTGGCAGCGAGGCCGGCGGGGCCGGCGAGGCCACGCCGCGCGGCGACGAGATGATCCTGGTCGCCATCAGCCTCGATCCGCACAATGTGCAGGAAGCCGATTTCGAACTCCCGCTATGGGAGTTCGGCCAGCCGGATAACGGCGCGCTGGACGCCGCCGACCTGATGCGCGGCCATCGCTTCACCTGGTACGGCAAGACCCAGCACATCCGCCTCGACCCCGCCGATCTGCCGTTCGCCATCTGGCAGATCACACTCCCCGGAGCACCGAAATGAACAGTGCAGAACATTCCCCCCTCCCCTTGAGGGAGGGGGTTAGGGGGAGGGGTGCGTATCCCCAGGGCCGGCGGGTGTACGCACCCCTCCCCCCACCTCCCTCCCTCAAGAGGAGGGGGAGTCATTTCCATCTCCTTCCCGGAGCACCGAAATGAACGTCGCGCTGGCCAGGCCGCGTCCCGCACGCGCCGCCGTCACCGAAGATCCGCTGTGGTACAAGGACGCCATCATCTACCAGTTGCACGTCAAGTCGTTTTTCGACGCCAACAACGACGGCGTCGGTGACTTCGCCGGCTTGCTGTCCAAGCTCGACTACATCGCCGAACTGGGCGTCAGCGCGATCTGGCTGCTGCCATTCTATCCCTCGCCGTTGCTCGATGACGGCTACGACATCGCCGACTACCGCGGGGTGCATCCGGACTACGGCACCCTGCACGATGTGAAGCGCTTCATCCACGCGGCGCATCAGCGCGGCATCAGGGTGATCACCGAGCTGGTGGTCAACCACACCTCCGACCAGCACCCGTGGTTCCAGCGCGCGCGCCGCGCCAAGCCGGGCTCGGTGTATCGCGACTTCTATGTCTGGTCCGACACCGACCAGAAGTACACCGGCACCCGCGTCATCTTCGTCGATACCGAGCGTTCCAACTGGACCTGGGACGCGGTCGCCGGCGCGTATTACTGGCATCGCTTCTACAGCCACCAGCCCGACCTGAATTTCGACAATCCGCGCGTGCTGAAGGAAGTGCTGGCCGTGCTGCGCTTCTGGGCGGACCTCGGCGTGGACGGCCTGCGCCTCGACGCCGTGCCGTACCTGGTGGAACGCGAGGGCACCAACAACGAGAACCTGCCGGAAACCCACGCCGTCCTGAAGCAGATCCGCGCCGAGCTCGACCAGCACTACCCCGACCGCATGTTGCTCGCCGAAGCCAACCAGTGGCCGGAAGATACCAAGGAATATTTCGGCGAGGGCGACGGCGACGAATGCCACATGGCGTTCCACTTCCCGCTGATGCCGCGCATGTACATGGCGATCGCCCGCGAGGACCGCTTCCCGATCACCGACATTATGCGCCAGACGCCGGACATTCCCGCCACCGCGCAATGGGCGATCTTTCTGCGCAACCACGACGAGCTGACGCTCGAGATGGTCACCCAGTCGGAACGCGACTTCCTGTGGGAGACCTACGCCGCCGACCGCCGCGCGCGGCTGAACCTGGGCATCCGCCGCCGCCTCGCCCCATTGATGGAACACGACCGCCGCCGCATCCAGTTGATGAACCAGCTGCTGCTGTCGCTGCCCGGCACGCCGGTGGTGTATTACGGCGACGAACTCGGCATGGGCGACAACGTCTATCTCGGCGACCGCAACGGAGTGCGCACGCCGATGCAGTGGTCGCCGGACCGCAACGGCGGCTTTTCGCGGGCCGACCCGTCGCGGCTGACCTCGCCGCCGATCATGGACCCGCTCTACGGCTACGAAGCGGTCAACGTCGAGGCGCAGGCCGCGGACCCGCACTCGCTGCTGACGTGGATGCGCCGCAACATCGCGATGCGTCGGCAATACAAGGCGTTCGGCCGCGGCACCTTCCGTTTGCTCTATCCGAAAAACCGCAAGATCCTCGCCTATCTGCGCGAGCATGACGGGACCACCATCCTCTGCGTCGCCAACCTGGCGCGCACGCCGCAGGCGGTGGAACTCGATCTCTCGGAATTCCACGGCCGCATCCCCATCGAGCTCGATGGCGGTTCGGTGTTTCCGCCGATCGGCCAGCTCACCTACCTGCTGACCTTGTCACCCTTCGGCTTCTACTGGTTCAACCTAGCAGAGGAGACGGCGTGGCCTTCGCTGCACACGCCGGCACCGGAACCCATGCCAGAATACCAGACCATCGTCATGCGCAAGAGCTTCGCCGACGGCTTGCTCGCCGCACGCGGCGTGCTCGAGCGCGAGGTGCTGCCGCCCTATCTCGCCAAGCGCCGCTGGTTCGCCCAGAAGGACCAGAAGCTCAATGCGGTGCGGATCGCCCTGGCGACCAGCCAGCCGCAAGGTGAAATGGCGCTGGTGGAGATCGAGACCGACACGCCGTCCGGCACCGCGCGCTGGCTGCTGCCGCTCGCCATCGCCTGGGAAGACCGCACCACCCCCGCGCTGGCAGGACAGCTCGCCTTGGCGCGGGTGCGGCACGGCGCCCGGGTCGGCCTGTTGACCGACGCCTTCGCGATGCCCGCACTCGCGCACGGCGTGATGCATGCGCTCGCCCACGCCCGCATTGTGGAAACCGATGCCGGAACGATCCGGTTCGAGCCAACGTCACGCATGCGCGAGATCAGCGTGCCACCGGATGCCGAGCTGAACTGGCTGTCGGCGGAACAATCCAATTCCTCGGTGATCGTCGGCGACCTGGCGATGGTGAAGATGTTCCGCCGCATCTCCAGCGGCCAGCACCCGGAAGCCGAGATGGGCCGCTACCTCACGGAGCAAGGGTTTGCCAATACGCCGCCGCTGCTGGGCGAGGTGGTGCGGATCGAAGCCGACGGCACGCGCCACGCGCTGGTGATCGCGCAAAGTTTCATTCGCAACCAAGGCGATGCCTGGAGCTGGACGCTCGATCTGCTGATGCGTGGCCTGTCCGATCTCGCCGGAGGCGACGAGGCAGCCGCCACCGATGCCGAACGCCACGAGGATTACGACACGATCGCCAGCTTGCTCGGCCGCCGGCTGGGCGAAATGCATGCAGTGCTGGCGCTCCCCACCGACAATGCGGATTTTGCCCCGGAGGCCGCCGGCAAGGACCTCACCCGCGCCTGGGCAGCGCAGGCGGAACAGCAGCTCAAGGTCGCGTTCAATGCGCTGAGCGCGCGGCACGACTGGCCGGAGGAAGCCGCGCAGGATCTGGGCCGGGTGATGGCGATCCGCGACCGGCTGACCGAGACGGTGCGGCATTTGGCGTCGCAAGGCGCCGGCAGCCCGGTCACCCGCATCCACGGCGACCTGCATCTCGGCCAGGTGCTGGTGGCCAACGGCGACGTGTTCATCATCGATTTCGAGGGCGAGCCGGCCAAGCCGCTCGAGCAGCGCCGCGCCAAGAACAGCCCGTACCGCGACGTCGCCGGGATGCTCCGCTCGTTCGACTATGCCGCCGCCGTGGTGGACAGCAAAAGCCGCGAGAGCCACGCCCATTTGGCGGAGGCGCGGCGGACCGCTTTCCTCGACGGCTTCGTGACGCGCGCAACCGAATCCTTCCTCACCGGTTATCGTACCGCACGCGGCGTCGAGGAAACCGCCGCCGGCCAGGCCTTGCTCGACCTGTTCCTGCTGGAGAAGGCCGCGTATGAGATCGCCTACGAGGCCGCCAACCGGCCCACCTGGATCGACGTGCCGTTGCGCGGCCTCGCAAGGCTCGCGGATTCATTGCTCAGCACGGAGACTGCCTCGTGAATGATGTCATCATCGAAGTCCCCGGGCTGTCGCCCGACATCGCGGCGCAACTCGCCGGCGGGACGCTGCGCGATCCGTTCTCCACGCTAGGCCCGCACGACACCGGATCCGGCCGCATCATCCGCGCCTTCCTGCCCGGCGCGCGGGAGGTCGAGGTGGTGGCGCGCGACGACGGCCATCGCATCGGCACGCTGCTGCCCAGCCAGCCGGATGGGTTGTTCGTCGGCCGCGTCGAATCGCGTGAGGCCTACCGGCTGCGCATCTCCTGGCCCAACGCGGTGCAGGAAACCGAAGATCCGTACACGTTTACCCAGTTGCTGCTGAGCGAGAACGACCTGTTCCTGTTCAACGAGGGCCGGCTGTTCGAAATGGCCTTCACCCTCGGCGCGGTGCCGATAACCATCGACGGCGTAAAGGGCGTGCGCTTCGCCGTCTGGGCGCCGAACGCGAGCGCCGTGTCGGTGGTGGGCGACTTCGATACCTGGGACCCGCGCCGCCATCCGATGCGGCTGCGCTACCCATCCGGCGTGTGGGAACTGTTCGTGCCCCGGCTGGAACCCGGCGCGCGCTACAAATACGCGATCGCCGGCCCCGACGGCAGCCACCTGCCGCTGAAGGCCGACCCGCTGGCCCGCGCCACCGAGGCGCCGCCCGCCACCGCCTCGGTGGTCGCCGATACGCTGCCCTTCGTCTGGCACGACGACGATTGGATGCAACAGCGCGCCGCGCGGCATGCCGTCGATGCGCCGCTGTCGATCTACGAGATGCATGCCGGCTCGTGGTTCCGCACAGACCACTGGCGCACGCCGACCTGGGACGAGCTCGCGGAGCGGCTGGTGCCGTACCTGGTCGAGTTGCGCTTCACCCATGTCGAGCTGATGCCGGTGGCAGAGCACCCGTTCGGCGGGTCCTGGGGCTACCAGCCGCTGAGCCTGTTCGCGCCGTCCGGCCGGTTCGGCCCGATCGAGGGCTTCGCCCGGTTCGTCGATGCCTGCCACCGCGCCGGCATCGGCGTCATCATCGATTGGGTGCCGGCGCATTTTCCCACCGACGCGCACGGCATGGCTCGGTTCGACGGCACGCCGCTCTATGAACACGCCGATCCGCGCGAGGGATTCCATCAGGACTGGAACACCTACATCTATAATTTCGGCCGCCGCGAGGTGCAGGCCTTCCTGATCGCCAGCGGCATCCATTGGCTGGAGCATTTCCACGTGGACGGGCTGCGCGTCGATGCGGTGGCCTCCATGCTGTATCGCGACTACAGCCGCAAACAGGGCGAGTGGATTCCCAACATCTATGGCGGCCGCGAGAACCTCGAAGCGATCGGCTTCCTGCGCCACTGCAACGCGGTGGTGCGCGAGCGCTGCCCCGGCGCATTCACGCTGGCGGAGGAATCGACGGCATGGCCCGGCGTGTCGCGGCCGATCAGCGAGGGCGGCCTGGGGTTCGCCTACAAGTGGAACATGGGCTGGATGCACGACACGCTGCGCTACATGGAAGAGGACCCGCTGTATCGCAACTGGCACCACAACGAGATGACGTTCGGCCTGCTGTATGCGTTCTCCGAGAATTTCGTGCTGCCGCTGTCGCACGACGAGGTGGTCTATGGCAAAGGCTCGCTGATCCGGAAAATGCCCGGCGACGACTGGCAGAAATTTGCCAACCTGCGGGCGTATTTCGGCTTCATGTGGGGCCATCCCGGCAAGAAGCTGCTGTTCATGGGCGGCGAGATCGCGCAATGGAGCGAGTGGAGCCATGACGGCGAGATCGACTGGGACCTGCTGCAATATCCGCGGCACCGCGGCATGCAGCGCCTGGTGCAGGACCTGAACGCGGTCTATGCGCAGGAGCGTGGGCTGCACCAGCGCGACACCGTCTCCACCGGCTTCCGCTGGGTGATCGGCGACGACCGGGCGAACTCGGTGTTCGCGTTCCTGCGCTATGGCAATGAGGATGCGCGTCCGGTGCTGGTGGTGAGCAATCTGACGCCGGAGCCGCTGGAGGGATATGGCATCGGTGTGCCGCGCCCGGGGCCATGGCGCGAACTGCTGAATTCGGATGCGGAGATCTACGGCGGGTCGAACATGGGAAATGGCGGCGTGATCCAGACCGTGCCCGTGCAGCGCCACGGCGAGGCGCAGTCGCTGGAACTGACGCTGCCGCCGCTGGCGACCCTATATCTCGCGCCAGACTCACAATAACCTCTCCCGCCACGCGGGAGAGGTCGCCGCGCAGCGGCGGGTGAGGGTGAAACGTGACGCACACTATTTTCTTTCCTACCAGCCTCATACATCAATGAGGCTGCTGAGTTTGCCATGTGCGTCACGCAGCACCCTCACCCGGCGCTGCGCGCCGACCTCTCCCGCGCATAGCGCGGGAGAGGTATTATAGAATGCAGCGGCTTCCAGACACGTTATTGCCCGGCAAGCCCTATCCGGTGGGCGCCACCTGGGACGGTCTCGGTATCAACTTCGCAGTCTTTTCGGCGAACGCCACGCGCATCGACCTCTGTCTTTACGAAGCGACCGGCCGGCACGAGATCGCCCGCTACACCCTGCCCGAATACACCGACGAGATCTGGCACGGCTACCTGCCCGACGCCGCCGCCGGCCTGTTGTATGGCTACCGCGCCTACGGTGCCTATGACCCGCCGCGCGGCCACCGCTTCAACCCCAACAAGCTCTTGCTCGACCCCTACGCCCGCGCATTGTCCGGCCATCTGAGCTGGTCCGACGCGCTGTACGGCTTTCGCCTGCCATCGCCGCGCGGCGACCTGTCGTTCGACCGGCGCGACAGCGCGCCCGCCATGCCGAAAGGCATCGTCACCGACGAATCCTTCAACTGGGGCGACGATCGTCCGCCCGGCATCCCCTGGTCCGACACCGTCATCTACGAGGCCCATGTGCGTGGCCTGACCAGGCAACACCCCAGGATCGTCCAGCACGAACGCGGCACCTTCGCCGGCCTCGCCGCAGCGCCGATGATCGAGCATTACCGCCGGCTTGGCATCACCGCGATCGAACTGCTGCCTGTGCACGCGTTCGTGCACGACCGCAGGCTGGTGCAGCAGCGACTGCGCAATTACTGGGGCTACAACACGCTCGCCTTCTTCGCGCCGGAACCATCCTACCTGCATGATCACTCGCCCAACGAGATGCGTGTCGCAATCCGCCGACTGCATGCCGCCGGCATCGAGGTGATCCTTGACGTGGTCTATAATCACACCGCCGAGAGCGATCAGTCGGGACCGACGCTGTCATTCCGCGGACTCGACAACGCCAGCTACTACTGGCTCGAAGCCTCCGACGCGCGCCGCCTGGTCAATGACACCGGCACCGGCAACACGCTCAACCTGTCGCATCCGCGCGTGTTGCAGATGGTGATGGACAGTTTGCGCTATTGGGTGAGCGCGTATCACGTGGACGGCTTCCGCTTCGATCTCGCCGCAACGCTCGGGCGCGAGGCGCACGGCTTCGATCCCGGCGCCGGCTTCTTCGACGCGATCCGGCAGGACCCCTTGCTCGCCCGGGTCAAGCTGATCGCCGAGCCTTGGGATGTCGGACCCGGCGGCTACCAGGTGGGCCGCCATCCCGCCGGCTTCGCGGAATGGAACGACCGGTTTCGCGACGGCATCCGCCGCTTCTGGCGCGGCGATCCCGGTCTCCGCGCGGAAATCGCCGCGCGGCTCGCCGGTTCGGCCGACCTGTTCGACCATCACGGCCGCCGCGCCTGGGCCTCGATCAACTTCGCCGCTTGCCACGACGGTTTCACACTTGCCGACATTGTGAGCTACGCGACCAAACACAATGAAGCGAACGGTGAGGACAACCGCGACGGCTCGCCGGCAAACTACTCCGCCAACTGGGGTGTTGAAGGGCCCACCGACGATCCCGCGATCCTGGCAACCCGTGCGCGTGTCCGCCGCGCTATGCTCTCTACGGTGTTCTTCGCGGCCGGCACGCCGATGCTGCTGGCGGGCGACGAGGCCGGCCGGACGCAGCGCGGCAACAACAACGCCTATTGCCAGGACAATGAGATTTCGTGGCTCGACTGGCATGCGGCAGGGCAGCCGGACGAAGCCGCATTCACCGCCTACGTCGCGCGACTGATCGCCCTGCGGCGCGAACATGCGGTGTTACGCCTGCCCGGCTTCCTGCACGGCGCCGCCGAACCCGCGCCGGGCGTCCGGGACATCGCATGGTTTGATCAGCAAGGCGGCGGGATTTCGCCCGACGCATGGAACGACCCTGAACAACGGACGTTGATGTTGCGCCGTGCGGCCGCAAATGGAGACGGAAGGGTGACAATTCTCACGCTGCTCTTGAACCCGACAGCCGAGGACCGGCAGTTTCGGCTGCCACCGCCCGAGCTCGAGTCACTGGTCGTGCTCGACAGTGCGCTGCCGGTGTCCCAACCGGTGGCGGTGATCGCCAGCACGCTGATGGTCGGCGCTCACAGCGCCGTGCTGGTCGCCGCGCAGACGGAGGCGGGGGTTGAGTAACCTCTCCCGCGGAGCAGGAGAGGCACGCCCCGGGAGGCTTGACCCGGGGGGCGCCGCGCGTGGCGCGGCGGGTGAGGGCGACGCGTATCGCACGCACGACCCTCACCCTCGACGCTCCGCGCCTCGACCCCCGGGTCAAGCGCTCGGGGACATGCCTCCCACGCAAGCGGGAGAGGTTTCCTGGTCGTTCGGGCCGATCCTGCTTTCCAACGGCGAGACACGCTTTCGCTTTTGGGCGCCGGCGCAGGAATCCGTGTCGCTCGCTGTCGAACCCGGCGGCATCGTGCCGATGCAGCGCTCGCCGGACGGCTGGTTCGAAACTGTTGCCCCCTGCCCCGCCGGCACGCGTTACCGCTATCGCCTGGCGGACGGCATGCTGGTGCCCGATCCCGCCTCGCGCTTCCAACCCGAAGACGTGCACGGCCCGTCCGCGGTGGTTGATCCCAACGCCTATGCCTGGCGCAACACCGCGTGGCGCGGCCGCCCCTGGCGCGAGACCGTGCTCTACGAACTGCACGCTGGTCTGCTGGGCGGTTTCGCCGGTGTGGCGCGTGAACTGCCGCGACTGCGCGACCTTGGGGTCACCGCCGTCGAGCTCATGCCGGTGAACGATTTCCCCGGGCGGCGCAACTGGGGCTACGACGGCGTGCTGCCCTACGCGCCGGATTCGGCGTACGGCACGCCCGGCGACCTCAAGGCACTGGTCGATGCGGCGCACGACCACGGGCTGATGATCTTCCTCGACGTGGTGTATAATCATTTCGGTCCCGACGGAAACTACCTGCACGCCTACGCACCGCAGTGCTTCCGCGAGGACCACCGGACTCCCTGGGGTCCGGCCATCGACTTCCGCCGCCCGGAAGTGCGCGCCTTCTTCACGCAGAACGTGCTGATGTGGCTGATGGAGTATCGCTTCGACGGCCTGCGTTTCGATGCCGTACACGCGATCGAGGATCAGAGCTGGGTGGATGAGATGGCCGCCACCGTCCGCGCCACCATCGAGCCCGGCCGCCACGTCCACCTCGTACTGGAACACCACAACGACGCGTCGCATCTGGCAAAGGACGTGGACGCGCAGTGGAACGATGACGGCCACAACGTGCTGCACGTGCTGCTGACCGGTGAGGACAGCGGCTACTACGCCGACTATGCCGATCGCCCGGCCGACAAGCTGGCGCGCGTCCTGGCCGAGGGCTGGGTCTACCAGGGCGAGCATTCGCACTATCTCGACGCGCGGCGCGGCAGTCCCTGCAGGCACCTGCCGCCCACCGCGCATGTGCTGTTCCTGCAGAACCACGACCAGATCGGCAACCGCGCGCTGGGCGAGCGCCTCACCGTCCTGACGGAGCCTGCCGCGCTGGAAGCGGCGATCGCGCTGCTGCTGCTGTCGCCGCAAATCCCGCTGCTGTTCATGGGCGAGGAGACCGCCAGCCGCTCGCCCTTCCTGTTCTTCACCGATCACGGGCCGGAGCTGGCGGACGCGGTGCGCGAAGGCCGCCGCAACGAATTTTCCCGGTTTGCCGATTTCGCCGATCCGGCGAAGCGCGAGCATATCCCTGACCCGAACGCCGCCTCGACGTTCCAGGCCTCGGTGCCGCAGCCCGACCCAGAGCATGGCGCCGCACGATGGGAACTGTACCGCAAGCTGATCGCGCTGCGGCTGCGGGAGATCGCGCCCTACCTGGACGGCGCAAAGGTGCTTGGCACACGGGTGATTGGCCCAAAGGCGGTCGAGGCCACCGTACACCTCTCCCGCGAAGCAGGCGAGGTGTACGGAACCCGCGAAGCGGGAGACATGTACGGAGCGCTGACCATCGTCACCAACCTCGACGCCACGCCGGTCCCGTTCACTCCGCCTCCCGGGCGCCTGCTGTTCGCCAACACCGCGCTGCCGCCCGCCACCCTGCCCGGTTATTGCACCGCGGCCTTCCTGGACTCGCCCGCATGAACGACGAGGCACTGCGAGACCTCGCCCGGCGCGCGGGCATCTCCGTCGAGTGGAACGACTACGCCGGCCAGCCGCAGGTCGTCGCCCCCGACTCGTTGCGCAGCATCCTGGCCGCCCTCGGCCTCCCGGCCGATTCACGTGGCGACGTGGCAGCCAGCCGGCGGGTGCTCGCCAAGCGTTCCACCCTGACCGACCTGCCGCCTCTGGTCACCGCCACCGCGGGACGGCCAACCCGGCTCGATCTCGGCGCCGCCGAACCCCGCCCGGCCAAACTCATGCTGGAGCATGGCGGGTCGCGCGAGCTGACGCTGATGCCGGCGCGTGGCCGGTTGCGCATCCCGGCGGTGGCCGAGATCGGCTACCACCGGCTGGAAGTCGGCGAGCGCGAGGTCGTGCTGGCGGTCGCGCCGGCGCAATGCCGCACCATCGACGACGTGGTGCCCGACGCGCGGCTCTGGGGCGTGGCGGCCCAGGTCTACGCGCTGCGCTCCTCGCATGACGGCGGCATCGGTGACGCCATCGGCATTGCCGAACTCGCCGAGGTCGCGGCGGCGCGGGGGGCCGACGCGTTGTGCCTCAGCCCGATGCATGCCCTGTTTACGGCCGATCCGGCGCGCTTCGCGCCGTACTCGCCATCCAGCCGGCTGTTCCTCAATCCGCTGCACGCCGCCCCGGCCATGGTGTTCGGCAGGGAAGCGGTCGCCCAGGCGATGCAGGATGCCGGCCTCGGCGACGCATTCGCCCGGTCGGAGCAGGAAAAACTGATCGACTGGCCGGCCGCGGCCGCCGCCAAGCTCGATCTGCTGCGGGCGCTGTTCGACGGCTTCTTTTCCGGCCCGGCGGCCACCGGCGTGCTCGGCGCCGACTTCGCCAGCTTCCGCGCCGACGGCGCCGACCTGCTGCACCAGCACGCCACCTTCGAAGCGCTGCATGCCGACCGGGCGCCGGACCATGACTGGCGGCACTGGACGCTGGACCTGCGCGAGCCCGACAGCGCCGCGGTCGCCGCCTTTGCCGCCTCACGCCGCGACGAGGTGCTGTTCCACGAATTCCTGCAATGGGTGGCGGACCGCTCGGTGGCGGCGGCGCATGGCCGGGCGCGCGAGGCGGGCATGCGTATCGGCCTGGTCGGCGACCTCGCGGTCGGCATGGACCCGACCGGCAGCCATGCCTGGAGCAAACAGCGGGACATCTTGCTCGGCCTGGCGATCGGCGCGCCGCCGGACCTGTTCAATCCGCGCGGCCAGGATTGGGGGTTGACCGGTTTTTCCCCCCGCGCCCTGGAGGACAGCGGCTTCTCCCCGTTCATCGCCACGTTGCGCACGGCGCTGCGCAATGCCGGCGGGCTGCGGATCGACCACGCCATGGGGCTGTCCCGGCTGTGGCTGGTGCCGGAAGGGGCGGACCCGGCGAACGGCGCCTACCTGGCATATCCGTTGCCCGACCTGCTGCGCCTGCTGGCGCTGGAATCCGCCCGGCACAACGCGATCGTGGTGGGCGAGGACCTCGGCACCGTGCCGGCCGGGTTCCGCGAGACGCTGGCCCAGGACGGAGTGCACGGCATGCGCGTGCTGTGGTTCGAGCGGGAGGGCGACAACAGCTTCGCCCCATCGGATGCTTGGGACGCGGGCGCCCTGGCGATGACCACCACGCACGACCTGCCGACGGTGGCCGGCTGGTGGCATGGCGCCGATATCGCCGTCCGGTCGGAGTGCGGCCGGCTGGGTGCCGGCGTCTCCGCCGAGGATGCGTCGGCCGAGCGCGAGCGCGATCGCGCGGCGCTGTGGCAGCGCTTCACCGCGGATGGCCTGGTGGAGGGCCCGGCGCCGCCGCCCGAGGAGACCCGGCGCGTGGTCGATGCCGCGCTGGCCTTCGTCGTGCGGACAAAGTCGCCGCTTTGCCTGTTGCCGGTCGAGGATTTGCTCGGCCAGGAACAGCAACCGAATTTGCCGGGGACGGTGAACGAGCACCCGAACTGGCGGCGGCGGCTGCCTGGTCCGGCCGAGGCGTTGGTGCAGGACGAGGCGACGGCGGCGCGGATCGCCGCGGTAGCCGCGGAACGGCCCCGCACGTGACCACCTTGATATCGTCATGGCGGGCGCAGGCCCGCCATCCACGACTTGCTTTCGCATTCGTCGCACAGTCGTGGATGGCGGGCCTGCGCCCG
>DATHNI010000091.1:0-7217 GCA_035486135.1 Acetobacteraceae bacterium
CTCTGGATGACATCCCAGCCTTTCTTCCTTGCGGTCCCGATCATGGTCCGGATGACGGCAAAATCGCTGGCGCCCTGGGCCGATCGGAACCCGCCGGAGATTTTCTGCCGCAGTTTCATCATGCGGGCGTCCCGCTCGGCCTGATTATTGGTGAACGGAACATCGAGGTCGGTCAGGAACCGCGGGACGTCTCGTTTGCGATCGTCGAGGCGCAGCAGCAGGTTGTGGCCGATGCGTCGCGGCGGTCGGCCGCCACGGGGGACGCCGTCGCGGTTCAGCTTGATCGCCAGCGCCGGCTGAGCCTCGTGAAACGCCATGCCGTCGGCCACGATGGCATCATAGCGGCGGGCGATGAGGTCGATGAGCCGTGGACTGACTGCCGCTTTCTGATCACGCGCCAGATGGGCGACATGGCAGGCGCGGCGGAGCAAGGTCTGCATCCGGCGGGCCCAATCCTCGTGCTCGATCTCGACCAGCGCTTGCAGTTCGCGCAGATGGTGGGCGTTGCAAAGCGCGTGATCCACCCCCGCGATGGTGTAGTACGGCTTCCAATAGTCATGCACGATGATACCGCTCACGCCGGTCAGCATGTCACCCCGCTTGGGTGAGACGCGATAGAACGTCAGCCACAGAGTGGCCGCGATATGCAGCCACTTCGTGCGCCCGCCGATGCGAAACCCGGTCTCGTCGAGATGCTTGACGGGTGCGCTGAGGATCCGCTCGCGCACCGCTTCGGCAAAGCCTTGCAGGCGCTCCGCCGCACGACGGCTCATCTGCCCGATGGTCGCACGAGACAGGCTCACGCCGAACAGGTCAGCCATCAGCGTGGCCAGGCGATCCTCCGGCACGAACTGATAGTTCATGAGATAGACCACGAAGGCGGCAATGCGTGCGCCATACTGCACCGGCGCGTTCACCGCTTCGGGGAACACCGCCCGCGTCTGAGTGCCGCAGGCGGCGCAGCGGCAGCGATGCGCGCGATGCTCGGTAACGACCAACGGCACCGGCACGGGCAGGTCGAACACCTGCCGGGCGAGATAGTCCTCGCCTGCGATTGATCTTAATGGCAGGCCGCAGGCGGCGCAGTTTGCCGGAACGTGATCGATGGTCAGGTCGGGTGTCGGCACCTGACACAGGGTTTTCCCCGGATGACCCGGCTGGCCGCCGGTCTTCTTATCCGTGCGACCACGCAGGTTGCCGACCCTCAACGGCTTCTTCAGCCCGTCGCTCGACGGCGGCTTCCACTGTTGCTGCTGTTCAGCCCAAGCCGATGCTCCAGTTCCGCCACGCGAGCCAACAGCGCCGTGACCTGGCCGCGAAGTGCCGTATTCTCGGCCACCAGCGCCTCTTGCCCGGCGCCAATCGCGGCAGATGCGTCGTGTTCAGAGCCGAGCGTGTCGTCGGACGGTACCATCGACACGTTGACTCGTACTCGGCCGTGACCTGTCAATGAGCCTTATCGAGTGGGGGTCCTGGGCTGTTACCATCCAGCTTGATACCGGCACGGAATTCCTCGGTCGCCGGATGCGAGTCTGGCTTGCAGACGAAGAGAAAGTGGTCGCCTTCGCTCAGCACGGCCCGGCAGATGCGCAGGCGGGAGAACAGGTCGTCGCCGAGATATATCCTCTTGATCCGGGCATATTGGGCAGCATGCGTCGCCAGCCAGCGCCGGACCGCCCGGCTTTCGCAGTCCTGCTTGCCGTGGCCGTCCCGCGGAACGATGAACTCCGATTCCAGCGGCACGGCACGATTATGACCTGGCGCCACCACGGTGGCGGCAAGCAGCGTGTGGAAATACTCGGTCTTGTTCTTGCCGCGCTTGCGATGGGAACAGTTCGGACAGCTGATCGTGTCGGAGCAATGATACTCGGTGCCGTCCCATGCGATTAGCACGTGGCCATCGAGGCCCCTCATGGCATCCAGGCCGCCACATGGTCCAACTCGGCCATGATATCGGCGAACATGGGGTAGAACAGGGCCGGCCCGATCGGGTCGAGCATGGCACGGACCTGGCTGTCACCCGGGACCTTGCACATGCCGAACAATGTCTCACAATTCGACCGGCCGTGACCTGTCTCCAGATGGCGCTGATGTGCCACGGAGGATGGGCTTTGCATGAAGAACGGAGGAAACGCGGCGAGCGCGAAGTCGGCCATGGCGTATGTTGTGTTCCTGCCCCGGCGCGAGTCCGGCCAGGACCTGGCAGCAGCGGCGCAGTGCGGCGATGAGGCGGTCCTGGATTGGCACCCGCACGTTGAATCCGAGATCGCGCGGCGTGCGAATCGTGCACATCGCGTGGCCGGGCGATTGTCGGGGAGCGTTGCATTTGCGAATCACCTGGGGGGCCAGTTGGCCGACGGATCGTCACCGGGACCGGGGAACCGTGCTCAACCGTCGCGCGGACGACAGATTGAAAACCGCAGGCCGACCGCGCTGCCAGCCCACTCCGCATCGCCGATGGTCTGCTGGCCCAGCCCGGCGGCCAGGTAGCCGCCGACCTGATCGAGGTCCTTGTCGTCGTCGGCTGCGAGTGCGGGGCCGCAAATCAGGGCGTCGGCCCGCGAAGCGCAGGATGCTTCGGAAGATATTCAGTCAGCCCTCAGCCGCGGCCGAAAGTCGTGCTGGAACCACGCCTCTGAAACAGTATTGGGTCAGCGTGTCGGTGGCGCGGAACGGCAGGCCGGGGTTTCACATCTTGGCGGCGGCGATGTCATGCGGCGTTTGGGTCGGCGCGGGGACGCTGGCCGCAACGAGTGCAACAAAGAGCAGTACGGCCAGCCACCATGTGGTGGTGGTGGGCAGCAACCAAGTCATGTCGGCAGGTGGAATCGCGGAGCGCGCCGTACGGTAGTGTCTCAGTTTTCAAACTGAGACACTACCCGCCGTACGCATGCCCATGCCGCTCGATCTTCCAGTGCCGTACGGGCCCGATGCGCTCGCGACCACGCTCGTAGCGTTTCGACCGGACGCACTTGGGCAAAGTGACGCGCGCGCGGAGGTGCTGGCGCTCCGACGGATGGCGATTGCCGGGGCGGAGCACGCGCTTGAACCGGCGCGCACGCTGGACGAACTCGCCTGTGGCGGCAGCCGGTTGGCGCTGGTTCGATTGCCCGCGGCGGCGCAGCCGGCGGTCTGCTCGGTTCTAGCGAAGCGGAGGCTATGGGGGAAACGTTCCTGTCACTGTTGCTTACTGGCGCGTTGCTAATGCGCCTGCTGCTGGGCGTGGCCGAGGCGCCCGATGTATCCAAGAGCGAACGGCGCGGATGCGTCGCCACAGAACAGATGTCACGGATGTATGCGACTTCCTCTCACCCAACTTGGGAACGCGTCGCGTGAAGGTTCCGCGTGCCGCACGCAGCATCCTCACCTAACCTCTCCCGCGCTGCTGGAGAGGGAACTTCTTCCCCTCCGCCTACCCGAGCCCCAGCGGTCCATGCCCCTTTCCGATCCCTGGCGCCGCTACAATCGCTGCACGCACATAAGCCCGCGCGCGCACCACGGCGTCATGCAGCGTCATCCCCTGCGCCAAGCCGGTGGCGACGGCACTAGCCAGCGTACAGCCGGTGCCGTGTGTGCGTTGCGAGGCAATCCGCGGCGCGGCGAACGCCTCGCAACCGTCCGCAGTAGCCAGCAAGTCGACTACCTCGTCGCCTGGCAGGTGACCGCCCTTCAACAACACCGCCGGCACACCCAGGCGGAGCAATGCCGTCGCGGCACGGTGCATCGCATTGATGCCAGGAATAGCGAAGCCGCACAGAATCTCGGCTTCCGGCAGATTGGGCGTGACCAAGCTGGTCATCGGCAGCAGAAGCCGGGTCAACGCGGCCACGGCGTCGTGCCGCAGCAGCGAAGTGCCACCCTTAGCGATCATCACCGGATCGACCACTAGCGGGACACCGGGAGCATATCGGGCGAGCACGGCGGTGACAGCCTCGATCGTCGCCGAATCGCCTAGCATGCCAATCTTCACCACATCGGCGCCGATGTCGTCCAGCACCACGGCGACCTGCCGCGCGACAAACTCCGGCGGCACCATGTGGATGGCGTGCACGCCGGTTGTGTTTTGCGCGGTGATCGCGGTGATCGCGGTGGTGGCGAAGGCGCCGAGCATGGTGATTGTCTTGATGTCAGCCTGAATGCCGGCACCCCCACCCGAATCCGATCCCGCGATGGCGAGGACGCGCCCCCCGGTATACCTCTCCCGCTGCGCCGGGGACGTCGAGCCTCGTGAGCGACCATGATGAGGATGACCGGGTCGGCGCGCAGCACTATCTCGCCACGGGTCGAGCCGATTACCCACACCCGCCGCGCTACGCGCGTCGACCTCTCCCGATCTGCGGGAGTGTATCAAGCCGCGCCCTCCCGAGCGCGCGCGACGTTGGCGATTACGGCGCACAGCTCGTCCACGACACGACCAACGGTTTCCCCGTCTTCGGCCTCCGCCATAACACGCACCACCGGCTCCGTCCCGCTCTCGCGGATCAGCAGGCGGCCGGATCCTTGTAGTGACGCCTCCACCACGGCGATCGCCTCTATGACACGCGGATCCCGTAGCGGCGAGGCTCCGGCAAATCGGACATTCTTCAACCGCTGCGGCAACGGTGTGAACACTCGGCACACCTCGCTCGCCGGCCGCCCTTGCTCGACGATTACCGCCAACACTTGCAGCGCGGCGAGCAATCCGTCGCCAGTGGTGGCAAAGTCCGAGAGGATGAGGTGGCCTGATTGCTCGCCACCCACATTGGCGCCGACCGCGCGCATTTGCTCGGCCACGTAGCGGTCGCCGACCTGGGTGCGGTGCAGATCCAGTCCGGCGTCGCGCAGGAACCGCTCCAGCCCGAGATTCGACATCACAGTCGCGACGATGCTGCCGCCATGTAACCGACCGGCCGCGTCCCATGACCGGGCGATCAGCGCCAGGATCTGGTCGCCGTCGATCAACTCACCACGCTCGTCGACAATCGCCACACGATCGGCGTCGCCGTCCAGTGCAATGCCGAGATGCGCACCATGCTCTGCCACCTGCGCGCAAAGATATTCGGGCGTGGTCGAGCCGCAGCCTTTATTTATATTGAAGCCGTCCGGCGAGACACCCACCGGAATGACGGTGGCACCCAGCTCCCACAACACCGTCGGCGCCACCCGGTAGCCGGCGCCATTGGCGCAATCGACGACGATCTTCAGACCATCCAGCCGCAGGCCGCGGGGGAAGCTGACCTTGGCCGCCTCGATATAGCGCCCAGCGGCATCCTCCAGGCGCGAGGCGCGGCCCAGCGCGGCCGGCTCGGCGAGCCGCGCGGCGAAGGTGCTGTCCATCATTGTCTCGATTTCGGCCTCCGCCGCGTCGGAAAGCTTGGTGCCGTCCGGGCCGAACAGCTTGATGCCGTTGTCCTCGAACGGGTTGTGCGAGGCGGAGATCATCACGCCCAGATCGGCGCGAAGGCTGTGAGTCAGCATAGCCACCGCCGGAGTGGGAAGCGGGCCGAGCAAAGTGACGTCCATGCCTGCGCCAATAAAGCCAGCGGTGAGGGCAGGCTCGAGCATGTAGCCCGAGAGACGGGTGTCCTTGCCGATCACAACGCGATGACGATGGTTGCCGCGAGTGAACAGCAGACCGGCGGCTTGACCGAGGCGTAACGCAATCCCCGCCGTCATCGGCTCGGAATTAGCCTTGCCACGAATGCCGTCCGTGCCGAACAGGCGTCTGGATTTGGTCATCCTGTCTCCATGGCGAATCAATGCTGTTCAATATAGCGCCGCGTTCGCCGGAAAGCGTGGTTCACGCGGGCGTATCCAGCGAGTTCCAGAGCCTGAGCGCCTGGACGGTTTCCGGGACGTCATGCACCCGCAGAATGTGCGCCCCCCGGAAGACGGCGAACAGCCCGACGGCCAGCGAGCCCGGCAACCGCCGCTGCGGATCAGGCTCGCCGCTAGTTGTGCCGATGAAGGATTTGCGCGAAGCGCCCACTACGATGGGGCACCGTAGCGCAGCCAGTTCCGGCAGCCGGCGCAGGAGTTCCAGCGAGTGTGGCGCCAGTTTGGCGAAGCCGATGCCAGGGTCGACGGCGATCGCATTGCGGGCGATACCCGCCTGTTCGGCGGCGACAACTCGGGCGGCAAGTTCGGCGGCGACCTCGAGAGCGATGTCGACATAGACGGCGTGGGCGTTCATAGTCGCGGGACCACCTCGCATGTGCATCAGTATGATTGGGCAGCCACGCGCCGCAACCAGGGCCGCCGCGGCGGTGTCGTGCGTCAAGGCCGAGATGTCGTTGACGATAGCTGCACCGGCGTCCAGCGCGGCTGCCATCGTCGCGGCGTTCCGGGTGTCAACCGATACTTTGACGCCTGCTCCGGCCAGGGCGCGGATCACCGGCACCACGCGAGCGTGCTCCTCATTTTCACTGATGGGCTGCGCACCGGGCCTTGTGCTCTCGCCGCCGACGTCCACAATATCAGCGCCGGCCGCAGCCATCGCCAGTCCACCGGCGACGGCGCGTTGCGGGTCGAAGCGTTGGCCGCCGTCGCTGAAACTGTCGGGCGTGACGTTCAGGATGCCCATCACGCGCGGCCGCTCCAGCGAGAGGCCGGCCCAGGCAGTGGTGCTAGTTGAGAGTGGTGCCGAGTCGCCATCCACGACATTTGTTGCTGCAACGGGTAGAGCCGCGATGGGGGTAATAGGGGCGGCTGCCCCGTCCGCTCCCCCTGCGACCTGGCCTGGCGCATCTCCTACGTTCAGAGCGTCGTTTCCAGATGGAGTTTGTCGATTACGCTGTGCCATGCGCTTCCCTGTACCACCCGTCGTCGAGGGCTGCCAACATCCGCGCCGTCTTTATTGGAGGGTCGGCCGTAGTGTGCCTCGTTTCGGCCCCCACTCCCGCATGTCTACCCGGATTTCCCTGAACTGCCTCTAAACCGAGCTTCCTACTGTCCAATACGGCCAACCCTTTGGAAAGACTCGACTCATGCCGTGATGACCGTCCCAAACGCAGCCATGTAATTCTCAACGTTTCCACCCAGGTAGGCGCTTGCGGGTTGGGCGGAAGAGAGGTCAGCGACCAGCTGTTGTGGGTCTCGAGGGAGACTCTGGATGACATCCCAGCCTTTCTTCCTTGCGGTCCCGATCATGGTCCGGATGACGGCAAAATCGCTGGCGCCCTGGGCCGATCGGAACCCGCCGGAGATTTTCTGCCGCAGTTTCATCATGCGGGCGTCCC
>DATHNI010000092.1:0-11089 GCA_035486135.1 Acetobacteraceae bacterium
GGAGTTGGAGATTACCCGCGCGCAGGTCGATCGGGTGGCGAAAGAAGTGTTCGCCGAGACTGGGGTGACGATCGAGTACACGGTTGGTACGATGATCGAGCTGCCTCGCGCGGCGTTGCTGGCAGACCAGATCGCCGAGGATGCGGACTTCTTCAGTTTTGGGACCAACGACCTGACGCAGACGGTGTTCGGCCTGTCGCGTGACGACGCCGGCAAGTTCCTGCCGAAATACATCGACTCAGGCGTGTTTCCGAAGGATCCGTTCGTGTCGATCGATCCGGAGGGCGTCGGCGAGATGATGCGGATCGGTGCAGAGAAGGGACGGTCGGTGAAGAACCACCTGAAGCTCGGCATCTGCGGCGAACATGGCGGCGATCCGGCGTCGATCGCGCTGTGCGAGAAGCTGGGGTTGGATTACGTGTCGTGCAGCCCGTATCGCGTGCCGGTGGCGCGCCTTGCGGCGGCGCAGGCGGCGCTGGGCGTGGAGAGCGACAGGACCGCTTAGAAAAACCTCTCCCGCGCTGCGCGCGGGCTAACCTCTCCCGCGGGAGCGTCGCGGGAGCGGGAGAGGTCGAGACGCGCAGCGTCGAGGGTGAGGGTGATCGGGTCGGCACACTCCGTGGCGGGCGAAGGTCCGCAATCCACGGCTTTGCCGCGTGCAGCAACCGAAGTCGTGGATGCCGACCTCCGTCGGCATGACGCGGATGGCGTGGTCGGTGCTTTCCCCAAAGCCATGGACGGACGCTCGCCCGGTCCACTGCATTGGCACAGCGAGCAGCCGTGAGATAGCCTGACGAGATGGGCACCGACATCGATCTCCCCGCCTATTTCGCTCGCGTCGGCTACAGCGGGCCGAGCGACCCGACACTCGCCGTGTTGCGCGAGCTCAGCGTACATCATGTGGGCCAGATCGCTTTCGAGTGCCTCGATCCGTTCCTTGGCCTTCCCGTGGACCTCGATCCGGCAACGGTGCACGCGAAGTTGGTGCGCACCCGGCGCGGCGGCTACTGTCATGAACACAACGCCCTGTTCCACGACGTGCTGGCCGCCTTGGGCTATCCGGTCGTCGCGCTGGGTGGCCGCGTGGTCTGGGCCTTCAATGGCAAGCCGGCGCCGCTGACGCATCGGTTGACGCTGATCGACCTCCCGGAGGGCCGTTTCATCGCCGATGTCGGCTTCGGCGGTCAAAGTCCGACTGCGCCGCTGCGTCTCGAGCCGGGCCTCGAACAGGTCACCCCGCACGGCACGTATCGCCTGGCGCGCGACGGCGAGGTGTTCGGGTTGCAGTTGCGGCTCGAGGACCGCTGGCAGACGATGTACGAGTTCACCCTGGCGGCCCAGGCGCATGTCGACTTCGAGGTCGCCAACTGGTTCACCTCGACCCATCCGCGTTCGCTGTTCACCCAAAACCTCGTTGTCTGCCGGGTTGTTGGCGAGACGCGGGTCAATCTGTTCAACACGAATCTTTCGGTCCGTTATCCCAACGGCCAGGTCGAGCAACGCGCCATGGCGGACGCCGCGGAATTGGGGAGACTGCTGGAGGACGTCATGGGTTTGGAACTGCCCGTGCCGGCCGAGGTGATCTGGGAAAAGGCGGCAAAGCGGATCGGTTCGCTCGGTCCGGCGTAGGGAATGGCCGGCTTCGTCGATCGCCGCGAGTAACACCAGGCGCCCTAAAGACTGACTCACAAACTGGCAGGTGCCGGTAGGTCAGTCTTACAACGCCTGGTATAAAACGGCGTCACCGGAATCGGTGGTTTCCCATTGCCCGCGGGAGGCTGTGGGTCCTTCCGAACCAGTGTATGCAAGGCGAGTGGAAAGGCCGCAACACATGGCAACACCGAAGATGACACTTGCCGCGATCATGGCCCAGAAGCCGGGCGTCGATCTGGCCAAGGTCGACGCGGACCCGCGCATCACCCTCGAAAAGTTGTTCCACGGACGAAGCGCCGGGGCATGGCGTGCCGAATATGCCGGTGCATTCGATTGGGGCCCTGATCTCGGCCGGGAGATTGTCGACGGATGAGCGCGTCGGTCTATGTGCCCGACGCCGGTGAGCCGCTCCGACCTGACGTAGCCCGTCACCTCAATCCGCCAGCGCCGACACCTCGCGCCGAGCAATCACGCGCGGTGCCGTCTCACTGATCCCGACGACCAGCGCGGCCAGCACAAGCTGCGCGCCCACCGCGAGCCACAGCGCGGACGCCAGGCCGAATGCGTCGGCGACCACGCCCCCGACGACCGGCATCACCGCGGTGCCCATCATGACCGCGAAGAAATTCGTCATGCCCAGCGCCGCGCCCCGTAACTCCCTCGGCGCTTGCTCGCTGACACAGGTCGCGATGACGATGGGACTGAGGCCGAAGCCGAAGAACCCGCTCGCCCCCGCCAGCAACCGCATCCCACCGATGTCGAGCCCACCAGCGATGTACAGCCCCAGCGACACCGCGCAGAGGCACGCGCTCAGCAAGATGACCGGCCGCCGGCCGAGGTAATCCGATGCGAATGGCAGCAGCACCTGCCCTGCCGTGCCGACAAACCCCCAGGTCGACACGACGGTCCCGGCCTCCACCAGGCTGAACCCGCGCACCTTGGTGAGGAACAGTACGTTGTAGCCGATCGAGAGCTGCAGCCAGGCCAGTGTCGCACACCCCATCAGCGTGACCAGCACCACCGAGCGGATGCGCAACAGCCCCAGCGTCGTGCGCCAATCGACCTTGCGCCGCGCCGCGTGCGTCGCCGGCTCCCGCATCACAGCGAACAGCGCGACGAACACCACCGCGGTGACCAGGCCGATGATCGGGAACACCCAGCGCCAGCCCAGATGCGCGGTCAACGTGGTGACGATCAGCGCGCCAAACCCGACGCCGAAGAAGCTGTAGCCCGCGTTGTAAAGTGCCTGGTTGAACCCACGCCGCTGCGGTGCGGCTTCCTCGCTGATCGTCGCCTGGCCGACCGACCAGCCGATGCCGTCCCCCAGCCCCAGCAGGTCGCGCACCACGAACATCGACAGGAAATTCCAGGTCGCGCCCATGGCCGCCGTCGCCATCGCGGTGAAGGCCACCGCCGGCAACAGGATCGCACGGCGGCCTCGGTTGTCCGACAGCCATCCGCCCACCCAACTACTGAACGCCCAACTGATCGAGGTGCCGGAAATCAGCAGCCCGGCCTGCCAGAGCTGCATATGGAACTCAGGCACGATGATCGGGAAGATGAACCCGATGCCCACGCGGTTCAGCCCGATGCAGCCCCAGAACAGCACAAGCAAAACCATGATGGTGAGTTCATAGCGGGCCGGTCTGCGGCTCGGCATGGCGAAGTCCCCTGGCGTTTCTAGGTTCGTGCTTCTCCCCCTCCCCTTGAGGGAGGGGGTTGGGGGAGGGGTCCGTGCCGCTTCGACCCCTTCCCACAACCACTTCCCTCAAGGGAGGGGGAGCGATCGATGCCCGTTATTGGCCCTCGACCTTCTCGAACTGGCGCCGGGCGCGCCCCTGCGAGAACTCGGTCGCCGGCGGGTGTTTGAATTTCCGAATTTCGCCGGCGCCAGGCGGCAGCGCATCGCCGGCCGGCCGGGCGTCACCCGCGATCGTCACCCGGTCCATGCGGCGCCGTTGCGGATAGTAGTCGTGCACGGCCGCATGCTGCACCGAGCGGTTGTCCCAGAATACCACCTGGTTAGGGGACCACCGGTGCCGATACTGATGCTCCAGCCTCTGCGTCAGCCCAAACAGCGTCCCGAGCAACGTTTTGCTCTCCTGTTCTTCCATGCCCTTGATGAACAGCGTGAACTGCGGATTGACGAAGATCGCCTTGCGGCCGGTGACAGGATGCACGCGCACCACCGGATGGGTCGCGGGACGATACAGGTTCTCGAAATGCTGCAGCCGCTTCCAACCCTCCTCGTCCTGGGCGAACAGCGTCTTGAAGGGCTTGAAGTCGTGCACCGCCTCCAGCCCGGAGAGGAATTTCTGCATCCGGTCCGACAGCCCGTCATACGCCGCGGTCATGCTGCAAAAACACGTGTCGCCGCCGATCTCCGGCACCAACTTCGAACACAGCATGGTCCCCATTGGCGGGATCTCGCGGAAGGTCTCGTCGGAGTGCCAGATATCGGTCGCGTGCGGCGGATTGCCCTCCTTGTTATCGAACACGATCAGCTCCGGCGCGTGGTCGGCATTAGTGGAGAACGGATGCACGCTGAGCCGGCCGAAGTACCGGCCGAACCGCATCAGGTCATCGGCGCTGATGTCCTGGTCCGGAAACACCAGCACCTCGTGCGTCGCGAGCGCGTTGCCGATCGCCTCCACCGTGTCCGCTCCGAGCGGTTTGCGCAGGTCGATCCCGGTGACCTGCGCGCTGAGGAACGCACCGGTCCGGCGCACCGTCAACGACGCGACATCATTCGAGAGCGCTCCAGCCGCACCATCCATTCCCGCCTCCCTTGCCGCCGCCCGGCGCAATTCAGCCGGCGTCCCCGTTTGCCGGGTGGCAAGCCGCATGGTCGGCCGCGAGCGCCGTCATGGCAAGGGAAGCAGTATGATTCGAGGCGATGCCGGCTCGCCATGCCGACGCAGAACCCGCGGTGTGCCGCTCCGTGCGACGCCCGGTCTTACGCTGCCTGCCTGGTTGGCTCGCCGCCGATCGTCGCCAACGCCCGGTCAACGTCGGCCAGCGCCGCCTGGCCCTGACGGAAGGAGAGCGCGACATGGCCGCCCTCGCTGCGGACCACGCGGCCCTGGATCAGCGCGGTCGTGCCGGGCAATGCCACCATCACTTCGGAACCCGGCTCGCCCGGCCACGACACCGCAAGCGCGACGCCGCCGCGCGAAATGTCCTCGATCGTTGCCTCGATCCGCGCCTGGCCCGGCGCTTCGAGCATAGCGCGGTGGCCACGTCCCGGGATCCGTTCGTAGCGGCGCCGTTCCGCCTCGTCATGCCGCGCCATCACGGCCAGGAACTCGTTCACCTCCTGGCGCAGCGCATCCGAGGTGCCGCCGATCTGATGCGCCGCCTCCAGCACCTTGCCGGCGGCGCTGTCCGCCGCCTCCGCGACGCCGGACACATCCGCCATCGCCCGGCTCACCTCGCCGTTCGCCTGCGCGACCTTGTTCACGCGCGACACGATCTCGCGCGTCGCCGCCGCCTGTTGGTCGACCGCGGCAGCGATTGCCGTCGCGACCGCATCGACGTCGCCGATCGCCGCGCCGACCTGGTGCACCGCACCGACCGCCTCGCCAGTTGCGGCCCGGATGGCAACGATCTGCGCGCCAATCTCCTCGGTCGCCTTGGCGGTCTGCGCCGCCAGCGCCTTCACCTCGGTCGCCACCACGGCAAAGCCCTTGCCCGCCGCACCGGCCCGCGCCGCCTCGATCGTCGCGTTCAGCGCCAGCAGGTTGGTCCGGCCGGCGATCGTGGCGATCAACTGGACCACGTTGCCGATTTGCTCCGCCGCCGCGGCGAGGGCGCCGACCTTGCGGTCGGTCGCCGAGGACCGCTCCACCGCGATGCGCGCCGCCGCGGAGGCATGCGCCACCTGCCGGCTGATCTCGTCCACGCTGGCCGACATCTGTTCCACGCCGGCCGCCACCGCGGCAAGGTTCTCCGATGAGGCGGCCGCCCCCTCGGCTGTCTGTATCGCGTGGCCGCGCGTGCGATGCGCCGCATCCATCATGTCGGTCGAGGCCGCGCGCATTTGCTCTGCCGCCGTGCCCAGGTTGGCCAGCACACCGGACACCGATCCGCCGAAATCCTGCAATTGCTGGTCCATGGCGGCCTGCCGCCGGTCGCGTCCAGCGTGCTCTGCGTCGTGCTCCTGCGCGAGCAAACGGGCGCGCAGTTCGTTGGCGCGGAACACATCCACCGCACGCGCCATCGCGCCGATTTCGTCACGCCGTTCCATTGCCGGTACCGTGCGGTCGAGCATACCGTCGGCCAGCGCCCCCATTGTCGTGGTGAGCAAGACCACCGGCCGGGCGATGGCGCGCGCCGCCAGGACGGTCAGCAGGACGCAGATCACCAGGACCGCGGCACAGCCGCCGATCAGGATCAGCCGGGCGCGATCGGCGGCGTCGCTGGCATCCTGCGCGAGGCGCTGGCCGGCGGCTTCCACCTGGCCGCGATAGCGGTCCAGGCTGGCGGACAGCGTGGTGAAGCTGTCTTCGACCCCCGACATCAGCATGGTCGCGCTGGCCGGGTCGGTCGCCGCAGCATCGATCACGTCGGCCGCCGCGGCCTGATAGGCCGCCAGGCCTTTCCGCAAGGTCGCGATGACATCGCCGCCCGCGCCGGCGTTCGACAGCCGGCCGAAGGCCTCGGTCGCTGCGGCGCTGGCCCGGCGTATCGGCACGGCGGCCTGGCCGATGCGGGCCGGGTCGCTCTCGTTGGCGGCAACCGACAGCATGTGCTGCAACGCTGTCTGCGTCGCATTCACCGCGTCCTTCGCCTCGGCCGCCCGCTGATAGGCCGGCAGCGCGCCGGCACTGATGTCGTGCAGCCGCGTCTTGTCGGCGGACAGCATCCCCAGGGCGGTCAGCACCATGCCCAGCAGCGCCACCAGGATGACGCAGGGCGCCAGGAACACCTTCAGCGTGATCGGCTGATCCGCCAGCCGTCCCAGCGCGTGCCGCCGAGGGCTCTCGCGGGACATCAGCTCTTGAAAGCGCCGACGAACAGGATGTAGTCGCCGACCCGGATCACCCATGACGTCTTCAGGCCGACTTTCTTGGTCGCCGGATTGGTCATGCGGTAGTCCACCCAGCCGGACCCCTGGCTCTTGGCGAGCGCGATGATGTCCTTGCCGAACTCCCGCCCCTCCACGTCCTTGAGCGTCGTGGCGTCCTTGCCGCGAAGCACCGGCACGCCGTATGAGCCGACGATCTTGTTGTCGGGGGTGTAAACCACCACGAACAACTCGCGATCGACAAAGCCGCCGTTGGCGTCGTTGAAGTCGGCGATCGCCTTGTCCGGGCCGACGGCGGCCATGTGCGCCGCGGCCTTTTCGGCCAGCGCCTTGGCCTCGTCCGGGGTCGCCGGGTCCGCTGCCCGGGCTGCGGAGGCCGTCAGGATGCAAGCCAGGGTCAGGCTCAGAAGCATGGATCGGCGGCGCATGGCTCACTCCGTTGCTACCATGCGAGGTAATGTGCGCGCGCGAGATTACCGCCAGCTTAACGTGCGGCTCGTGGTGCCAGGGTTCGTCGGAGGGGGATGGGGCGAGCAACGGGACTCGAACCCGTGGCATCCAGGACCACAACCTGGCGCTCTACCAGCTGAGCTATGCCCGCCATTGGGAGCGCGCGCTTTAGGACCTCCGGCCGAGGCAAGTCAACTCGGGCGGGAGCAGGGATGCGTGAGGCGCGGGTGGGGGAGGGGCGTGGACCGACACCGCGGGCGTCGGGGCCCAATCGGGGGCCGGTGCGGTTCGTTTTGAAAGCAAGTAGATTCACCACAAAGGCACGAAGGCACAAAGGTTTGTTGGCCTTCGTGCCTTTGTGGTGAATCTACTTACTTGCTTGCTTTCGCGCGGCCAGGGTCAAGGCTTCCGAGGTCGAGCGCGATGCCGCCTTCACCCCGCCATTGCCCGCATCAGCGGCGCCCAGCGGTCCAGGATCGGCACGATCGCGTCCTCCCGCGCCGCCGGCAGGCTGATCACCACGCGCGACACGCCGAGCCCTTCATAGACTCGCAATTGCTCTAGGCTGTCCGGCACCCGGAAGATGGTGATCGGCAGTTCCGCCGGGTCGCGCCCGGCCGCGCGCGCCATGTCCTGGAACTGCGGCAGGACATTCGTCACGTCGCCGTATTGCGGCTGGCCGGCATGGGGGATCCAGCCGTTGCCGTAGCGCACCGCGCGGCGCGCGCCATGCGGCCAGGCACCGCCGACGATCAGCGGCGGGTGCGGCTGCTGCACCGGCTTCGGCCACATCTGCATCGGCGCGAAGTTCACAAACTCGCCGTGGTATTCGGCGGTGTCGTTGGACCAGATCGCCTGCATCGCCTCGATCCGCTCGCGTGACAGCTTGTGGCGGGTGGCGAAGTCGGTGCCGTGGTGTTCCATCTCCTCCTTGTTCCAGCCGTTTCCGACGCCGAACAGGAAGCGCCCACCGGAAAGCCGGTCGATCGAGGACACCAGTTTGGCGGTGTGGATCGGGTCGCGCTGGTTGATCAGGCAGACGCCGGTGCCAACCTTCAGCGAGGTGGTGGCGACCGCAGCCGCGGTCAGCACCAGGAACGGGTCCATGATGTCATAGTACGGCCGAGGCAGCTCGCCTCCGCCGGGAAGCTGCCGGCTGCGTGTCACTGGGATGTGCGAGTGTTCCGGCACCCACAAGGTTTCGAAACCGCGCTCCTCCAGCATCCGGCCGAGTGGACCGGGCGCCATCGAATCCGCGGTGAAGAACATCGCCGCACCGAACAGCATGCTGTGTCGCTCCCCCGATCGTCGTGCCATGTAAGTCTGCGCCGGCCCCGGCGGGGCATGCAAATCCGCGTGCCGCCGCGGAACCGAGCGTGAGGTGGCGATCACCGGGTCCGATTACCGCTCGGCGGCTCTCGGCGCTCCTCCGCCATCCTCCGCGATGATTAACCGGGAACCAGACAGCACGCACCGCCAGCGCGGCCTGAGGTCAGGTCCGTGCGTGCCGCTCGTTCGCGAAATTCAACGCGGAGGATGGCGGAGGTCCGCAGAGAGCCGCCGAGGCATTCTGTTCGATTCATGGGTACCGATGGAAACGGTTGGTTTGACCAATCCCGGCATGATGACCCCTCAGCGGCTCTCGGCGGTCCTCCGCCATCCTCCGCGATGATTAACCGGGAACCGGACACACGCACGGCCAGCGCGGCCTGAGGTCAGGTCCGCGCGTAATGCTTGTTCGCGCAGTTCAACGCGGAGGGTGGCGGAGGTCCGCCGAGAGCGCCGAGGCATCCTTTTCGATTGCATGGGTACCGATAGAAACGATTGGTTCGACCAAATCCCGGCATGCCTCCTCGACCTTTGCAGCGCGGTTGCCATGCCGACCCGGCCATTTATGCTGCCCGCATCAGGCAATGGAGGCCGGCGAATGGACGCACGATGGCCAGCAGGGGCGGCCTATATCGACGGACGCTACATGCCGGTGGGCGAGGCGACGATCCCGGTCACCGAATGGGGCTACCGGCGGTCCGACGTCACCTATGACGTGGTGAGCGTGTGGGACGGAGCATTCTTCCGCCTCGATCACCACCTGCGACGCTTCCGTGCCTCGATGGAGTATTTCCGGCTGGTCCCGCCCGAGAGCGATGCGGACATCCGCGCGGTGCTGCACGAACTGGTGCGCCGCACCGGGCTGCGCGAGGCCTATGTGGCAATGGACTGCCTGCGCGGCTCGGCGCCGGTCCACCTGCGCCGCCATCCGGCGAATGCGAGGCCCTACCTGATGGCCTACGCGGTGCCCTATGTCTGGATCGTGCCGCAGGAGATCCGCGAGCACGGCATGCACCTGATCGTCGCGTCCAACCCTCGTATTCCGGAGGCCTGCATCGATCCGCGCGCGAAGAACTTCCATTGGGGCGACATGACCCGCGCGATGTTCGAGGCCGAGGACAAGGGCGCGCACAACCCGGTGTTGCTCGACCTCGACGGCAACGTGACGGAAGGGCCGGGCTTCAACGTGTTCGCGGTCAGCAATGGCGTGGTGGCGACGCCGGATCGTGGCGTGCTGGAAGGCATCACGCGTGGCGCGGTGATCGAGCTGTGCGACAAGCTCGGCCTGCCGTGCGAGGTGCGCACCGTGACGCTGGCGGAATTGCATGACGCGGACGAGATTTTCGTTTCGTCCACCGCGGGCGGGGTGATGGGCGTGACCCGGCTGGACGGTCGCATCCTGTCGAACGACCGTCCCGGCCCGGTGACCGCGCGGCTGGTGGATGCGTATTGGCGTTTCCGCCGCGATGGCTCGTGCAACGAACCGATCGACTATGACCTGGCGGCCGCGGCGGAATAGCGGCCGCATGATCCCGGGAGGACTAAAGATGCGCGATTATCGCTATGACCACGTGCACCTGCGCAGCGCCGATCCCGATGCGATGGGGCGGTTCTTCGAAACCATGTTCGGCGCCGAAGTGAAGCGCGACATCTACCCGCCCGGCACGCTGTATCCGGGCCAGATGCGAGTATCGATGAACGTCGGCGGGCAGAAGGTGCTGGTCGCGCCGGCGCATCCGCACGACCCGACGGCGGCCGCGCCGCAATTTCCGTATTACGGCGTAGAGCATATCGGGCTGACGGTGGATGACGTCGATGCCGCGTGCGAGGAGCTGCGCGCGAAGGGCGCCGAGATCGCGATCGGCCCGCTGACGCGCAGCCCCGGCCTGCGGCTGGCGTTCGTGCGCGGCCCGGAAGGCGTGATGGTCGAGTTGGTGCAGCGCTAGAAAGTACACCTCTCTCGCTCCGCGGGAGAGGTCAAGACGCAAAGCGTCGAGGGTGAGGGCCGCAACGCACAGACGGTCCGTGCGTCACGCCCCTCACCCGGCGTCGCTTCGCTCGCCGACCTCTCCCGCGAAGCGGGAGAGGTGTACGCTCCGCTACGCCAGCTCCGGTGCGAGATCGGCGTGGAACCGATTGCCGGCGGTCGTCGCTGCCACCACCCCGGTGCGAATGACGAAATCGGAGAACCGTTCGCCCCAGCGCCGGTCCGTCGCATAGGCCGCGAACAGCGGCGCCAGCGCGGCGACGATCGCATCATGCCCGATCTGCTTGCGATACAGCTTGGATAGCCGCGTCCCGTCGAACGCCCCGCCGAGATACAGATTGTACAACCCCGGCCCGGTCCCCACCAATCCGATCTCCCCCAGGTATGGCCGAGCACAGCCATTCGGGCACCCCGTCATCCGGATCATGATCTCGTCGTCGCGCAACCCGCAGCGCTCGTATTCGGCCTCCAGCGCGGTGATCAGCTCGGGCAGATACCGTTCGCTCTCCGCCAGTGCCAATCCGCAGGTCGGCAGCGCGACACAGGCCATGGCGTTGCGGCGCAACACCCCCGGTTCGGTCAGCCCATGCTGTCGTAGCGCCGCGTCGATCGCGTGCTTCCGGTCCGCGGCAACGTCGGCAATC
>DATHNI010000093.1:0-8617 GCA_035486135.1 Acetobacteraceae bacterium
TGCACGCCAGCGCGATCGGCAGCATGCCGTGGGTCGCCTGGTTCGCCGACAACCTCATCGACCTGCTGACCAGCCCGTTCACCGGCCTGCGCACCCGCTCCTACTGGCCGGAACTCGTTGTCAGCCTGCTGATTGCCGGCCTGCTGTTCATGCTGCGTGTGCCGCGCGCCAGTCGCGGCCTGCGCGAGTTTCTGAAATTCTGCTTCCCAAGCTCCATGTGGCGTCATCGGTCCACCTGGGTCGATTGGCAGATCATCGTGCTGAACCAGTTCTTTGCGAGGTCGTTCAACGTGACCTGGGGGGTCACCGGTGCGCTATTCGCCGGCGCGCTGGTCACTGCCATGACCCGGATCTTCGGCCCGTCACCCCACTTGCTGACCTGGACCACCACGACCCTTGTACTCTACACGGTTCTGTTCGGCCTGGCAGACGACTTCGGCTATTATGTGTTCCATCTGGCCTCGCACCGCATCCCCTGCTTGTGGGCGTTCCACAGGGTGCACCATTCGGCCGAGACGCTGACCGTCCTTGCCAACGTGCGAACCCACCCCTTCGAATACGCCATCACCGGCCCTTGCAAGGCGGTTACCACCTCGATCGTGCTAGCGCCGGCCATCTATCTCGGCACCGGGCAGGTCACCACGGTCGACATCCTGGGCATGAACCTCCTGGCCGCCATTTTCTGCGTCCTGGGAACCCAACTGCATCACTCGCATATCTGGCTGTCGTTCGGCCGAGTGATAGAGCATGTCCTGATCAGCCCGGCGATGCACCAGATCCACCACAGTTCGGCGCCACGCCATTGGAACCGCAACATGGGGGGCAACTTTGCCATGTGGGACTGGATGTTCGGCACGCTATACGTGCCGAACGGCCGGGAGGAATTGAAATTCGGACTCGGTGAGGGCGTTCCACAACCTTACCCTAACGGCCTGGTCGCATATGCGCTGCCATTCTGGGAAGCGCTTCCGGCGCGGGCGCGGGAGGCGATCAAGCTTCATGGCGGCCGCGCGCTGCAGCCGCTTTTGCTGCGTCTGGCAACCTTTCGCACAGCGGGCGCCGTGGCTGCCCGTGGTGAGCCGGCCCACGCACTCATGGCCGCCAATGATGGAGACTAGGTTCGGGTGACCGGCGCCGCGAGGGCCGCTTCCCCGGGACGCGTAAGAGTGCCAAGCAGAGACCGTGCTAAAGATGACCCCAAGTCTGTGACTGCGCACGGCCGTCTGCCGCCACTTGCGGCCGGGACAGACGACGGTGCTGGCAGCGGCCTGGCAGCCCGGATTGCCCAGGCGATCGCCGGCGCACCTGTCGTCACTTGCGATATATTCGATACAGCGGTCATGCGCATCCTGGCGCGGCCGGAAGACGTGCACCTCGCGACCGGAGCACGAGCAGCGGCGCAGGGCCTGATCCGCTGTTCCGCCGAGGCGTTCCGCGAGTACCGACTCGCCGCTGAGACCGCCGCGCGGGCAGTCCTCGGGCCAGGCAGGGACGACGAGATTGGAATCGCAACCGTCTACCAAAAGCTGCAAGACTCCGGTGTCATAACCGATGCGGTTGCGGCTGCCGCCCTCGAATTCGCCGTCGAGCGATCCGTCTGCCGTCCGGTCGCGGAGGTGCGCGCCGCGCTCGCGGCCCGCCCGTCCGGCCAACGCCTGGTCTTCCTGTCCGATACGATGCTGCCCAGCGAATGGCTGGCGACGATCCTGACTGATTGCGGCTACGGTGACCGGCCGGAGGTAATTTGCTCGGCCGAGGCGCGGTGCACCAAGGCACGTGGCGGATTGTTCCCCTACGCGCTGGAAAAGCTGGGATGTTCCGCGCGTGATGTTGTACATATCGGCGATAATCCGGACTCCGACATCGCGCAGGCGCGGAAGCACGGCATCACCGCGCTCCACATCCCCGCGCCGCCAATCCCGCCCGAGCGGGAGGACGTGGCCCGTCATGCATCGATCGTGCGGCTGGCCCACAGCCGGCGTCGTTCGCGCGCAGCGTCCGATGGGGACCGTTCGACGGAAACCCTTGAAACGGCGCTGAACGACAGGCGGCTGCAGCGCATCTGCTTGTTTCCGCTGATCGGATTCACCCTCTTCATTCTCGCCGAAGCGCGGCGTCGCGGCATCCGGCGTATTTTTTTCATGGCGCGCGACGGCTATCTGCCGCTGGCAATTGCCCAACGCCTGGCAAAGCGCAGCGGCGAACCCTTCGAGTTCACCTACCTGCATTGCTCCCGGCAGGCCATCCTGGTGCCGACACTGATAGACGACCTGCCGCAACTCGCGCGGATGATTGCGGATAACACGTCGGGTCAGACTCTGAGCGTAGCACTGAAGACTCTGGCGATCGATCCGGAAACCACGTCGAGCATGGCGCGCGCAGCCGGCCTCGACCCGAACCAACGCATCAGCTCGGACGCCGGCTACGACGCGGTGCATCGCCTGCTGGACGCGCATCGCGACCGCATCTTCGGCGTCCTGCGGGAACGGCGGGACGCCGCATTGGCCTATCTCGGACAGTGCGGCTTCCTTGAACCCGGCCCGCGCATGATCGTCGATGTGGGCTGGCGCGGCTCGGTGCAGAAGGCACTGGTCACGCTGACGGGCGCCGCGGCCGCCGACGTTTTCGGCAGCTATCTTGGCCTGTTTCCGGATGCGCTGACCGGCAGCCTTGGATTGGACAACGCTGCCGGCTACCTGTTTTCCTTCGGCTATCCGAAATGGATCACCGATATCGTGCTGCAGGGCTACATCCTGTTCGAGCTGTTCTTTTCCGCGCCGCACGGCTCGGTGTCGCACTACACAAGGGAGGGCGATCGCGCTGTCCCGGTGCATGCCGATGAAGCGGAACCCGGAGGTTCCGTGCGCCGCCAGGCACTGCTGGCGATAGAGCAATGCTGCCTGGCCGAATTCGATCGTCTGGATGCGCTCCTGGACGGCGCGTGGCCCGAGACGCTTGATCCTGCCTCGGCACTCAGTGAAATGGCGACGCTGCTGACCAGGCCCTCCGCCCGCGATGTCGCGGCGATCAACCGCATTCCCTATGTGCATGGCATCGACAGCACTGTGAATGTCCCGCCGGTCAACCCGATCCCCCTGCATGAATCGCTCAGGGATCCGCTGCGCGCCCTGCGGCGGATCCGCAACGCGCCCTGGCAGGGCGGCACGCTGCGTGCCAGCCTCCCCTGGCCCATCCCCGATGTCGGCTTTCCCGAATTCCGCGACCGGGTCGAGCGATTGCTCAGATTGCTCCATCTGGCCTGAACACGGGGACGTCCGGCGCCGGAGGTGGCGCCGCAGCCAATCGAGGCCTCGCCATGTCCGCCGCTGCCCGTTTTGCCGAACACGCGCTGACGACACGCTTCGAGGACCTGCCGCCCGAGGTGGTGCAAGCGGCCAAGACATTCATCCTCGACAGTATCGGCGTCGGCATCGCCGGGTCTTCGGTTGCCGGGGCGGACGGCTTGCTGGCGGTCGCGTCCGGCTGGGGCGACAAGCCCGAAGCCCAGGTCTGGGGCCGCCCCGATCGTCTGGCCGCACCGGCTGCCGCTTTCCTTAACGCGTGGCAGATGCACAACCAGGAATTCGACTGCCTGCATGAGGCCGCGGTGGTGCACGCCCTGGCCAGTGTGCTGCCCGCCTCGCTTGCCGCGGCCGAGCAATTCGGCGGCATCGATGGACGCGCGCTGATTACCGCCGTCGCGGTCGGGGCCGACATCGCCGCGGGACTCGGCCTTGCTTCACGCACCGGCTTCCGCTTCTTCCGCCCCGCCACCGCCGGCGGCTTCGGAGCAGTGGCCGCGGCGGGACGCATCCTGGGACTGGATCGCGCGGCATTGGAGGCCGCTTTTGCCTGGCAACTCGCGCAGGCGAGCGGCACGATGCAGGCGCATACCGAAGGCAGTCCGATCCTGCCGGTTCAGGTCGGCTTCAACGCACGCGCCGCGCTACAATCCTGCGCGTTGGCCCAGGTTGGTTTTGCGCCCGCGCAAGAGGTGTTCGAAGGCGCCTACGGCTACCTCCCGTTGTTCGAGGGCGCGTTCGATCTTGCCCCCGTGCTCAGCGATCTTGGCCACACCTGGCGCATCGCCGAGTTCAGCCACAAGCCGTTTCCCGCCGGCCGGGCCACGCATGGCGGCATCGAAGGCGTCATGGCGTTGCGTGCCAGACGTGGCTTCAGCGTCGATGATGTGGCGGAGATCGTGATATCCGCGCCGCCGCTGATCCGGCGTCTGGTCGGCCGCCCACCGGTCGTTAACCCGGGCCCGAGCTACGCGCGGCTGTGCATGGCCTATCTGGTCGCCAAGGTATTGCAGCACGGGAAGATTACCATTGCGCAATTTTCCGATGAGGCGCGCGCCGACCCGAACACCCTGGCACTGGCTGGACTTGTGCGTGTCGTGGACGACGGAAATCCGGATCCGAACGCTTTGGCCCCGCAATCAGTGAGCGTGCGTCTCATGGATGAAACGATTTTAATCTGGCGCGGCGAGACCATGCTCGCGCATCCGTCTCGTCCGCTAAGCCGCGAACAATGCCTGACAAAGTTCAGACATTGCTTAGAGTTTTCCGCGGCGCCGCTGTGCGCGGATGCCGCCGCCCTACTGCAAGGGCAGATCGACAGGCTTGAAGAACTGCAGGATGTGCGCGCACTAACCCGGTTGGCGGCAGGATCTTTTGTCTGACCCCCTCGACGGCGGCGCAAAGAAATGTAAAACCTGCGCCGCTTCCAGGGGAGCGCGTTGGGCGGTGCCCGGCGAAGAGAATGAATGGACGGGACGCAGACGCGCCCGGACCAGGGAGAGGACGAATGGAACATCCGAAACTACCGGCCGTCGGCCGGCGTACGCTTATCAAGACCGGCGCCGTGCTGGGAGCGATGCAGCTTGCTTCGCCCTTCATCATCAAGGCGCGGGGCGAGACCACCGTCAAGATCGGCATGGTCGATCCGCTGACCGGCAGCCTGTCTGCTCTGGCGCAGAGCGAGGTCGAGGGAGCCAAATACGCCGTCGCGGTCCTCAACAGGAACAATGGCATCCTGGGGCGCCAGGTCGAGTTGCTGGTCGAGGACTCCGCCAACGATGTCGGCACCGGCGTGCAGAAGACCAACAAGCTGATCGACCGCGACCATGTGGACGTGATTTTCGGAGATGTGAATTCCGGCATCGCCTACGCCATGGCGCAGGTCACCGGCGATAAGAAGGTGTTCCATATCGTGCCGGGCGGCCACACCGACCCGATCACCGGCACCAACTGCAAGTGGAACGTGTTCCGCATCTGCAACACCACTTCGATGGATGCCGCGGCGATCACACCAGACCTGGTCAAGCGGTTCGGCAAGCGGTGGTTCTTCATCACGCCGGACTATGCCTATGGCCACACGCTGCAAGACGCGTTTGTCAGGAACCTCAAGAAGGCCGGCGGCGAGTTCGAGGGCGACATGCTGCCGATCGCCAATACCGAGTTCTCCGCCACCCTGATCAAGGCCAAGGCGTACAAGCCGAACGTCCTGCTGAACAACATGGGAGGCCTGGCGCAGATCGACTGCATGAAGCAGTTCGTGCAATTCGGCATGGCCAAGGACATGGCGCTCGGCGGCGCCCTGTTCGAATTGGAGAGCGTCACCGCGGTGCCGAAGGATGCGCAGACCGGCTGGTGGGACATGGAGTGGTGGTGGGACCAGCCGAAGGTGCCGGAAGTCGGCAAATTCGTCGCCGACTTCCGCAAGGCGAACAACAAGACCCCGACCGCCCGCCACTGGTTCGGCTGGGTTGCGGTGTATTCCGTGAAGCTCGCCGCGGAGAAGGCCAAGTCGCTGGAAGGCCCGAAGATGTCCGTGGCGATGGAGGATCTGGAACTGCCGCCCGAGGTTGCGTTGCAGCCAGGCAAGATCCTTTACCGCAAGGGCGACCACCAATTGATGTCGAACATCTTCGTCGGTTCGGTGCATCCGCCGCAGGGCAACCCGGATAACGTGTTCGAAGTGGCATCGCTGGTGCCAGGCGAGCAGGCGGACGGCCCTGTCTCCGAGACCGGCTGCAAGATGACGCCGCCCCCGGCGTAAAAGCGCTGCGACAACTCCCTCCCCCCTTGTGGGGGAGGGTTGGGGAGGGGGGAACGAACCGCACCGGCTGAGTGGAGCGGTCCCCTCTCCCCAACCCTCCCCCTCAAGGGGGGAGGGAGTCGCTGTACTCGCTGCCTCTGCCGCATCGCGCGCTGCCACGCCACGTCATCGCAAGAAAGCCGGTCCATGCTGCAAGTCGTCCTGTTCAACGTCACCAATGGCCTGATCATCGGCGCGTTCTATGTGCTGATGGCGCTGGGCCTGTCGCTGATCCTGAACCTCAGCAACGTCATCAACTTCGCGCACGGCAACTTCCTCGCGCTCGGTGGCTACACCGCGTTCGTGCTGACGCCCTATATCGGCTTCTGGGGTGCGTTGCTGGTCTCACCGATCATCACCGCGGTGCTGGGCCTGATCATCGAGCGTCTGATGATCCAACGGGTGTACAACCGCGATCCGGTGTACAGCCTGCTGCTGACCTTCGGCTTGGCGTTCATCATCCAGGACGCCTGCCGGTACTTCTTCGGGCCGAACGGCCTGCCGCTCGGCGTGCCCGATGCTATGGCGGCCCCGCTGAGCAGCGAACTGTTCTTCATTACATGGTACCGCGTCTTCAACGTGGCGGTTGTCATTATCGCAGTGTCTGGCCTGTTCGCCTTCCTGCGCTACACGCGGGTCGGCGTGCGGATCCGCGCCGGCACGCTGGACCTGGAAACCGTCGCCGCGCTTGGCGTCAACGTACGCTTCCTGCGCAGCTTCAATTTCGGCCTCGGCTGCTTGCTCGCGGGCCTGGCAGGCGTGTTGGCCGGCGGTCAGATCGGCCTGAACCCCAACATGGGCGATGACCTGCTGATGCCCAGCTTCATCGCCATCATCGTCGGCGGCGTCGGCAGCCTGACCGGCACGCTGATCGGCGGACTGCTGATCGGGGTCGCCGCGGCACTGACCACCGTGGTCTGGCCGTCCGGCAGCGAGGCGGTGATCTACATCATCATGGCCCTGGTGCTGATCATTCGCCCGCGCGGCCTGATGGGCGAGGAAGGCATGCTGACATGAACAGCGCGACCACCACCACTGTCGTCCCTGCCCGCGGCTCTTTCGATTCTCGCTGGCTCAAATTGCTGATCATCTGGGCGGCATTGCTCACCGTTCCGCTCTGGCTGCCATTCCTGGGCGGCTACACCGCGCTGGCGGGACGCGTGCTGGTGCTCGGCCTCGCCGCGATGTCGTTCAATCTGCTGCTGGGCTTTACCGGGGTCATGAGCTTCGGCCACGCGGCGTATTTCGGCCTCGGCGCTTACGGCGCAGGGCTGACGCTGAAATACCTCGCCGCGTCCACGCCGCTGGCGATGCTGATGGGCACCTTGCTCGGCGGCATCGCCGGCGCGATCGTCGGGTTGTTCATCGCGCGGCGGCGCGGCGTGTATTTCGCCATGGCTACCGTCGCGTTCGGGCAGATCGGGTTCTACATCGCCTATACGTGGAACGATTTCACCGGAGGCTACGACGGATTGCGCGGCTTTTCCCGTGAGCCGCTGCATCTGGGTTTCGCCACGATCGACATCGCCAACAACAGCACGCTGTTCTACTATTTCCTGCTGTTCGTCTTTGCCCTTGCGGTGGGGGCGCAGGGCCTGATGCTGGCGTCGCCGTTCGGCCGTACCTTGCTGGCGATCCGCGAAAACGAACGGCGCGCCCGCTTCCTTGGCATCCCGATCGAGCGGCATATCTGGCTGTCGTTCACCATCTCCTGCTTCTTCACCGGCCTGGCCGGCTCGCTGTACGCGCTGCTGAACAATTTCGCCGATCCGATGGCGATGCATTACTCGCTGTCCGGCGAGATCGTCATCATGGCGGTGATGGGCGGCATGCGCGCGTTCTGGGGACCGCTGGTCGGCGCGGCAGTATTCGTCGTGCTGCAGGACTACATCTCGTCGATGACGGTGAACTGGATGAGCTTCGTCGGTCTGATCTTCGTGCTGGTCGTGCTGTTCTTTCCGCGCGGTTTGCTGGGCATGCTGCAACGGAGGGATGCGGCATGAGCGCGATGCTGGAGGTCCGCAATGTCTCGAAGCACTTCGGCAACCTTGTCGCGGTTCAGGACGTCTCCCTGACGGTGGCAAAGGGCGAACTGCGCGCCATCATCGGTCCGAACGGCGCCGGCAAGACCACGTTCTTCAATATGATCTCCGGATTCTTCCCGCCGACCAAGGGCGACATCGTGTTCGACGGCGAGGTCGTCACCAAACAGACCGTCGCCGCGCGCGTTGCGTCGGGCATGGCGCGCACGTTCCAGATCACCGAGATCTTCCCCGAGCTGTCAGTGCGGGAGAACGTGCGCATCGCGCAGGAATCAGCCGATGGGTACCGCCTGCACATGTGGGTCAGTCGTGCCGAGACCGCGCGCGTGATGCGCGAGGTGGATGAATTGATGACGGTGACCGGACTGGAAGGCAAGGCGGATCGGCTGGTCGGCGAACTGTCGCATGGCGATCAGCGCGCCGCGGAGATCGCCATGGCGCTGGCGCTGCGGCCGCGACTGTTGTTGCTGGAC
>DATHNI010000094.1:0-22753 GCA_035486135.1 Acetobacteraceae bacterium
GGTAGCGCGTCGCGCTCGTGTGGCCCAGGCCGCGCAGCGCAATGACCGGAATTCCGTGATCGCGCAGCGTCTCGATCGCCAGGCGCACGTTCTGTACCCCACCGGATCGCCACCCACAGCGAACGGCAGCACCGCCGCGCCACCGAACAGCTTGGCCCGCAACGACGCAATGCGGCAGCCGAGCCACAGCATTTGCTCTACCAGCGTCACGATCGCCACGTCGCCAAAGCGCTGGCTGGGAGCGTTGTCCCCGCGTCGGCGCGGCAACACGAAGTGATTCATGCCGCCCAGCCGCTGCCTGCTGTCCCACAGGCACACCGCCACGCATGACCCCAGGATGGTGGTCACCCGCGACGAGGCCGCCGCGCAGTGCAGCGTGCCGGGCGAGAGGAAAACCTCCAACGGCGCCAGCGCCACAACGTCAACGACTGGCGGCGTCACCATCCCACCCGGACGATCTCGCCCGCCAGCCGATCGAGCGGCAAGACCCGCTCCGCTGCACCGAGCGCGATCGCCTCCTTCGGCATACCGAACACAACCGAACTCGCCTCGTCCTGCGCCACGGTGGCCGCGCCGGCCTGACGCATCTCCAGTAGCCCGCGCGCACCGTCGTCGCCCATTCCTGTCATGATGATGCCCAACGCATTACTGCCAGCCACCTGGGCTGCCGAGCGGAACAGCACGTCCACTGAAGGCCGATGGCGCGACACCAACGGTCCGTCCCTCACCGACACCATGTGACGCGCGCCGCTGCGTTGCAGCATCATGTGCCGGTTGCCTGTCGCGATCAGCACACGGCCGCGCAGCACTGCGTCGCCATCCGCGGCTTCCTTCACCTCCAGCTCGCACAAACCATTCAGGCGTCGGGCGAACGCCTCGGTAAATTTTTCCGGCATGTGCTGCACCACGATGATGCCGGCGGTGGACACTGGAAGCGCCTCCAGCACGACGCGCCACGACTCGGTGCCCCCGGTGGTGGCGCCGATGCAGACCACCGTCTCGGTCGAGCGCGCCATGGCGCGGCCGGCGACAGGCGGCGGCAGCATCACGTCGGCGCTCAGCTTAGGCGCTGGCTCGCCGCGGGCCAACGCGCGGCCCGGGCCGGCAGCCGCCGCAACTGCGCCTGCGCCGCCGCCTTCACCGCATCGCAGATGCGCACGCGCGCCTCGCGCAAGAACAATGCGGTGTCGAGCCGCGGCTTCAGGATCACGTCCACCGCGCCGGCTTCGAGCGCCTGCATGAGCGTCTCCGAGCCGTTCTCGGTCAGCGAGGAGCACATCACCACGGGGATCGGCCGTTGCGCCATCAGCTTGCGCAGGAAGGCGATTCCGTCCATCAGCGGCATCTCGACATCCAGCATGATCACGTCCGGCACTTCCGCCAGGAGCGCCGCGCCGCCACAAACGAATCCTGCGCGGTCGCCAACACCTCGATGTCCGGATCGCTGCTCAGCACCTCGGCGAGGGTCTGCCGCACCAGGGCGGAGTTATCGACGATCAGCACGCGCACTTTGCGGGGCATGCTGCGTCAGGCCCGGCGAAACACGGTGCTGGCGACGCTCTGCAGCTGCAGCTTGAAGCCGGCCAGCGGTTCGGTATGACCAAGGAACAGATATCCGCCAGGGTGCAGATGCCGGCATAGCCGCGACAGCACCTCCTGCTGCACCGGCGGTTCGAAATAGATCAGGATGTTGCGGCAGAACACCGCGTCGTAGTCGGTGTCCACCGGATACTCCGCCTCCATCAGGTTGAGCCGGGCGAAATGCGTCATACGGCGCAGCGCCGGCACGATGCGCACCAGCCCATGCGAGGCGTCGCGGCTGCGCAGCACGTAGCGCCGGCGCAATTCCATCGGCACCGGCGCGATCGCCTGCTCCGGGTAGATGGCGCGCACCGCGATCCGCAGCACTTCGGTGCTGATGTCGGTGCCAAGGATGCTGGCGCTCAGCCCGCTGCGCTGCTGGGCGAACTCGGCAAACACCATGGTGAGGGTGCATACTTCCGCGCCGGTCGAGGATGCGGCGCTCCAGAACTTGATCGTCGCTGGGCCGGAGGAGCGGCGCCCGGCCACTGGTTGCGGCAGCGTCATGTCCCGCAGCACGCGAAAATGCTCCGGTTCGCGGAAAAAGTCGGCCTTGTTGGTAGTGACGGAGTCGATCAGGTGCACCGCCTCGTCCTGCATGCCGCCTTCATCGAACAAGTACCGGCAATAACGCGTCAGTGAGGGCATGCCCAACGCGCACCCGCCGGCGCAGCCGTCCTTCCACCAAGGTCATTTTGTTGGGCGGCATCCTGATGCCGCTGTACTCCTGGATGAACCCGGCCAACCGGTGGAAGGCGCGTTGGCTAAGCCGGTCGAAACCGCTGTTCGCCTCGGCCACGGCGCTCCCGCTTCCATCGCCCCAGCTTCCATCAGTGTCGTCCATCAGTTTCGTCCATCAGGACCTTCCGTCGGTACCGCACGAACTTGCCGTCCCGCGCATCGCTGCCCACCGCGATCGTCATGCGCACGAGAATTGCCCCTCGCCGTCGGACAGCCTTTTTCAGTAACGAACGAATTCCGCGTCGTGCATCGCCGTCCGCGCGCGCGAGATCGAGCGCGAAGCCGTTACCTGGCTTCGTTGCGGCTTGCCGGCGCCGGCGTCATGCCCGTTGCAGGCCACGCGTCGGGGCGGCTGATGGCGCGCCGGGGGTCGCTTCTCGATCGTGCCATGCGTCTGCGCGCCATGCGTCCGCACGCCATGCATCGGCACTGCGTAGACCGGCGCGCTGCGCACCGGGTGACGCGGCGCCGTCGTGTGGGGCCCTGCCGAGGCACCATCCTGGCCCGTGTGGAAGAACCCGATCGCCGCCTGCAATTGCTCCGCCTGCGCAGCCAGCTCCTCCGATGTCGCCGACATTTGTTCCGACGACGACGCGTTCTGCTGCGTCACGTTGTCGAGCTGCTGGATCGCCTGGTTGATTTGCTCCGCGCCGACGTCCTGTTCACGGCACGCAGCGCTGATTTCCGCCACCAACTCGGCAGTCTTTTTGATGTCGGGCACCAGGCGAGCCAGCATCTCGCCGGCTTGCTGCGCCGCCTGCACGGTTTGCGAGGATACCGCGCCGATCTCGGTCGCCGCCGACTGACTGCGTTCCGCGAGCTTGCGTACCTCCGAGGCGACCACCTCGAAACCGCGGCCGTGTTCGCCGGCGCGTGCCGCCTCCACCGCCGCGTTCAGCGCCAGCAGATCGGTCTGTCGCGCGATCTCTTGCACGATGGTGATCTTCTCCGCGATCGTGCGCATCGCCGTCACGGCCTGATCGACCGCCGTTCCGCTCGCCTCGGCATCCTTCGCCGATTGCTGCGCGATCTTCTCGGTCTGCCCAGCATTGTCGGCGTTCTGCTTGATGTTCGCCGCCATCTGCTCCATCGATGCGGAAGCTTCCTCGCAGGTGGACGCCTGTTCGGTCACGCCTTGCGACAACTCCCCCGCATTCGCCGAAAGCTCCTGGCTGCCGGACGACACGTTCTCCGACGCACTTGACGCGTCCGCTACCACCTCGCGGAGCTTGTCCAGCATTTGCTCCAGCGCGATGCCCAGCACGTCCTTGTCCGACTGCCGTGCCGCGGTCTCGCTCAGATCGCCGCCGGCAATTGCCTCTGCGATCGTGGCGCTGGCGCGCAGGTTCGCGGTCATCCGGTTGAGCGCGTCGATCAGGGCTCGAACTTCATCGCCGCCGCTGGCCACGATGTTCTGGCCCAGGTCACCACGGGCAACCGCGTTCGCCTGGCCGACCGTGCGGCCGAGGCGGCGGCTGATGCTGAGAGCCAGCCACGTGCCAACAACAGCCGGGGCCAGCAGCGAACCCGCCACCGTCAGTACCAGTATCAACCAGGAGCGGGCACAGACATGCTCCACCGCGGCCATGGCAGCGTCCGATTCGGTCGTCAGCAAGATGATCGGCACGCCCAGGAAGGCCGGGAGCATGCGCAATTCCCGTATCAGCGCGAAGCCATCCATGACCGGCATGTCGAGATCCGTCAGCACCATGTGGACCGGATGGGCGCGCGCCTTGGCCAGGCCGTCGGCGCCATTGGCAGCCTGCACGACCTGGTAGCCGGCGCCGGTGAGGGTCAGCTTGATCATCTGCAAGGCACTGGCGGAGTCGTCGACGCTGAGAATCGTTTTGCTCACGTCGGCACGTCGCTAACGTTCCGGAAGGCGGCGTCCGGCGCGTCGGGCAGGAAGCCGCCGGCCTGCAGGGCGGCCTCCAGCGCACCCTGCGCGGGGGCGGCGAGGCGCAGCATCTTGCCGGCATGCGTTGCACCGGCACGAGCCGACAGCAGTACCTGGATGAGGCTGAGGTCGATTTCGGTGGCGGCACCGCAGCCCACCGTCACAACGCCATGTTGGCGCAGTGCGGCGGCCAGTCTGGCTTGCACGGCGTCGATCCCGCGCACGGTCAAGGCACCGTCGAGGATGACGCAGGTGGCCCCCGATTGCTGGTCGTTCACGAAACGCTCCGTCATGGCTTGGCAATGCGCGCAGGTCTGGCCGCATGGTCAGAGATGACAGGGGGGCTTAACGAAAGATTGCCACGCCAGCAGATTTCTTGGCGGCGCGAGCACGCCCCAACAGTTCCGATTGTGCGGCGACGCGCTTTCCGGCATGGTGCTCGAGTCCCAGCCACCCGGCGCGGGAGAGAGCGGCCCGCTTGCCGCCGCCGAAGGCGCAACCGGCCCCCGGAAACGCTCAGGCAACAGGGACCGCGTCGGGATTCGGGATCTCTGGAAAGACGGTTCGCGCGCAAACGCGGGCCGCACCGACGGAGTAAGGGGCCGCGAGGCTCCGAATCTCTCAGGTTCCGCGACAGAGGGGGGTCAACCGCGTTGGTGTCATAGCCGACGGGATGACCTGACTTTGGAGTGGACCGTGATCGAGAACGCCCTGCCGGACGACCCGGCACCCAAGCCGCTGAAGCGCACCCCTTTGGATGCCTGGCATCGCCGCCTCGGTGCCCGCATGGTCGGATTCGCCGGCTATGCCATGCCGGTGCAATACGACCTCACCGGCGACCTGGCGGCCCGGTGCCGCGGCGGCGTGATGGCGGAGCATTTGCACTGCCGCTCGCTGGCCGCGTTGTTCGACGTATCCCATATGGGCCAGGCGATGCTGACCGGCGCCACCGCCGCTGCGGCGCTCGAACGCTTGGTGCCTGGCGACATGCTCGGGCTGAAACCAGGGCGGCAGCGCTACAGTCTGTTCACCAACGAGGCGGGCGGCATCCTCGACGACCTGATGGTGGCCAATCTCGGCAATGACCGGCTGTTCATCGTCGTGAACGCCAGCCGCAAGGACGACGACTTCACCCATTTGTCCGCCAATCCTTCCGCGGGCGTGCAACTCGCGGTGATTGAGGACCGCGCGCTGCTGGCGCTACAGGGACCCGCTGCCGCCGCGGTGATGGGGCGGCTGGCGCCGGATGCCGCGGCGCTGCCATTCCTGGGCGTCGGCGCGATCGACATCGGCGACATACCCTGCCTGGTCTCCCGTTCCGGCTACACCGGCGAGGACGGGTTCGAAATTTCTGTCCCCGCCGATCGCGCGGAGGCGTTCGCCGACCGATTGCTGGCGGAGCAGGAAGTGGCGCCGGCCGGCCTGGGCGCGCGCGATTCGCTGCGGCTGGAGGCCGGGCTTTGCCTGTACGGCAACGACATCGACGAGTTGACCTCGCCGGTCGAGGCCGGCCTCACCTGGGTGATCGGCAAGCGCCGACGCGTGGCGCGGGACTTCCCGGGCGCGGCGGTCATTCGCGACCAGTTGGAGGCAGGGACGTACACCCGCCTGCGCGTCGGCATCCGCCCAGCGGGGCGCGCGCCGGCCCGTGCGCTCGCCGACATCGTCGCTGACGATGGCACCGAGGCGGGCGTCATCACCTCCGGCGGGTTCTCGCCGACGCTGAATGCGCCGATCGCCATGGGCTATGTGCGCCGCAACCTCGCGACCGACGGCACAAGCCTCTCGGTGATGGTGCGCGGCAAGCCGTTGCCCGCCGTTGTGGCGCCGCTGCCTTTCGTCCCCCACCGCTATGTCCGCTGAACAGGAAACATCCCATGCCCAGCAAGAGCGCGGATAAACGCTACACCAAGGAACACGAATGGGTGTCGCTCGACGGCGACATCGTCACTGTCGGCATCACCGACCACGCGCAGGAGCAATTGGGCGACGTGGTATTCGTTGAGCTTCCAGAATTGAGCCGACAGGTGGTTGCCGGCGAGGCGTGCGCGGTGGTGGAGAGCGTGAAGGCCGCCTCTGACATCTTTGCTCCGCTGACCGGCAAGGTGGTGGAAACCAATTCCGAAATCATCGACGACCCGGCGCTGGTGAACTCCGATGCCGAGGGCGAGGGCTGGTTCTTCCGTCTGGAGATCGACGACACGGCGGCGTTCGAGGCGCTGCTGGATGAAGACGCCTACAACGAATACCTGGAGACGCTCGACTGATGGACGCCCTTGCCTCGCCGGCCTTTTCTCCCTTGGCCGAACTCGCCGAACTGGAGTCGGGCGATGGTTTCGTCACGCGGCATATCGGCCCGTCAGAGTCCGATATCGCCGCGATGCTGCAAGTGGTCGGCGCGGCAACGCTGGACGACCTGGCGGCGAAGACGGTGCCGGCGGCGATCCGTAGCAATCGCATGCTGGACCTGCCGCCGCCGTTGGACGAGGCCGGCGTGCTGGCCGAGCTGCGTGGGCTGGCCGATCGCAACGTGCTGAAACGGTCGCTGATCGGCATGGGCTATCACGGCACGCGCACGCCGCCGGTGATCCAGCGCAACGTGCTGGAGAATCCCGGCTGGTACACCGCCTACACGCCGTACCAGGCGGAGATCGCGCAGGGCCGGCTCGAGGCGCTGCTGAATTTCCAAACCATGATCTGCGAACTCACGGCGATGCCGATCGCCAACGCATCGCTGCTCGACGAGGCGACGGCCGCCGCGGAAGCAATGGCGATGGCACACGCGGTTGCAAAATCGAAATCCGATGTGCTGGCGGTGGCGACCGACGTGCATCCGCAGACTCGTGCCGTGCTGGCGACACGTGCTCGGCCGATCGGGGTGACTCTGGTGGACGTCGCGCCGGGCGATGTCGTGGCGATCCGCGCTGCTCGGCCGTTCGCTGTGGTGCTGCAATATCCCGGCACCACCGGGGCGTTGCGCGCGCTGTCGCCGGAGATCGACGCGGCGCATGACGTGGATGCTCTGGCGATCGTCGCGGCCGACCTGCTGTCGTTGGCGGTGCTGACGCCGCCGGGCGAGATGGGCGCCGACGTGGCGGTGGGCTCGGCGCAGCGCTTCGGCGTGCCGATGGGGTTCGGCGGGCCACACGCCGGATTTTTCGCAACCCGCGACGCATTCAAGCGGCACATGCCGGGGCGGCTGGTCGGTGTATCGGTGGACGCGAGCGGCGCACCGGCCCTGCGGCTGGCGTTGCAAACGCGCGAACAACACATCCGCCGCGAGAAGGCGACGTCGAACATCTGCACCGCGCAGGTGCTGCTGGCGGTGATCGCCGGGCTCTATGCGGTGTGGCACGGGCCGGAGGGACTGAAGCGCATTGCCCGGCGGGTCAACCTGGGCGCTCGGTTGCTGGCCGATGCGGCGCGGCACGGCGGGCATCGCCTGCGGCACGACTCGTTCTTCGACACGATCGTGGTGGAGTGCGGCGACGCGAATGCGCTGATGCGCGCGGCGATGGCGGCGGGATTCAATTTTCGCCGCGTGGACGATGGTGCGGTGGGCATCGCGCTGGATGAGACGGTGACGGGGGAAGAACTGGCGCGGCTGGCCTCGATGCTGGGCGCCGAACCGGACACCGCAGCGCCGAGCATTCCGGCGGAGCTGTCGCGCAACACGTTCTTCCTGGAGCAATCGGCGTTCGACCAGCATCATTCAGAACATGAGATGCTGCGCTACTTGAAGCGGCTGGAAGACAAGGACGTCGCGCTGAATCGCAGCATGATCCCGCTGGGTTCCTGTACGATGAAGCTGAATGCGACGGCGGAGATGATGCCGATCTCCTGGCCGGGTTTCTCCGACATCCACCCGTTCGCTCCAGAAGACCAGACCGCGGGCTATGCCACGCTGATTCACCGCTTGGCTGAATGGCTGCAGCGGATCACCGGTTTCGCCGCGGTCACGTTGCAGCCGAATGCCGGGTCGCAGGGTGAATATGCCGGGCTGCTGACCATCCGCGCGTATCACGAATCGCGCGGCGAGGGGACTCGCGACGTGTGCCTGATTCCATCGTCCGCGCACGGCACCAATCCGGCCAGCGCAGCGATGGCGGGGCTGCGCGTGGTGGTGGTGGGCTGCGATCGGGACGGCAACATCGACCTCGCCGATCTGCGCGCCAAGGCGGCGCTGCATCGTGATCGGCTGGCGGCGCTGATGGTAACCTATCCGTCCACCCACGGCGTGTTCGAGGCGGCGATCCGCGACATCTGCGCCGTGGTGCACGAAGCCGGCGGGCAGGTTTACATGGACGGCGCAAACTTGAACGCACAGGTGGGGCTGACCTCGCCGGCGACGATCGGTGCCGATGTGTGCCATTTGAATCTGCACAAGACGTTCTGCATTCCGCATGGCGGTGGCGGCCCGGGTGTCGGGCCGATCGGCGTAGCGGCGCATCTGGCGCCGTTCCTGCCGAACCATCCGCTGCGCGCGGATGCCGGGCCGGCGACAGGGTTCGGGCCGGTGGCGGCGGCGCCGTTCGGCTCGGCGCTGATCCTGACGATTTCATATGCGTACGTGCGGATGATGGGCGCGGCAGGACTGACCCGAGCGACCGAGGTGGCGATCCTGAACGCCAACTATGTGGCGCAGCGGCTGCGCGGTTCGTATCCGATCCTGTATTCCGGCCCAGGCGGGATGGTTGCGCATGAGTGTATCATCGACTGCCGCGGCTTGCAGGTCGAGGCGGGCGTGATGGTGGAGGACATCGCCAAGCGCCTGGCGGATTTCGGTTTCCATGCGCCGACGATGTCCTGGCCGGTCCCCGGCACGCTGATGATCGAGCCGACGGAAAGCGAGAGCAAGGCGGAGTTGGATCGGTTCTGCGAGGCGATGATCGCGATCCGTGGGGAGATCGCGGCGATCGCGGGAGGAAAACTGGACCGGGCGGACAATCCGTTGAAGCACGCGCCGCACACCGCGGCCGAGGTGATGGCAGAGGCGTGGACGCACGGCTACTCGCGAACGCAGGCAGCGTTTCCGTTGCCATGGGTGGCGGCGGCGAAATACTGGCCTCCGGTGAAGCGGGTGGACAACGTGTATGGCGACCGCAATCTGGTCTGCACCTGCGCGCCGTTGGAGGCTTACGCGGCGGCGGCGGATTAAGGAGACGCAGGGAACTAAGCGACTCGGCCGAGGCGACGCGCGGGCTTCTCGGCGTCATCGTGCGCGAAGGCGCGCCATCCACGACTTTGGCGCGTGCACCAAAGGAAAGTCGTGGGTGCTTCGCCTTCGCGACCATGACACAGGGGGCGCGGTCCGCACTGAAATTTCGATCGGCGCTGAAAAGCACCGGGACGAATCCGATAACATGCAAAAGGAAAAGGGATCGGCCCGCGCGACCGATCCCTTTGCCAACCCGACGGACAGAGCGAACTCAGCCCCCACCAATGCCGCTTTCCGGAGGCCCGAAGCGGACCACCTTCACAGCGTTGGCCTTGCGCGACATCGTGGCGTCCGACATCACAAGCCGCGAATTCGACGCGTATTTTGTCGGCGCCGTCGGAGCGGCGCTGTCGTAGGTGCTGCCGTCGGAGAAGATCGTGACGGACGCGAACGCCGCGCTCATGCCGACGCTCAGCGCAAGGGCAGACGCAAGAAACAGGGTTTTCATGGCGATAAATCTCCTCATTCATCTCAGGCGTTTCGAACTGCTCGAACGCACGCCGATAAGACCGAGGCCGCACCGCCGATATTCCGCACTTCAACATTGCAATTCTGTCAGGAACGCCAGCACCTGGAACAGGCAGGCCAAGACTCTCGCGTATCCACTCTGTCTCCGCGCGACGGCCACCACGCGATAATCGGTTGTCAGCGCGGCCGTTCAGTGGCCCGATAACGCCATCACCATCCGACCGGCGCCCTCTGCTCCATCTGACACGCTGGCGGCGCACACCCGGGTTTTTGCCGAGAGACCGCGTGCCCGCCTTATCTGCGTGTTTTGTGTGCACCTGCTTGCATCTGCGTAAAGCCTTGCTTCGCCGCGCGCCGCAAGGCCTGGCCCTGCGTCGCGCTCGCAGCCCTGGCCGCAACCGGGTCGCGCAAAGCGGCGTTTCCTGCACGCTTCAAGCGCTATCGTGCGCAGCCTTCATCCGCACAGCCCGACGGCTCTTACGACCACGGCTTCCGTCGTGCCCTACCTCGGTAACGGCAGTTCCCGCGAAGCCTTCGCGGATGTGCTGCAAGAGCGTCGTCAGCGTCATCAGGTCATCCGAGGATAGCCGGCTGAACGCTGCCCGCAGCCGGGCCCTGTTGGTCTCAAGCGCCTTTTCAACGATCGCATCGCCGCTGGGCGTCAGGCTCGCAAGAAGATTCCGGCGATCGTCGCTGGCCACGGCGGATGTCACCAGGCCATCGCGCTCGAGCGCCGCCATCAGCCCGGAAATCGTTGCGCGCGTGACGCTCAGGGTTGCAACGATCTCCTTGTGCGGCACGCCACGCCCCTTGGCAGCCCATAGCAGCATCAGAATCTGAAAGCGCGCCGGCGACGCCGCCGAGTCAGCCATCCATTCGGTGATGGTGTTGTCCATGTGCTGCGCCGTCGTCCGCAAGGCAAACAGTACTCCAAACGCCTGCAGCTCCCGTCCCGAGAGCTGGTTGCGGAGGGCCCCCATGACCGAGGGCGGTGGCTCCGAGGGAAGCTGGGACGGCTTGCGGGCAGTCATGCGGGACCTGGGCTCGGCTTGCCTGGTGGGATCCATTAGTATGGCACCTAACCGTCTCTTGTCAACCCCTCAGCCGTTCTCGCGAATGCGTGTCCTCGGTCATCACGCTGCAATCCGCCTTGACATCGTTAGGCACCTAACCTATTAGTGTGGCAGCTAACGAATAGGAGGCGCGCCATGCTCGCCGAGACCGATGCGACCACCACACCACCTCCGCCGGACGCGGTGCTGGACCCGCAGCCCGGGCACGCGCCCTCGCGGCAGGAGACCAAGGCCAGGCGCCCGCTCTCGCGGGAGAACCTGCCGGACACGGCAGAACGCCGCGCGCCCCCGCCGAACGAGCCGGAACGGCATGAGACGACGCGCGGCGAGGATCAGGAGCCCCGGAACAAGACCCACCGCGCGCTGCGTGCGCCTCTCGCGATGCTGCTGCTCGCGTCGGTGGCGGGTGGCGGCTACCTCTACTGGGACAACGCCTCGCATTACGAGACGACCGACGACGCCTTCATCGCGGCGCGCCAGTTCGCCGTCGCCCCGAAAGTCCCGGGCTACATCACCGCCGTTCCGGTGACCGACAACGAGCACGTCACGGCCGGCGAGGTGATTGCCCGGATCGACGATCGCGACTACCGCGTCGCGCTGGCGCAAACCGAGGCACAGGTCGCCGCCGCGCAGGCCAGCATCGGCAACATCGATGCGCAGATCGCCGTCCAGCAGGCCCAGGTAGGGCAGAGCGCAGCGCAGTTGCAGCAGCAGCAGGCCAGCCTGACCTACGCGCAGCAGCAGTCCGCACGATACGGCACCCTGGCCAAGGACGGCTGGGGCACCACCCAGGACGCCCAGCAATGGGCCTCGCAGCAGCGCCAGGGCGAAGCGTCGCTACAGGCCGCGAAGGACGCGGTCGTGGCGGCGGGCCGGCAGCTTGGCGTGCTCAAGGCGCAGCGCGGCACGGCCGAGGCGAACCTTGCGGAAGCGGCGGCCCAGCGTGACCAGGCCCAGCTCAACCTGTCCTACACGACGGTCGTCGCCGCCCAGCCCGGGCGTGTCGTGCAACTCGGCGCCGCGGTCGGCCAGTATGCGCAGGCCGGCACCGCGCTCACGATGTTCGTGCCGGATGACATCTGGGTCGCCGCCAACTTCAAGGAGATCCAGCTCGACCAGATACGGCCCGGCCAGCCGGTGACACTGCACGTCGATGCCTACCCGGAGCAATCCATCCATGGCCACGTCGCCAGCATCCAGCCGGGGTCCGGCACCGCGTTCTCGCTGCTGCCGGCCGAGAACGCCACCGGCAACTACGTCAAGATTGTCCAGCGCGTGCCGGTCAAGATCGTGCTCGACAATCCACCGGCCGACGTCGCGCTTGGTCCGGGCATGTCGGTGGAGCCCAGTGTGCGCATCGATCCGAAGCCATCCATTTTGGAGCATTTGGAGAACGTGCTGTGAGCGCCGCCATGGCCGGCGCCTCACCCGTTGCTCGCGGCACCGCCGTCAACCCGTGGGTCATCGCCGTCCTTGTGGCCTTGGCCAGCTTCATGGAGGTGCTCGACACGACCATCGCGAACGTCGTGCTGCCGTACATCGCCGGCGGCATGGGAGTGAGCGAGGATGAAGCATCCTGGGTGGTGACGACGTATCTGGTCGCCAATGCCATCATCCTCACGGCCAGCAGCTTTCTTGCCAATCGCCTCGGCCGCAGGACCTTCTTCCTCATCTGCCTTGTGCTGTTCACGATCAGCTCGTGGCTGTGCGGTGTGGCGTGGAGTCTCCAGTCGATGCTGCTGTTCCGGGTCCTGCAAGGCTTCGCGGGCGGCGGCATGGTGCCGGTCGCGCAGTCGATCCTTGCGGACGCCTTTCCACCAGAGAAACGCGGCCAGGGCTTCGCCCTGTTCGGTGTCGCGGTGGTGGTGGCCCCCGTGGTCGGGCCGACGCTCGGCGGGTGGCTGGCGGACAACGTTACCTGGCGCTGGTGCTTCCTGATCAACGTGCCGGTCGGCGTGTTCGCGACGGCGGCGATCGCCATGGTCCTGCGCGAGCCGGCAGGCGCCGCCGCGGCGCGCCGGGAATGGCGGCGGCAAGCCGGCGGCTTCGACCATGTCGGCTTCGCGCTGGTCGCGACGTTCCTGGGCGCGCTGGAACTGGCACTCGACCGCGGGCTCGAGGACGACTGGTTTGGCTCCTCCTTCATCACGAAGGTCGTCGCCATCTGTGCACTGGCGTTCGTGCTGATGATTCCGTGGGAGATGCGCCGCCGCAACCCGGCGATCGATGTCCGGATGCTGGCCACACGCCAGTTCGGCGCGAGCTTCCTGGTGATGCTGGCGACCGGCGCCATCCTGTTGGCGACCACGCAATTCCTGCCGACTCTGGTGCAGCAGGATTTCGGTTATACTGCCACCTGGGCGGGGCTCGTGCTGTCACCGGGCGGCGTCGTCACGATGCTGATGATGTTCGTGGTGGGCCGCCTGTCGAGCAAGATCCAGCCGAAATACCTGATCGTCGCCGGCGCGATCTTCTGCGCGCTGTCGATGTATGACCTGACCAATACTTACGGCGATCTCGGCTTCTGGTTCTTCGCACGGTCGCGGATGCTGCTGGGTATCGGGCTGCCGCTGATCTTCCTGCCGATCCTCGCCGCATCGTACGACGGCATTCCGCCGGCCAAGACCGACCAGGCGTCGGCCATGATGAACGCGGCGCGCAATACCGGCGGGTCGATCGGCATCTCGATCGTCTCCAACGTGGTGACGCATCGAGAGCAATTCCATCAGAGCAGACTGGCGGAGCATGTGATCCCGTCGGGCGTGCAGTATCAGGATACGTTGCACCAGGTGATCAGCTATTTCGTGGCGCAGGGCAGCTCGCTGGTCCAGGCGCAGCAGCAGGCTGTCGCGTGGATCGGCCAGCAGGTTCAGACGCAGGCGTCATTCCTGGGCTACATGGACGCCTTCTGGGTGCTGATGCTGATCTCGCTCGCCGCCGTGCCGCTGGCGTTGACGCTGCGGAAGGTCAAGCTAGGGGGCGAGGTCCACATGGGGCATTGAGAAATTGGAAGACCCACCATGCTCTCCGCGGCGAGCATGGTGGGTCGGGGGCCGTTCGTGCCGGCCGCAACAGCGCAAGTGTCTCACGAAGATCAGGCAAGCCGAGGGAAGGATTCACAAAGCGGCCAGTGCCGGCACGCATCAACGCGCCCCACGGATCACGTAACCTTCTTTGTGAATCCTTGCCTCAGCTTGCCTGGACTTTGTGAGACACTGCGAACCGTGCGAACCGCACAGACCCGGCCAGATCACCCCCGGATCATGCGCGTCGCGCTTCCCTGCCCGCTCGATCTCCTGCAAGAGCCCTAAATCAAATTTGATCGCCCGGCGCGCAATCGCGCGTTCGTGCCCCATTGTGGCGCAACCAAGGTCATTTATTGACGACACGCAACCCGGATTTCGGGCACGCGTTCACCCAGCATCGGCGCTCACTGCACATCGCCAGCGACGCTTCGATACTTGTGTCGCGATCACTGGAGGAATGGATAATGGAAAAGACAACGGTCGGTTTGCTTGGCGCCGTTGCCGGGCTGGCCGCCATGGGAACCGCGCAGGCTGCGAATGCTCCGGCACGGAACGCTTCGGAGGCCCTTCAAGCCTCGTCTTATGCCGATCTGCTATCGCCGATCCCGGATGCCGTCGCGCTGATGCGGGCCGACGATGAGCTGCGCGCTCAGGATCCGCCGCCCGAGCCCACGGGCGAATTCAAGCTGGTCGACGGTTACGCCTACAATCCTTACTACCCGCAATATCGCCATCATCATCACCATCACCACCATCATCACCAGGCCTATTATCGCCACCATCATCACCATCATCACCATCACGGTGCTTACGTAGCTGTTCCCGGTGTGGGCGTGGTTATCGGCAGCCATTAGCACAGCCACCGGCCGGCGCCCGCGTGCCGGCCGGCTATCGCGTGAAGCGAGAGGGCCTGGCCTGTCTCAGGCCCCGCCCTCTCGCGCTTTTGCCCTGGCCGCGCGCAGGATCTGGCGATAGGTGCCATCGAACACGGTGTTGGTTGACGAGGTCCACCGCGACTCCAGCCCCAGCGTGTCGCGGCTGGCGTGAATCCGCCGGCCGCGCATTTCGCGCTCGGCCGCTTCTTCGTCGTTCATCGGCACCAGTTCGAACTGCGGATCCATCGGCACGAAAATGATCTGCATAAACGGTTCGCCGGGCCGGAAGATATGCGTGCAACCTTCGGGCGGCGCCTTGAACACCATGAACGAGATCATCGGCCACCAACTGGTATGCAGCAGTGCCGGCACCGCGAGCGGGACGTCGTCGTCGGGCGAGGTGTAGAATCGGGGATGCGGCTCGGTTCGTATCGCCATATCGTTCGAGACCTGGAGATCGAGCAAGAGCTGATAGGTATAGTAGCCCTCGCCGAACGAGCGGAACGGCGGCCAATTGATGCCGGTTCCGGGATCCGGACCGAAGTCGCCTTCCAGCACGACATGGCCCGCGCGCTTGGTCACGTGCAGTTCATTATCGTACGGGTAGAAGAGTTCGATGCCATATTGCGCGCTCTCGACGAACGGCATGCAGTGCCAGCCATATTCGTGCGAGCCGTCACGCCGCGGCTCCGGTTTGCCGGCCCAACCCGGCACCTCGAGCTTTGTGCGGCGTGGCATCAGGCGCGGCTCGAACAGCCGGTATTTGACGGTGTTCATCGGGGCTCCTCGACGGTCGAACCGATAACGTAGGATACCGGTAACGTAGGGTGCGGAGCCGCGCGACAGGATAGCGGGGGCGCCGGGAAGTCGCATCCGTTGAACACAATCGAGATAGTGACAGGATGGGCGGGACATGAGCCACGGCAGCTTCACTGCGCACCGGGGCTGACGGTGTTTGTCTCGCTCGCATCTCCCCGGAAAATCCGCTGCGCGATGAATCGAGCGAATGTCCGTGCTCTGGCGCTGGCCTGTCGTCCCGTCGGGAAGATTGCCCACAAATCCACCGATGGCAGCGACCAATCCTCGAGTACAGACACGACTTGTCCAGACTTCAGTTCCGGCGCGAACAACCATTCGGAGCCGCCAACGGATAACCCGAGGCCAGCGAGCACGCCTTCTCGAACACCCTCCGCAGCGGTGACGCGAAGACGGCCGCTCACACGGACGGTCACTTCGGCCGTGCCCTGCCGAAACGTCCAGGTAGCGCCACCGGCGCGCTGACGCTCGTAGATGACGGCCTGATGCGCGGCAAGGTCGGCGGGAGTTTGTGGCACTCCATGCGTTTCGAAATAGGTGCGCGCACCAACCACCAGGGCGCGGCTCTGTCCGACCTTGCGGCCGGTGAGAGCAGAATCGGCGAGGTTGCCGAGGCGCAGAGCTATGTCGACACCTGCTTCGATCAGGTCGACGTCGCCGTCATCAAGGATGACATCGACGTCCAGCGCGGAATGTTCGGACAAGAAGACGGGAAGATGCGGGATGATGTGCAGGCGCGCGAGCGTCACAGGCGCTGATACCCGCAGGCGTCCTTGCAGAGTTGTCGCATCGCCCCGCGCGGCGGCTTCCGCTTGCTCCGCCTCGTCGATGGTCCGCCTGGCGCGTTCATAGAAGTTCCGGCCCGCTTCGGTCGGTGTAAGGCCATGGGTCGATCGGAGCACCAGTCGCACGCCAAGCCGGTCCTCGAGCTGCGCGATGGTTTTGGAAATGGTGGACTGCCCGACACGAAGCTGCTGGGCCGCGCCGGAGAACGAGCCGGCGTCGATCACGCGGACAAATGCCTCCATTGCAGCCAAGCGGTCCACTGACAACTCCTCGCGGGACCGTGAGGTTCGCTTTCCGGGTTGGAATAACCATTAGTCCGCCGTGGCCGCTACTCAACGTTGCCTCGATTGGCAAGTGTTTCCCCGAAACGCAACGGCAGTGGAATGAGGAAACCGATGTCTCCTGAACATGTCGAAGTCCTGATTCTTGGCAGCGGCCAGGGCGGCAAGGTGTTGGCCTGGCATATGGCGCAGGCGGGGCGGCGTACGGCTGTCATCGAGCGGCGCTGGATCGGCGGGTCCTGTCCCAACATCGCCTGCATGCCGAGCAAGAATGAAGTCTGGAGCGCAAAGGTGGCGCATCTGGCGCACCATGCGGGCCAGTTCGGCACAGTAGCAGGTCCCGTCGAAACCGACATGGCTGCGGTCCTGCAGCGCAAGCGCAACATGGTCAACCGGGAGATCGAACTGCATCTGCAGAATTTCCGGGCGAGTGGCGCCGAACTGATCATGGGGAGCGGGCGTTTCGTCGCGCCCAGAACGATCGAAGTGCGCCTCAACGACGGCGGCGTGCGCGTTCTTGCCGGCGAGCAGGTTTTCCTGAACCTGGGCACGCATGCGGCGGTACCGGATATCCCCGGCCTCAAGGAGGCGCGGCCGCTGACGCATATCGAGGCGCTCGAACTCGACTATCTGCCCGCGCATGTGATTCTGATCGGCGGCGGCTATGTGGGTGCGGAAATGGCGCAGGTCTATCGCCGTTTCGGCAGCCGGGTCACCGTCGTCGAACCCGCGCCCCGGATCATGAGCCGAGAGGACCCTGACGTTGCCGATGAACTGCAACGAATCCTCGGCTCTGAAGGCATTCAGTTTATCGTTGCGGCCGAGATCTCTCAGGTGCGTGGCCGCTCCGGTGAGGAAGTTGCGGTTTCCGTACGCACGGCAGCAGGCGAGCGGACGATCGAAGGTAGCGATTTGCTGGTCGCCACCGGGCGCATTCCGAATACCAGCGGGATCGGCCTCGATATGGCCGGGGTCGAACTGGACGATCACGGCTACATTCGCGTCAACGAGCGGCTGGAGACGAGCGCGCCCGCTGTCTGGGCCATCGGAGAGTGTGCCGGCAGTCCGCACTTCACGCACGTGTCGGTCGATGATTTTCGCATCATTCGCGACAACCTCGCGGGTGGCAGTCGCAGCACGCACGATCGACTGGTTCCGTACTGCGTGTTCACGGACCCGCCGCTGGCGCACATAGGATTAAGCGAGGGTGAAGCGCGAGCCCAAGGGATAGAAGTTCGTGTGGCCCGGCTGCCGATGAGTGCTGTCCTGCGTACCGAAGCCACTGACGAAAAACAGGGTTTCATGAAGGCCCTGGTCGGTGCAGACGACCAGATTCTGGGCTTCACCATGATCGGCGCCGAGGCCGGCGAGGTGACGGCCGCGGTGCAGACCGCGATGCTGGCAAAGCTGCCCTATCCACGCCTGCGCGACGCCGTCATCACTCATCTGACGATGGCCGAAGGGCTCGGCTTTTTGTTTTCCAACGTACCACCGCTGACAGGCGCGGCCTGAAGCCGATCACGTCTGAGGTTGCAATAGTAAGGAGGATATCCATGATCCGCTTTGATGACTATCGCGGCGCATTTCCTAACGCCCGCTTGACCCGGTCGAAGAGTGGCGTGCTTGAAGTGGCGCTGCACACCGATGGCGGTACCCTGATATTCAACGGATACACGCACGAACAGTTCGTTGACCTGTTTCATGCCATCGGTTCGGATCGCGATAATCGTGTGGTGATCCTCACCGGCAGCGGTGATGCGTTTATGGAAAGGATCACGCTCGACGGATTCGATTTCTTCACCCCGCAGGGCTACGACAAGATTTATCGCGAGGGCAAGAAAGTCCTCATGAACCTCCTCGACATCGAGGTGCCGTTGATCGCAGCCGTGAATGGCCCGGTGCGGCTGCACTCCGAATACCTCCTGCTTGCCGACATCGTGCTAGCCACTCCGACGGTGGTCTTTCAGGACAAGCCGCATTTCGAGTTCGGGATCGTGTCGGGCGATGGTGTCCATCTTCTCTGGCAGGAAGCGATCGGCACCATGCGCGGCCGGTATTTCATCCTGACGCAGCAGGAACTCGATGCCGAGACCGCCAAACAATGGGGTGCGGTGAACGAAATCGTTCCGGCCGACACGTTGCTCCCTCGCGCGCGCGAAATCGCGGAGAAACTGGCCAGCCTGCCGCCGCTGGCCACGCACTACACCCGGATCGCCATGACCCAGAAGCTGCGCCGCATCATCGATGAAGGCGTCGGCTACGGACTCGCGCTGGAGGGCATCAGTGCCGCCGATGTTGCGCGAGGGAAGTCATAGTGCCTCTCCTCGTTACAAGTGCCTCCGGCGCCAATGGGAACGGATACGGCTCTCTCCTCGCGTTTGACTGGGATGGCAAGCCGCTCGGCGTTTTCAGTGAAGACAGGCGGATCGTGGATCCCCGTGGTTTGGCGGTCGAGCAAAAGCAACAGGTGCTTTTTCTCAACAGCATCGATCGGGTGCTGGCTCTCGATGCCGCGGGCAAGGTTGTGCGAGATACTGGCGTGATAACCGGGCTGAATCCTGGCGGTGGGACCATGGGCCCAGATAACCGCTACTATATCGGGCTGCGAAGCGCGCGCACGATCCTGGCGTTGCCGGTCAGTCTCAGTGACGCCGGGGAACCAGCATTGCCGGCCGGGATCGTGCCCTTTCCGCGCGGCTTCGGGTTCGATGCCGAGGGCAGATTGTTCCTCGCTTCGGGCATCGGTCCCGATGGAGAAGGCGACGATACCATCCTCGCCTTTGCGGCGACCGATCGCGCGCGGGCGGTCCGGCTTGTCGCGCACGATCCGGACCTGAGCCCACTCGATCTCACCATAGCGCCCAATGGCAACATCATTGTCTCGAGCGAGCGCCCTTTCGGAATGCCCAACGCCATCGCGACCCTCCGCGAATACGATCCCGACAGCGGACGGCTTGTGCGGGTGTTCACCGCAGATGGCCTGGCAGAGTTTCACAAGCCGCGCGGGCTGCGCTTCGGGCCCGACTGCAATCTCTACTGTGTGGCCCAGGATGAGGTGGTCGCGTTCGATTTCATAAGTGGCAAATGTCTCGGGGCTGTCGTGCGCTTTCCCCGACTGCATGGGCAGGCTTTGGTGTTCTTTCCTTAGAAGCATGCACGCGCATTAGTAGGATTCCATCGAAAGTTCGCGTCGGCTGAGAAAGCAGGAGGTTGTGACGATGGCTGGAAAGCTCGCTGACAAAGTCGCGCTGGTGACAGGTGGTAGCGCCGGGATTGGTCTCGGTATCGCCAGGCGTTTCGCGGAAGAAGGTGCGCGCGTATTCGTTACCGGCCGCCGTCCGCAGGAACTGAATAAAGCTGTCGCCTCGATCGGCGGCAACATCGAGGCAGTGCAGGGCGATGTGTCGGACTCGACCGATCTCGATCGGATCTTTGCGCACATCCGGACTCGGGCCGGACGCATCGATGTCCTGGTGGCCAACGCTGGTTTCTATGAGTTCGGCGCGCTCGGCGAAATCACCGAAGAGCATTTCGACAGGACATTCAACACAAACGTGCGCGGTCTGCTCTTTACAGTGCAGAAGGCGTTGCCGCTGCTGTCCCAAGGTTCTTCCGTGATCCTCACTGGCTCGATCGCGTCGATCAAGGGTTTCGCCTCTACCTCCGTGTACAGCGCCTCAAAGGCAGCCGTCCGTTCCTTTGCCCGCACCTGGAGCGTGGATCTCAAGGATCGCGGCATCCGGGTCAACGTGTTGAGCCCCGGACACACGGCAACACCGGGACTTTCTCAGTTCATGACCGATGACGAGACAAAAGCGGCTGTTGCAGCCGTCCCACTCGGCCGCATCGGGACGCCCGACGATCTCGGCAAGGCAGCACTCTTCCTCGCTTCGGATGACAGCGCTTATGTCAGCGGCATCGAGCTCTATGTTGATGGTGGCGTGGCGCAAATCTGAAGACACGATTCGCGCGACCCCCGCCGGGACAGGGCACCTGGTTAGGAGACGCAGGACATGACCAGTCAAAAACTACGCTTTGGTCTGTGGTATGATTTTCGTAACCCGGCGGCGTGGCGTCAGCCAGCCGACCGGCTCTACCGCGAAATCCTCGACCAGATCGCGTGGGGCGAGAAAAACGGCTTCGATGACGTCTGGTTGTCGGAGCACCACTTCATCGACGATGGCTATCTTCCGTCGATATTGCCGGTCTCTGCGGCGATCGCCGCGCGGACAGAACGGATTCGCATTGCATCCGGTGTGCTCCTGATGCCGTTTCACAATCCCATACGGCTCGCCGAGGACATTGCGACGGTCGACGTGATCTCCGGCGGCCGGTTCGAGCTTGGTGTCGGAATCGGATTCAAACGGGAAGAATTCGCGGGGTTCGGTGTGTCGTCGAAGGAGCGCGGCGCCCGCACCGACCAGTCGCTCGAGATCCTGCGCCGTGCTCTTGCGGGAGAGACGGTCACCTTCAAGAGCGAATTCTTCGACTTCCAGAACGTTCGGGTTACACCGGCCCCCATCCAGAAGCCCTATCCGCCGATCTGGCTTGGTGGCTTTACCGCACCGGCACTGCGCCGCGCGGTCCGCTTCGGCGATGGCTTCACGGTGCCGGGCGCGAACCGCGAGGTTTACGATCGGTATGTTGCCGAGCTGAAGAAGGCGGGTCGCCCCACAGACGGCATTCGCTTCGCGAGCGGCTTTTGGTTCCTGATCGTATCGGACGATCCCGAGAAAACCTTCGCCGAGGCAGCCGATCACGTCATCTATCAGGTCAACAACTACTCCGAATGGCTGCAAGCGGGCGGTCTTCAGCCGCTTGCTCCCCACATCGGTGATCGCGATGCACTGAAGCAAAGTGCGCTGCTGCAGGTCGTCGATCCCGACACCGCAATAAGCATTATCCGTAACTTCGCCGATACAGTCCCGATCACCCATTTTTATTCTTGGACATTGCCGCCCGGACTGCCGCCACGTTGGGCGCAAAAACATCTTGAGCTATTCGCGTCGAAGGTCATCCCGGCGTTTCGTTGATCCTTCTGCGACGGTACAGCCAAGCAAGTAATGCAAGTATTTGGAACACAGATAAGCAGGGATGCACACTGATAAGTGCGGATGTTCGGTGGCCGTACCACGAGAGGGGCCATACACGCGCCCACAAACGCGGTCATCCGGACTTATTTGAGTGCATCCCTGCTTATCTGCGTTCCAATACTTTCTTGAATCCGCAGACGGATCCGGATGATCGGGGATAACCGCCGCGCCCCCGCATCGCCGGTGCAGCCCGGCGAACGCCGCGTCAATCCCCGGTCAGATCCATCACCAGTTGCGCGACGCTGGCGAAGGCCGGCCGATGGTGCCGCGTCGGCCCAAGCCGCAGCAGCGCCGCCCGGTGGAACTCCGTGGCATAGCCGACATTGGTCTCCCACCCATAGCCCGGCCAGCGCACCGCCAGCCGCGCCATCGCACGGTCCCGCACCACCTTCGCGACGATCGAGGCGGCAGCGATCGACAGGCAGCGCCCGTCGCCGCCGACCACGCAGCGCACCGGGCAGGTCAGTGCCGGCGGCATGTTCCCGTCCACCAGTGCGAGGTCGGGTGGCGCCGGCAACCGGGCCACCGCGCGGCACATCGCCAGCAGTGCGGCGCGCAGGATGTTCAGCCGATCAATCTCGGCGACGGACGCGGCGGCGACCGCGATTTCCGCCCGCCCCGACGAGCGCAACGCCTCGAACGCCGCCAGCCGTTGCTCCGCGCTCAGCTTCTTGGAGTCGTCGAGCAACGCGGCCAGCTTGCGCGGCACGCCGGTGGGGAAGACCACGGCGGCGGCAACCACCGGCCCGGCGAGGGGCCCCCGACCCACCTCGTCCACTCCTGCGACGCGCCCCCCGGCGGCCTTCTCCAGCGCGTAGTTCGGCATGGCGGGCACGCTAGCAGGGCGGGGCGGAGTCGGGGGAGGGCATTTGTGCTGCCGGGATCAACCTGGTCGATC
>DATHNI010000095.1:0-14265 GCA_035486135.1 Acetobacteraceae bacterium
ACGGGCCTTGCAGCAGAGGTCCGCAATGGGTCGAGATCAGTCGGTTGGGGCGGCCCGGCTGGATTCGTGATTTGGCGGGAGTATCATCAGCCGCACTACCGCCAAGCGACGGAGATGCCGCAGAAAGCTGCCTTTCGCGAGGGTCGTCGGATAATCCAGGCATGGGAGGCCGATGACGACGTGTGGTCGGAGGCGCGCGCAGCAAGCCGGTCCGGAGACCTAGTGATGCCATGTTGCGGGGTGAGGGCAACCGCCAAAACCTCACACCTTGGCTTCAGGTTCTTCGCGCATCGGCCTGTGCCCGACAAAACGTGCCTATGGGCCGACCAGAGCACGGAGCATGAGCGGTTGAAGGCTGCCGCCAATTGCCCGGTTCTCGGCCGAGCTACGTTGGGAGTGGTGGGCCAGCCCCAACGCCTGGCGGCTGGCGAACACCAGGCCGCTGGTCCCTGGCTGGTAAAGCATTCACTCGCGCCGTCCGGGACCGTGCATGTGGGTAATCCTACCGGGCGCGAATTCGGGTACTTGCTGCGGTGCGTGCGATCGTCTGGACTAGCGTTGTAGGCTAAACCGCTTCACCTGCTGCGTGCCCACTCGCGGTGGCGAACAGCATTTCCTGCGGGGCTCGCGCGTCACCGACGGCGATGACCGGGATTCCGGCCGAGCGCAACGGCGCGGTCAGTGCATCGTTCGGAATGCGTGGCGTGGCATAGGTCAGCAATGCCAGGTCGTCGATGACGCGCACATCTCCGTTATAGACATTGACGATATCAAGCCGCCCCTCGGCGCAGTCATCGCTCCAGCGCGGTTCCGAGAGTGTGATGACTTCGATACGCTGCTCTGCCATCCGGCGCAGGATGCCTTGGCGCGTGACCAACTGCACGTCGGTGGCGATCGTGTCGCGCGGGGTGACGATCACAACCCGGTCGAAGCGGAGGCGGAGCGCCTCCGCCGCGGCATAGGTTGCCTCGGTGTGGTCAGCATCGAACAGCACCGCAGTCCCGGGGTGCCGGCCCGAATGACGCAACGTCTCGATCAGAGCCGTCCGTAGATCGGGCACCCAGCCTTCAGCACGCGCGCCGGCCGGTAGCCAATCAGGCGGGATCATTGTCGAACCCGTAGCCATGATCACCGTGTCCGGACGCAGCGCGACGATCTCTGCCGCCGTCACTCTCCGGCCGAGCAGAATGCGAGCACCAGCACGGCGGGCGGCGACGGTCTGGTAGTCATAGATCGAGGAGACCGTCTCCCCGCCCGGCAGCTTCTCCCGCAGCCAGGCCTTGCCGCCTATCGCGTCAGAGGCGCCAAACACCGTGACATCGTGGCCGCGCGCCGCCGCCACCCAGGCCGCTTCCATCCCCGCGATACCGGCGCCGACGACCACGACGCGTTTGGGGGTGTCGGTACGCGACGGGAAAAAATCCAATTCGTCGGACCGGCTGACACGAGGATTGTTCACGCAGGCAATCGGCACGTGCATCATCACGATCGCCCCCCAACAGGTATTGCAGGACAGGCAATAGCGGATATCCCAGGTGCGTCCCTGCGCCGCCTTGCGAGGCCATGCTGGGTCAGCGACCAACGGCCGGCCGAGTGCGATCAGCGCTGCCTCGCCACGCGCGAGAATCCCATCCGCCTCCGCGGGATCGGTGATGCGGCCCAGCGCCATCAGCGGCACGCCGTTCAGGTGATGGCGAAGTTCCTTGATGAAATGCATGTAAGGCATCGGCGGACCGAACCGATCGGGCGTATGCATTTCCAGGGTCCGCGCGTGGGCCCCGCCGGCGAAGCAGACGTAATCGACGTTGTGCGGGCGGGTCAGCAATTCGCCAATAATGCCGGCCTCGTGCGGGCCGATGCTGCCCGGGATTCCGTCATCGCCGGGCAGCTTCAGGCCGATGATGAAATCCACCCCACACGCCGCGCGCAGATTCGTTAGCAGTTCAGCGAGGAAGCGCGTACGGCCTTCCCAATCGCCGCCATATGCGTCATCCCGCCGGTTGGACCAGGGCGAAAGAAACTGGTGGAACAGGTGGCCATGCCCGGCGGAGATCTCGACGCCGGAAAAGCCACAGGCCTTCAGGTGCGCAGCCGATTCCGCGATCTCCTCGATATGAGTTTGGATGTCGCGTAGCGTCAGCGCGCGCGGCACCGTCCAGGACAGGTCATCGGGCAGCGCCGAGGCGCCGATGGCTTCCGGATTGCGCCCGGGATAGTGGCGCCCACGCCCGGCGTCCTGGATCTGTCCGAGCAGCCGGCAATCCTTGCTTTCCACCGCCTCGGCAAAGCGTTTCAGGCCGTCCTCATCGTCGTGCCGCCACACCTGCACCCGCGGTAGACCGGCCTGGTGGCGCATCATGCCCAGCGGCTCCGTGACCGTCATTGCCGCCCCACCGGCGGCACGGTTGGCGTGATACTGGATCAGATTCTCGGTGACGCGGCCCGCCGGTGTGGTGAGAAGGGTTGTCATAGACGAGTGGACGATCCGATTTCGCAATGGCTTACCGGCCAGCGTGAACGGGGTGAACAGGGCGGTGAAATTGGCAGTCTCGCGCATCGGGCCGGCTCCTTGATCCGGTGCGATCTTGTCGTGCCGATGCTCCCGCGCCTAGCCCATGTCATTCAAAGGATAAGTCGACAACGCCTTTCTTCGGAATTGGTAATATAAAGGGACGCGGGTTGCTACCGGCTCCGGCCTTCAAACCTTCCCGCCGCCCTGTTTTCCTTCAGCCACCTCGGGCCGTCGGCGTGGCCTCGTCCGGAAGTGTCGGGTCGCCATGCCCAACCAGGCCAACAAGCAGAGCCAAGCATACCAGCAGCACCACGGCATCGATCAGGAAGGCCCAGATGAAGCCGCCGGTGACGGCAACGATCCACCCCGTGAGAATGGGCGAGATGAAGGCGCCGGTGATGCCCGAAAAATTCATCGCGCCGCCAATCCCGGAGGCACGGCGTGGGGAGATGCACATCGCCAGGGTCCAGAACGCCCCGAGCGCCAGGCCGGCCCCACCGACAGCCACCGACAGCCACGTTGTCACCCATGTCAGGGTGAAGTTCACGGTGACCATGCCCATGGAAACGGCCGCTATGGCAAGGCCTGTCCCGATGATGATCTTGTGCGCCGCGCCCGGCGCCACGCCGCGCGAGATCATCGCATCGACCGAGACCCCGCCCACTATGCAGGCGGCGAAGCCGAGCAGCGGCGGCAAGGCCGCAAGGGAGCCGGCGTGGAATACGCTGACATGGAACTTGCTGACCAGCAGGGAGGGCGCCCACAGCGTCACCATGAAGTACGTGTAAGGCAGGCCGAAGTAAGCCAGGATGACGCCCCAGGTGGTGCGATTCCGCAGGGCGTGCAGCATGGGCAGGGTCTCGGTCTGCGTCCCCCGGCTGGCGGCGATAGCGTCGGCCTCGGCGCTGGTGACGCGGCTATGCTCCTCCGGCCGGTCGGTGACCAGCAGCAGCCAGACCGCGGCCCACACCAAACCGACAATGCCGAAGATCCAGAACACGCTCTGCCATCCAGCGCGGCTCACCAGCCATCCGGCCACGGGCAGGGTGATGGCTGGCCCGAGCTGGCTCGCTCCGACATTGAGCGCGACGGAACGGCCCCGTTCGTTCGAAGGCATCCACCGGCTGAGCACGCCTGTGGTTGCCGGGAGAAACGAGCCTTCGCCGACGCCGACAAGGGCTCGCACGGCGATCATCAAGGCGGGGGTCACGCCCAGGGCGGTGAGAGCTGTAAACACCGACCACCACACCGCGCACCAACCCGACACGAGCTTTGGCCAATAGTCCCCCAACCGTCCCCCGGGGATTTGCACGAGCCAGTAGCCGAAGGTGAAGGCAGAAAAAATCGACCCAATGAGGACCGGGCCCCAATGGAAGGTGTCGGAAATAACCGGTGCCGCCGCGCTGATGTTGGCGCGATCCCCCCAAAGAATAATGTTTCCGAGAAAGGCCATGATCACGATCACATAACGATACCGCCCTGTGCGCCGCGTATCGAGCGGCACACTCTTGTGGCCTTGCTGGTCCATCGACGTTTTCCCCGGAGGTTGGAATGGTTTTACTGCCGCCCGAATACCTAGCGCCAGCCAGCGGGCCTATAAGCTTTCTTCACGTCAACCATGACCTGAAGAAGGGCAGCCATATCCTGGTCGGGGTTAGGGACATCCTCGCATCTTCGCCGCGGACCGTAGCTGCGAGTCCCGGTGGCAGGCCCCGCATTGTCCAGGCATTGACAGCCAAATAGATGGCAAGGCCGCCGGTGGCGGACGACGTAAACATCCCGGCATCCCGGCCGCCTTTCGGCATCAGCAGAACCCGGAGAGCAGGCAGGAGCAAGGTGGGCTCACGTTACGCCGCCAGACGACGGGGGGCCGCACCGAACAGAAACTCGACGTCCTCGCCGTCCATTGCGTGCAGCGACGCGCCTTCCTCGCTGAACGCGACGCTGGCCAGCGCCGCCTTGCGTTCCTGCAATTCCAGAATCCGCTCTTCCACCGTATCGGCCGCGATCAGCTTATACACGAACACCGATTTCGTCTGCCCGATCCGGTGCGCACGGTCGGACGCCTGGTCCTCGACGGCCGGATTCCACCATGGGTCGTAGTGGATCACCGTGTCGGCCGAGGTCAGGTTCAGCCCGCGCCCGCCGGCCTTCAGGCTGATCAGGAACAGCGGCACCTCACCCGCTTCGAAACGCTGCACCGGCGTGGCGCGGTCGGCGGTATCGCCGCGCAGCTCGACGAAGCGAATGCCGGCCGCATCAAGCGCGGGCTTCATCAGGTCCAGCATCGAGGTGAACTGCGAGAACAGCAGAATGCGCCGGCCTTCCACGATCATCTCACCGAGCATCTCCAGCAGATCATCGAGCTTGCTGGACGCGCTGGTCAGCCGCGCCGACGGCAGCTTCACCAGACGCGGGTCGCAGCACACCTGGCGCAGTTTCAGCAGCGCGTCGAGCACGATGACATGGCTGCGCCCCAGGCCGCGATCGGCGATTTCCTGCGCCACCTTGTCGTGCAGCGTGGCACGGATCGTCTCGTACAATTCGCGTTGCTCCGGCGCCAGCGTGATACGGCGCAGGATGATGTGCTTCGGCGGCAGTTCGGTGGCCACCGCCGCCTTGGTGCGGCGCAGGATAAAGGGACGGATGCGGGTGGCGAGCTGGCGGCGTCGAACCGGGTCGCCCTGCTTCTCGATCGGCGTGCGGAACCGTCGGGTAAAATCCTTGCGCGACCCGAGCAATCCCGGCATCAGGAAGGCGAACTGCGACCAAAGCTCGCCCAGATTGTTCTCGATCGGCGTGCCGGACAGGCACAGCCGGTGGCGGGTCTCCAGCCGGCACACCGCGTGGGTTGCCTTCGCCGTCGGGCTCTTGATCACCTGTGCCTCGTCAAGCACCACCAGGTGCCAAACGAGGCCCGCCATCTCCTCGATGTCGCGCGCAAGCACCGTGTAGGTCGTGATCACGACATGCGCGCCGCCGAGTTCGCGCCGCTTCTCGTGCCGATCCAGCCCATGCAGCACGACCACGCGCAGATGCGGTGCGAAACGGGCGAGTTCCGCGGTCCAGTTCGGCACCAGGCTGGTCGGCACCACCACCAGCACCGGCCGGTCCAGCCGGCCCGCTGCTTCCTCAATGACAATATGCGCGATGGTCTGGGCGGTTTTGCCCAGCCCCATGTCATCGGCCAGCAGCCCGCCAAGCGCGTTGTCCCGCAGGTGTTGCAACCAGTTGACGCCCTGCTGTTGGTAGGGTCGCAATTCCCCGGAGAAGCCGGCGGGCACCGTCACCGCCGGGATCTCGGCGACGCAACGAAACCGCGCGACATGCGCGGCGATCGCGGCACCGTCGTGCCAGCGCGTGGTGATCAGATCCTCCAGGTCCAGCACGCCTGGCGCTTCGCCGGCCTCTAACTCCAGCGTCTCGCCGGTACTGCGGCTGGCGGCCTCGATCAGGTCGTCCATCACCGCGAGCAAGCGGGTGATCCGCTCTGCCGGCAGTTTCAGTATGCGGCCGTCGTCCAGGCTGGTGACGATCTCGCCTTCAACGATGCGCGCCGCCGCGATGCCACCGCGCTCGCGCAGGCGCAGCAGAATCGGCAGCAATGGCTGGCGCGCACCATCGATCTCGATGCCGAGGTCGAGCGAAAACCGCCCGCCCGGCGCATCGGCGACCCGCATGTCGCAATTGCCGACCGACTCCGCCAGGCGGGGCCCGAAATCGCCGTCGATCCGATGGCCCCATCCGAGGTTCTGGAGCGCGGGCAGGCGCTCGGTAACGAAGGCCTGCCAGGCTTCGGCAGCGTCACGGCCGCGGAACACGAACACCATGCGGCCCTTCGCCGCCTGACCGCTGGCTATCCGCATCTGCACCAGGCCGTCGCGGCGGATGGCGTCGAGCACAGCCGCCTCGCCCTTTGCATCGCGTCGCACGAAAACCGGTCCGGCGGAGGTTTCCACCCGGACGAACTGCCGGTCGTCGTCGAACGGCACTACCGCACCGGCGTAGTCGAATTCCAGCAGCAGGCCGTCCTGCGGCTGGATGCGGCCGAACGCGTCGGGGCAGGGAAAGCGCGTCAGCCGCAACACCGGCGTGAGCGGCCGTTCGACGATCACCTGCGCACTGACGGTGGGCGGCTCGACCCGCCGCCGCGGTTCGGCGGCCGGTGGTTGAAGCGGCGGGCGCAGCTGCGGCGGCGGCGTCGGCGGCCGGATGCGAAGACGGGCGACGGCGCCTGTGGCGGCATCCACGTACCATGGCCCAGTGGCACCGACGATCACCCCGGAGCGGGGCGGCAGCGCGACAGCCGAGGCCGCGGGAAAGATCCGGGTGTCGCCCTGCACCAGCCGCCGGCCGCCGGCATGCCAGCGCGCCAGACCGCTCTGCGTCAGCATGCGGAGCAGATCATCCACCTGTGCCGTCGATACGCCGGTTCGCGTCCGGGCCCCGCCGAGGGTTCGCGCTATCTCGCCGGCGACCTGTCCGGACTGGCCGTCGGCGGCGATCAGAGCAGGGGTGGTCGGGGTTGCGGTGGCGCTACGCTCGCCGACCAGCAGGGTCGCTACCATGCAAGCGTATGGCGCCTCGGCGGGTGCCAGTTCGAACACCGTCCGTTGCGGTTCCGCCGTCGTCTCCGGCCCGGCGACCAACGTGTCGAAGAAGGTCTGCTGCTCGGGCTGGCGCAACTCGGGGAAGCGGTCGAGCGCCGCGAAAGCGGCCGCGGCCAGATGGGCGCAGGCCCGGATCCCGCAGGAGCAACGATGGTCGAACACCACCCGCCGGCCCAGCCGCGAGGGCGTCATGGAGACCCGGAAATGCGCGGAGCGTTCCTGCACCACGGCCGAGACCGTGTCGCCGTCGAGTTGCACCGCTACCGCGCCCGCCAGCCCCAGGCTGCGGCCGCGGGTCAGCGTGCGGCCGTCGAAGATGCGACTGAGATCCTGGGAGGAGAACGGCGTCGGCATTCGGCGGCAGCGAACTCGGGCAGCTGGGAGAGAATCGGGATGCGAATCGCCGGGCGGCGGACCCCAACATGGCGGCATGCCGACTGGGCCGCAATCGGCTACCGAAGGCACCGCCACCTTCCCGGTCAGGGTCGGTGCGCAGTCACACCAGATCTCGCCGGTTCCTGCGCCCAGCCGGTTCCGCCGTCACCACAACCAAGCAAAACTCGAAATCCCCATAGACCGTCGCCGCAGCCCCGCGGGTTTGTGCTTGGGCGGTTTCCGTACGCCGGCACCATGCCCAGACGCGAGGCCGGCGATGGCCGGCGTCCGAAAACCTTCACCAAACCGGCTGCAGCGTGCTCACGGCAGTTACAGCCGGAATCGACCCACTCCTGACATCAACCGGGGACACCGGCACGCCAGGATCTATGCGGGGGGCGCGCGGTAACGTGCATTCCTACCGGAATAGGCAGAACGAGGACCACGATGGCCACTGGAGCCGGGGCGTTGGGCGCCGTGCGCCGTTCTGCGGCTGGGCACGCTGCATGCGCACGCTATACTCGACGGGTAGGCGTGCGACGTCGAGTGGAGGTATGCGCGTGAACCAGGATTTGACGACCACATGGCGAAGCGGCCCCGGACCATTCCTGTATTCCCGGCCGGCCGGCGATCTTGCATCTCTGTCCGCGCATATTGCCTATCTCGGCATTCCCTATGGCAGCCCCTATAGCTTTCATGAGGCGGTCAACGACCAGGCGAACGCACCCCACGCCATGCGGGTGGCCAGCGACCGCGTCCTGCGCGGGATAGAGCGCTATGACTTCGACCTGGGCGGGACGCTTTACGATGGCCAGGACATCCTAGCGGTCGATTGCGGCGACGTGCGCGCCGACCCCGGCGATCCGCGCGCCCATCTGCGGCGCGCCGAGGACATCGTCCGGCTGATCCTGGCAGCGGGCGCCATGCCGATCGTGCTTGGTGGGGACCACGCGATTCCGATCCCGGTGCTGCGGGCCTTCGCCGATCATGGGCCGCTGACGCTGATCCAGATCGACCAGCATATCGACTGGCGGGACGAGGTGAACGGCGTGCGCGACGGATTGTCATCACCGATCCGGCGGGCGTCCGAGATGGCGCATGTCGGGGAAATCTTCCAGATTGGCCTGCGCGCCAGCGGCAGCGCGCGGCCGGAGGAAGTCGCGACGGCCAAGGCGTACGGCGCCCACCTGATCAGCGCCTACGAATTGCACGACGTGGGCATGGCCGCGATCCTCGAGCGGATCCCGGATGGCGGCCGCTACTACATCACGGTGGACCTGGACGGCATGGACCCGTCCATTGCGCCGGCGGTGGCTGGACCGGCACCAGGCGGCGTCACCTATCCCCAGGCGCGCGAACTGATCCACGGGTTGGTGCGCAAGGGCCGCGTCGTCGGCATGGACGTGGTGGAAATCACGCCGCGGCACGACGTCAATCAGATCACCTGCATAACCGCCGGCCGGCTGATCGTGAACCTCGTCGGCATGGCGGTGCGCGCCGGATATTTCTCCCGTCAGGCCGGCAAGGCGGGATAGGTCGCGGCCCCCGGATCGTTGGCGCGTCCCACGTAGGGATCGGCCTCCGGCGCGTAGGCCAGCCACAGGCGGCGCAGTTCCTGTATGGGATGCGGATGGTCGTCCACCCGCAGATCGACGTAGGGAAATGCCTCCTGGTGCGCGATCACCAGGGCCGCGGAGATGATGGGCCTGAATTCGCCGCCGGCGGCATCTCCGGCCGCGAGCGCGTCGAGCAATCGCACGGCAAGCGGGGCCCTCGGGTCGGCCTCGAAAGCGCGGCTCATGGCGGCGGGCACGTCGGTTGAGCGGACGATGTTGGCGATCGCCACGCAATCGGCGCCGTGCGCCTCGGCCGCCTTCGTCGCGTCGACGCTGGCGCCTGTATAGCTGGCTGTGCGGCCGCCGGCGTCGATCAACGCGAGCTGGCGCCATTCCGGTTGCGGGGTGAGTGCGACGATCGCCTGCATCGCCGCCGTGGCGCTGTAGCCGCGGGACAGCAGGTCGAGCGCCAGGGGCCCCAACCGCGGATCGGTTCGGTGCTGGGTCAGCGCCGCGCCGACACGCGCTCGCGCGTATGGACAGCGCGAGCCGACCGCGATGGACGACGTGGTCACCACAGCGCCGAGCATGCCGGTCCGGGCGCAACGGCCAGCCAGGGAGAACGTCATGCGGCGGGGCTCCCGAGATCGGCCGTGATGTCGACCTCCATCAGCAGTTCCGGGCTGGCCAGGCCCTTCACAATCATCGCGCTGAACGCCGGTGTGGTGGTGCGCAGGCGGCGCAGCACCGCATCCGCCGCCCCGGCGAGGTAGGCACGGTCGGTCACGAACAGCGTGGCCTTGGTGACGTCCGCCAGTCCGGCTCCTGCATCGGCAAGCAGGGTTTCGACGTTGTCCATGGCCGTTTCAGCCTGCTGTGCCGCGTCGTTGAGGCCGTGCATCACCTCGTTGAGGTCGCCACCGGTCTGACCGCGCAGGAACACCCGGGTGCCCGCCCTTACCGCCATGCAGAAATCGCACCCGAGCGACTGCTGCTCGCGCCCGTATTTCGCGGTGTCCGAGTGGTAGCGGCGAAATCGCTGGTGCGGACCACCCTGCTTGAGCATCGCCTGCACGTCGATCTCGAACAGGATTTCCGGGCGGGCGAAGCCGGGCACGATGATGCCGGTGGAGACCGGATGGATGCCGCGGAAATGCCTGCCGATGATCGGGTAGACCGCGCTGCGATAGGCCCGGTCGCTGATATAGACGGTGATCTTGCACACGTCGTCGATGCCTGAGCCGGCTTCGGCCAGCAGCGTTTCGAGGTTCGACAGCGCCAGATCGGCCTGTGCGGCGGCGTCCTCCGGACGGCGGCCGGGGCCGGCCATGGTGCTGCCGTCGAGCGCTGCGCCGGTCTGGCCGCGGATGAACAGTTCGCGGGTGCCGGCGGCGACCATCGCACCCTGGAATGCGATCGGCTGGCCGAACCACTGGTTGAGGCCGAAGGTGCGAATGCGCTGGATCGGCGCGCCGATCGTTGCTTCGGCGTCGATCTGCACCATCAGTTCGGGCAGTGGCAGTCCGGCGACGACGAGCCCCGTGCTGACCGGGAATACGTCGCGCAGACGCTGGCCGATCACATCATACACCGGCTTGCGGTGGGCGCGGTCGATGATGGTGGTGGTGAGCTTGGTGATGGCGGAAAGCGTGCCGCCGGCGGCGGTCAGCGCGGCCTCGATCTGATCCATGGCGGCATGGGCCTGCGCCGCGGGGTCGCCGAGGCCGGCGACGGTGCCGTCAGGGCGCAGCGCGCTGCGGCCGCTGAGGAACACGCGCTCCGCGGTGCGAACGGCACTGGCGATCGCGGCGGGGCTGCGGCCGTTGGGTAGGAACGGGAGGGCATCGAAGGGGAGGAAGCGGTCTGCTTGCATGCGGGACCATATACCTCTCCCACCCGTCGCGCGGGAGAGGTCGACAACCCAAAACCTCGCCCGCGGGAGCGGGAGAGGTCGAGACGCGTTAGCGGCGAGGGGGAGGGTGATCGGGTCGCCCCGCTCTACCTGCTACGTGCCGACCCAATCACCCTCACCCTCGCCGCTATCGCGTCTCGACCTCTCCCACTTCGTGGGCGAGGTTTAGGTACTCGGCCGCGGCCAAGGCGTGGGATCGGACAATGTGCAGGTAATCTTCGACATCCACCCACTCGTCCGGCTTGGCCATGTTGTTCGGTGCGCAGCCATACAGGTAGGCGGGCACGCCATGGCGGCGCCAGTGCTTGGCGTCCGACGCGCCGAGGCTGACCGCGGGCATGGCGGCGCGGCCAGTGAGGCTGGCGACGGTGTCGCGGATGATCCCGACCATGCGGTGGCCCGGGTCGCTAAAGGTCGGCTCGCTGGAATGCGTCCAGATCGGGGTTACCCGGGCTTCCGGATGGTGATGGATGATGGCGTCGACGCGCTCCATCACTGCTTCATGCGTCATCGCGACCGGCAGGCGGATATCCACTTCCAGCCGGCAATCACCGGGAAGCATGTTGATCTTCACCCCGCCCTGGATCACGCCAGGACACACGGTGACACGGTTGAGGATCGCACCACCACCCTGGCCGACGGCCGCGTCCACCGCGGCGCGGGCGTTCTCGACGGCTTCGCGCACCGCATCGGGCTGCACCACCGGCATGTCCTCGAGCGCCATCAGTTCCTGGACGATCGCCGCGGCGATGACGATCGCATTTCGGCTGAGATGGGTGTAGGCGGCATGGGCGCCGGGCGTCGAGATCTCGATCACCAGGCGCAACGTGCCCTTCTCGCCGAAACGGATGGTACCGCCGCTCGGCTCGCCGTTCAGCAAACAGTCGCCGCGGCATTCATCAGGGAAATTCTCCAGCAGCCATTGCGCGCCCCAGGTGCCACCGGTTTCCTCGTCGGACACGCAGGTCAAGGTCAGCCGGCCACCGAGGCGTGCGCGCAGGCGATGCAGATAGATCGCGGTCCACACTGAAGCCGCGGTGCCGCATTTCATGTCCGCCACGCCACGGCCGTGCACGCGGTTGCCTTCGACGGCGCCGCTCCAAGGATCACGCGACCAGGCGCTGATCGGACCGCTGGGGAACACGTCGATATGTCCGTTCAGCACCAGATGCGGCGCGCCGGCGCCGAAGCTGCCGACGATGTTCGGCAGATGCGACTCGGCGGCGCGGATTTCAGCCGGAAAGCCATGCGCGTGCAGATGGTCCAGCAGGAAAGCGGCGGCCTGCGTGGTATCGCCTGGCGGGTTGGGGCTGGGGATTGCGACGAAGCGCGACAGGAACTGCACCAGCGCGTCGCGGTCCTGGTCGATCCAGGCAACAATCTGGTCGCGGACACTCGGCTGCATATCGTTCTCCCAGGCACTGCCACTATAAAGCGGCGCGGCGTGCTGATAGGATCATACGGATCGCGGCGCAACGGTAGCCATGGTTGACCTGCCATACACCGCAACGACGCGCGATAACGGCATTGGCTGTGACGAACGCACAGCGCAACAGACGGGCAGGGCATAATGATGCGAATTTCGCGGCGGACCATTCTCGGCAGCGCCCTGGCGCTGCCCGCATTGCGATCGGCGCAGGCGGCACAGGCGGTGCTGCGGATCGCCATCGGCACATCGCTGGCAACGCTCGATCCGCTGAAGACGACCCTCGGCGACGAGTACATCTACAACAATCTGGTGTTCAACGGCCTGACGCAGATGCACGAGGATCTCTCGGTGGGACCCGACCTGGCCGCGAGCTGGAGCTACAGCACAGACCTGAAAACCTGGACCTTCGTGCTGCGCCGCGGGGTGAAATTCCACGATGGGACCGAGTTCGTAGCCGACGACGTCATTGCCCTGTTCAACCGATTGCTCGATCCCAAGAATGGTGCGCCCTCGCGCAGCAACTACGACATGATCGACCGGATGTCGTCGCCGGACAGCTACACGGTCGTGTTCGAGCTGAAATATCCGTATGGCGGGTTTGCCGACATCCTGTCCGATCGCCAGGTGAAGATCCCGCCGCGCGCGCAGGTCGGACAGCTCACCACCAAGCCAATCGGCACCGGCCCGTTCATGTTCCAAAGCTACACGCCCGGCGACCGGCTGGTGCTGACGAAGCACCCGAACTATTTCGAACCGGGGTTGCCGAAGCTGGATGGGGTGGAGCTGCGCATCATCCCGGAAATGAGTGTCAAGATCGCCGCATTGCAGGCAGGCGATATCGACGTCGTTTGGGATCTGCCACTCGATCAGGTGAAGTCGCTCGGCGGCAATGCGAAAGTCAGGGTGGACAGCATCCCGACCGCGTCGTGGGATGCGGCGATCATGAACAACCTGATTCCACCGTTCAACGACGTGCGCGTGCGGCGTGCCTTCCAGATGGCGGTGGACAAGCGCGACGTGGTCGAGCTGACGTTGTTCGGCCAGGGCGTGCCGACGATCAGCCCGATCCCGCCGACCCATGCGTTCTACGCCAGCGATATCGCCATTGGCGCCGCGGATCCGGCGAGCGCACGCAAGCTGTTGGCCGAGGCGGGATTTGCCAACGGGGTGAAGGTGCCGATCATCGTCCCGGTGGGGCGCGAAGTGCGGGAACGGCTGGGTGTGACACTGCAGCAACTGGCCGCGCCCGCCGGGTTCGACTTGCAGGTGCAGCGCGTGCCGTTCTCCAGTTACGAAGCCGAGGTGTCCGGCAAGGCGCCGCTGTATATCGACGGCTATTTCGCCCGGCCGACCATCGACACCAGCACATTCCCGTTCCTGCATTCGACGGGAAGCTGGAATTCCAGGCTGTGGCATTACAAGAACGAGGCGGTCGACAAGTCGCTGGAGGCGGCGCGGCTGACCGGCGATTCCGCGCAGCAGAAGGTGCAATACGTCGCCATGCAGCACGCGCTGAACGACGATCCGGCGGGGTTTTTCGCCTATTCGGTGAATTTCGCCTGCGCGTACGATCGCTCGGTGCAGAACGTGAAGACCCATCCGATGCGCTGGTTCGATCTGCGCAACGCCACGCTGGCGTGACCTACGCTGGCCGCCGTAGGCAAGACACTCCCCCTCCCCTTGAGGGAGGGGGTCGGGGGGAGGGGTTCGTGCGGCACCGACCCCTCCCTCCAACCCCCTCCCTCAAGGGGAGGGGGAGTGTCTTGCGGCTTTAGATGACAGGCTTCATCCTGCGCCGGCTGCTGGCGGCCGTTGGCGTGTTATGGGCGATGACGCTGGTGATCTTCGCCATCGTCCACATCCTGCCGGGC
>DATHNI010000096.1:0-19607 GCA_035486135.1 Acetobacteraceae bacterium
CGAGCGCCCCGGCGCGCGGCAGGCCGCCCACCGCCTCGAACGCCGCCGTCACCAGGAAGGCGGCGGCGATCGCGCCGACCGGGTTGGCGCCGGCCGCCAGCAGCACCGCGAAGATCGCCGCCTGGCCGCAGAGGAACGCACTGGCGCCGGCCAGCGCGATGCGCCTCGCCAGGTCGTGCTGGGCGGAGAGCAAGGCGGCCTCGCGGGCCTGGACCGCGGCGATCATGCGTCCCTCGGCGCCGAACGCCCGCACCTCGCGCAGGCCGGTCAGGGCGTCGAGCACGGCGATCCGTAGCGCACTGGACGTGGTGGCGAGGCGGCCGCCGGATTCCTCGGCGGCGCGGGCGGCCAGCCAGGGCAGCAGCAGGGCGGCGACGGCGAACAGCAGGCCGACCGCCGCCGCCAGTCCGGCCGCGTGCCGGCCGATCACGACCAGCAGCACCGGGAGCAGCAGCAGCGCACCGGCGAGCGGCACCAGGATGCGGAGGTAGAGGCCGTCCAGCGCTTCGACGTCGCCGACCAGGCGGGCGAGGACGTCTCCGGCGTGGCGGAAACCCAGGCCCCCCGCGGCGGTGCGAGCGAGGTGGCGGAAGAACCAGACGCGCAGGTCGGCGAGGGCTCGGAAGGTGGCGGCGTGGGTGACCAGGCGTTCCATGTAGCGCAGCACGACGCGGCCTCCGCCGAGGCCGCGCAGGGCGACGGGGGCGACCAGCGCTCCGGCGGCAACCGCGGCGCCGATCATGGCGCCGGACACCGCCATCAGCGCCACGCCGCAGGCGAGCGCGGCCAGGGAGATGAGCAAGCCGGCGGCGAGCCAGGGGGCTCGGCCGCGCCACAGGGCGAGGATGCGGAGAAGGTCCATGGCGGGGGTTTGTTTACCCGTGGCGGCAAGGATGCAAGGGGCGGGCGGTCGGGTCTACCTGATGGTGATGGTTACCGGCGATGATGGTGAGCGCGTTGCCTGCCGATCATGCCTTTACTCCGTTCGCCGAGGGTCCCCATGAGCGACGATGCGGCAACACATCGGCAGCAAGACCTGTACCTGACCGAGGTGCTTCTACCTGACCGAGTTGCTTCAGCTCCTACGATCCCCAACCGGATCCGCCCGGCTGGACCATGCCCGCGCGCATCGCCGCAATGCTGCACACCGTTCGCGTCCTGCTTGGCTTCGGCCGCCATCTCGCCGAGACCGCAAAGGACCGCTCCGCCAGCACCGACTTCAACGCCATCGCGGTCTGCTTCGACCTCGCGGTGATGCCTGGCTTCTGCACCGGCCAGTTCTGGAACACGCTGTTCGACGGCATCCGCTTGCATGGCGGCAGCGTCGCCGTCCTGATGCTGGAGAAGGTGCGCCGGGAGGAAGCGTTCTCCGAAGAGCAGGACAAGAAGATCGGGAGCAACTGGGACTGGCAGGAGATGGGCCGCGAGGCGCTCCGCCGCGTCGTGGGGTTCTGCATCGGCGAAGCGGTGGATGTTCGTTCAATCCGCTACCAAAACCATACGCGCAGGCCGAGGCGGTTCGCCCCGGGCCTTCCTGACTCTTTCGCACGGATGCGCCGAGGCTGACGCACGGCCGGATAACGGCTGGCCCCGCCGTCCCGATTCGCGGCTGTGCTGCGCCTGCTTCAGCTCGATCGGACTCCGGCGGATTTTTCTACCGAGCCCGGCCAATTCCCCCAAGCGCATCGCACGCAACATCGGCTGCGCGTCCTTCATGAACGCCGATCCGCGCCGTCCACCTCGTGGCGTCCACCTCGCGCCGCAGCCTCGCGCCGACCACCTCGTGCCGTCCACCTCGCCTGCCCGACACCACCCGGCCCTGCAATCACCCATCGCGAAAACGTCACCAAGGGTGTGCGTTGCCCATGCTGCATAGCAGCATGCCTTGGCGAGACCGAGACAAACAGCCAGCTTATCGTCTGCTAACGAACGATCTCCGGACGCCACCCTTCCATGTCTCAAGCCGTCAGCATGCGGGATGACACCATCTCCCGCCACGTCGCCGTGCGCGGCGCCAACTGGGCCCGCCTGCTGCGCTGGGTGCTCATGGCGGGCGGCATCCTCGTCGTGGCCGTCGGCGCCTTGTTCTTCTGGCTGACCGGCGGCCGCTACGCCAGCACCGACGACGCCTATGTCCAGGCCGACGACCTGACCCTTTCCACCGACGTCTCCGGCATCGTCACCGATATCCCGGTGCGCGAGGGACAGGCGGTGAAGCAAGGCCAGGTCCTGTTCCGGCTCGATCCGCTGAAATTCCAGATCGCCCTGGACAACGCGCAGGCCAACCTGGCGCAGACCCGCCTGAACCTCGAGGCCAGGCAGGCCGACTACCAGGCCGCCCTGCGCGACATTGCCGCGAAGCAGGCGCAGGTCAGCGACGACCAGGAAAACGCCGACCGGTTCGCCCTGCTGGCGAAGCAGGAAGCTGCCAGCCGGCAGGAAGCCGACGACGCCCGCTACAAGCTGGCCGCCGACCAGGCCGCACTGGCCGCCAGCACCCAGACGGCGCGCGGCGACCTCGCCCGCCTGGCCGGCCAGCCCGAGCTGCCGATCGACCAGTTGCCAGCCTACAAGCAGGCCCAGGCCCAGGTCGCCGAGGCCCAGCGCGAGCTGAACCATGCCACCGTGCGCGCGCCCTACGACGGCATCGTCACCCAGGTGAACAAGCTTCAACCGGGCATGTTCCTGCCTGCCGGCACCGCGGCGTTCGGCTTCGTTTCCACCCAGCACGTCTGGGTCGAGGCCGAGCCGAAGGAGACCCAGCTCACCTGGGCACGCCAGGGCGACCCGGTGACGGTAACGATCGACAGATACCCGGGCCGCACCTGGGACGGCGTCGTCCAGAGCATCGCCCCCGCCACCGACCAGCAATTCTCCCTCCTCCCCGCCGAGAACTCATCCGGCAACTGGGTGAAGGTGGTGCAGCGCCTGCCGGTGCGGGTGCGGATCGACCGGCACCCCGGCGGCCCACCGCTGTCGGCCGGCATGAGTGCCACGGTGGATATCGACACCGGCCACGTTCGCACCCTCGCCGACCTGTTCTGAGGCGCCGTGTCGTGCCGTCGCAAGCCGACCTCCAGGCACAGCCGTCGCAGGTGCCACACCGGACGCTGATCACCATCTGCGCGATGGCGGCGACCCTGATGCAGGCGTTGGACTCCACCATCGCCAACGTGGCGCTGCCCTACATGCAGGGCAGCCTGTCGGCGAGTTCCGACCAGATCACCTGGGTGCTGACCTCCTACATCACCGCCGCGGCGATCATGACCGCGCCGGTCGGCTGGCTCTCCGCCCGGTTCGGCCAGAAGACCTTGTTCCTGGTGTCGCTGGTCGGCTTTACCGCCACATCGATGCTATGCGGCATCGCCGGCTCGCTGGGCGAGATGGTGGTGTTCCGCCTGATGCAAGGCCTGTTCGGCGCCGCGCTGGTGCCGCTGTCGCAAGCCACCATGCTGGAGATCTACCCGCCGGAGCAACGCGGCTCGGCGATGGCGATCTGGGGCATGGGGGTGATGATCGGGCCGATCCTGGGCCCCACGCTCGGCGGCTACCTCACCGAGTATTACAACTGGCGGTTTGTGTTCTACGTCAACCTGCCGTTCGGTCTGCTGGCAACCGTGGGCCTGGCGGCGTTCCTCCCCCGCACCGCGCCACGCTCCGGCATGCGCTTCGACTGGACCGGGTTCGCGCTGTTCGCCATCGGCATCGCCGGCCTGCAACTGATGCTGGACCGCGGCGAGACGCAGGACTGGTTCGGTTCGACCGAGATCATCATCGAGGCGACCATGGCCGGCCTGGGGCTGTACCTGTTCGTCGTGCACCTGCTGACCTCGTCGCAGCCGTTCATCAACCCGCGCATCTTCAAGGATCGCAACCTGACGGTCAGCCTGGTGGTGATATTCGCGGTCGGGCTGGTGCTGCTGGCGGTGTCGGCGCTGCTGGCGCCCTGGCTGCAGGACCTGGGCAACTACCAGGTCGATGCGGCCGGCCTGGCGATGGCTCCGCGCGGCTTCGGCACCGTGGCGGCGATGATGATCGCGGGACGCCTGGCGAACCGCGTGGACGGACGCCTGCTGATGGGCATCGGCGTCGCCATCCTGGCCTGGAGCCTGTGGGACATGACCACCTGGACTCCGGCCGAGGCCGAGTCGGGGGTGGTGACCAACGCCATCATCCAGGGCTTCGGCTTCGGCTTCGTGTTCCTGCCGCTGCAGGTGATCGCCTTCGCCACGCTGGAACCCGCGCTGCGCACGGATGGCACCGCGCTGCTGAGCCTGCTGCGCAACATCGGCATGGCGATCGGCGTGTCGGTGACCGAGGCGCTGCTGACCCAGAACACCCAGGTGGAGCATTCGGTACTGGCCGGCTACGTCACGCCGCTGAGCAGGGCGCTGGGTGGGGGGAGTCTGGCGCATATGCTGTCGCCCACGTCGCCGTTCGGCGCCCAGGCGATCGATGCCATGGTGAACCGGCAGGCGCAGATCATCGCCTACAACGACGACTTCAAGCTGATGATGCTGACCACGCTGCCGATGCTGCTGCTGTTGCCGCTGCTGCGCCGGCCGAGCGGACCCTCGGAAGGCCACACCGCGGTTATGGAGTGACGTGGCCCCCGCGGCGGCGCTATTTTTGCGCTGCCGGATCGGGGGAGCCATGCCAGCCATTACAGTTTCCGTCATCAACGCGTGCAGCGTCGTGACCGATGACGAGTGCCAAACGCTGGTTGCCGCGCTGCAAAAGCAGGTAGCGCGGGATTTCGCACCGGTCTGGGGCATCGATGCCAAGCTGGTTTTCGTGCCGGCCGGCGGCAAGCCGGACGACCATACGTGGTGGCTCAGCATTCTCGACAGCACCGATCGGGCCGGCGTGCTCGGGCACCATGACCTGACGCCGGCCGGCCTGCCGGTGGGGAAGTCATTCGCCGGCACCGACAAGCATTACGGCCATTGCTGGACGGTGACAGCCAGCCACGAACTGCTGGAGATGCTGGTCGATCCTGACATCAACATGGCGGTGCTGGTGCATCCGACGCCGAGCGAGAGCAAGCTGTACGCCTACGAAGTGTGCGACGCCTGCCAGGACGATTCTTTCGGCTATGACATCGACGGCGTCATGGTCGGCGACTTCGTCTATCCCGCGTATTTCGAAAGCTTCCACGCAGCCGGAAGCACGACGTTCGACCACCTGGGCAAGCTGCAAAAGCCGGCGCCAGAGGTGCTGCCCGGCGGCTACATCAGCATGTTCGACATGAACAGCGCGACCGGCTGGCATCCGGTGACGGCGGCGACGCTGGACCCCTCCGCTGGCCGCGCGACGATCCGCGGCCGCACCTCCAGCCGGCGGGAGCGGCGGCGCATGCCGCGGTCCCATTGGGTGCACTCGACGGCGTTCACCAAACAGCCGTGATGTTGGCCGAGTACTACCGCAAGCGCGCCGCCGAGTACGACGCGTTCTACGCCGATCCGGCGCGGCAGGCGGACCTCGCGATGCTGCGCGACTGGCTGGCGGCGTTGGTGCGTGGCCGCCGCGTCCTGGAGGTCGCCGCCGGCACCGGCTACTGGACCGCGGTCGCTGCGCCCGTCGCCGCGGCGATCACCGCCACCGACATCAACGCCGAGACGCTGGCGATCGCGGGCGGCAAGCAGCTTGGCGGCCATGTCACTCTGCTGCCGGCGGATGCATGGAACCTGCCGCGATTGCCGGATACGTTCGATCTCGGCATGGCGCATCTGTGGTGGTCGCATTTGCGCAAGCAGGACCGCGGCGCATTCCTGGCGCGATTCGCCGCGCATCTGGAGCCCGGCGCGACGCTGCTGATGATCGACGAGAACCTCGTGCCGCAGGTCGGCGCTCCCGTGGCCAGGCGCGATGCGGCGGGGGACACCTGGCAACGGCGCTGGCTCGAGAGCGGGGAACGGTTCGAGATCGTCAAGAACTATCCCGATACGGCTGAGTTGGAAGAATGCGTCGGTGCTGTGTGCGAGGACGTTCGTGTTCTGCAACTCAAGCATTTCTGGGCCGTGCAAGCCCGGTTCCTGGCTACCGAGGGCGGCGCGCAACGGGATGCGGGGTGATCTCCAGCGGTTTCCGGCTCATGTAGCCACTCACGTAGGTGTAGGGTAGCGAGTCAATTCGAAACTGTCTTCCGCTTGACGATTAAAGGTCCGGCTGGCAGCCGCGTTAACCTGGGATAAACCACTCCCGTGATAAGGAGACCCCGTCATGGCCCGAGGACCGTGCGGCAAGCGCCGAACCGAGCCCCCGCTCGGGCCGCCGTTATGGTGGTGCAGCTGGCGGCTTGATGGCACGACGCGCCGAATGGGGACCATCTCCGGATGGTTCTTTACTGTCCACGCCAGCCGAGGTTCGCTCGTTCTTTCAAGCTGCAAGCCGGGTAGCGGCGCAAATTGTCATTGGTCCGCGTGTAGCGAAGAAATTGCCTAGCCGTGATGAGATTTATGTCGGTAGAAAAGTCATTGGAGCGGTTTGTGTAGAACGAGCGCGATCCTGGTCTGCACTGCGAAAAGCTGATCGGTGCTCGTGATGTCATTATAATCCGAATCAATCGCCGCGATCGCATCTTGCTTCGGCGTTGCCATGCATCCCCCCGATTTCCTCAAGTTGGAGAATATCGGCATGGTTCGGATAGTGCCGGATGCATACCTCCGGGCCCCATTGGTGTCTGGTAAGGAAGCAAGCGTTTGAAACACAGATTTCACAGATTTCACAGATTAAGGCACAGATCAGTTTTACAAATTCTGTGCCTTAATCTGTGAAATCTGTGAAATCTGTGTTTCAAACGCTTGCTTCCTTTGCAGAGAAATACGCCGACGGCCTTGATACCGGCACGGTCCGCAATTGCGAGAGAACCCCGACGAAGGGTCATTAACCGCAGAAAGCGGCTTCGCGTCGGCAGGAAACACCGCAGCTATCCCAACCTCGCCACTACCCATACGCCTCAACCCGCCGCCCGCTATTCTCCAATTCGTCCCCATGCACCGCGACCTTGATTCGAATGACCGCGGACCGCTTCACCCCAAGCTTGGCAAGATCCAGATAGAACCCGTGTGTTCCCCGGCCGTATCCCGCATCCAGCAGATCCTGCCGGAACGCGTCGGCGACGAAGCCCAGAACCATCCGACGGTCGGCAAACAGCTCCAACGCCACCGGATCGGCCACACCGGTCAGGCGGCACCATCCGTATAACCGCCCATCGATAACCCCCTCGATGATCCCCTCATGCCGGCGCCGCGACCCGGCGATATAATCCGGCCGGTTCGGCTCGATCAGGCCGACCAGCCGGTCCCGCAGCGCCTCACTCTCCGGCACCCCGCAGAACCGGGTGATCGCACCAACAAAATCCCCAGGAAACGCCAAGGCCTTCTCGTAACTCAGTAGCAGCCTGGGGCAACGCAGCCGATCGGCGAACGCCACCATCGCGCCCAGTTCGTCAGCCGCCTGCCGCAACGCCGGCATTTGCTCCTGGTATTCCGACAACGAGGCCCGCACCGAGATCGCCACCGCATCGCGGAACGGCACGATGACGTGCGGATCGTGGAACATCGCCATGTCATCAGGATCGAGCCACCGGCACAGCATCGGCAGCTTGAACCCCCACGTGCCGTAAGCCGCGTTCCGTTCGCCGATCAGCACCTTGAGCCCGTCCCGATCGCGTGCCTCGACGACCTTCGCGACTGCCTCGTCCTCGTGCACGATGTCGTTGATGTCGGAGCCCATGAAGATGCCGACCTGGCGCAGGATGGACGCCACGAGGCTCGTTCCCGACCGATACGCCCCGGTCACGATGAACGTCCTGCCGCCCCGCCCTGCCCCAGCCGCGCGCGGGCGATCCACGATGAAGCCCTTGTTCACCAACCCGCCGGCCTGGCTGCCTGAGGCGCTCATCCATTCCCCCGCGTCGTCCGGCACGGGATCAGAATAGCGCCGGCGCCCCGCCCCTCGCCAGATTCAGCGCCGGCAGCCCGCACAAATCCCGCGTCCGCTGCTGGATCGTCGGCGTGTCCGTGCAGGGCCCGGTGACCAGCGTCACTGCCAGCCCCATCTCGCCCAGCACCGTTTTCGCCCCCAAAGCCGCGAGCGAATCCGACGCCACCAGGATCACCTTCGCATCCGGCCTCCGCCGCCCCAGGCCGGCCAGGAACACCGGCACATTGGCGCCGAGGATATCCCCGCCGCATTCCACCAGCACCGCATCGGCGTCCGCCGACAGGCACACGTCCAGCGCGGCCTCGAACACCAAGCCGATGTCCGGGCGCCCCGACGGATAGGTGGTCGGCAGGCCGAAATCGACGCAGTCGAAGCACGGCGCCGCGCCGTTGTCTTCGTAGCTGTGCAGTTCCGTCAGCGACGACGTGCCGGTCGCCTTCAGCGCCACCACACGCTGCCGTCTGCTCTTGCGCAACGCCCGCAGGATGTTCACCGCCGCGGTGGTCTTGCCCACCTCCGACGAGGTGCCGACCACCAGGAATACCGGGGCGCCCCGGTCCTCCACCGCGCCCGGCCCTGCCCCGCTGGACCCGGGCCCTCCGGACCCAGCCATACCGGACCCGGCACCGACCGCGAACTGCCGGATGTTCAGCCCGGCACCATCGGCATCCTGCACGGTGCCAAGGAAGGTGACTTGCCCGAGGTGCCCCTTCTCGCGCGGCGAGTCCCCGATGAACGCGCCCACCGCGCCGCAATCGGCCAGCACCCAATACGCGCTGCCCGGCACCAGCCCGCCGTCCGGCACGCTGCCCACCACCCAGCGCGTCGACTCACGATGACCCGGCGTGCCGAGGAACACGTCGCCCGGCGCGATCGTCATCGCACGTCCTGTCACGGCTTCAGCACTGAGCGGTGCGGCACCCGACGCCAGCGCGAATGCGCAGACGTCCCCCTCCAACCCGCATTGTTCGACAACCCGGACCGCAAGCCCTGCCGGCACACGCCGCAAGGCCGAGGTGCGCTTGGTATCAGCGGCCAACACAGGGCGGCAGGCCTGCTGGCTCACCGTCACGTTCGCCTTGCCGAATATCAGGCGGCCGACTTGCCACCGTCATCCAGCACAACGATCGCCGGACCATTGCTCTTCAACTTCGCCTTCGCCGCATCGTCGAGGCCAAGCAAGCTGGCAAGCTGGTCCAACTTGTCGTCCGGCACGAACTGCACGACGCTGTAGGTTCCGGACACTTTGCGAATCATTGCGTTCATGACATCTCCCTTGGATCAGCCCGTCCGCCGATATGGCGACGGAACAATGCTACATATCCCGGTCTGCGCCAAAAAGGAAATCGGTCCGCATTTCCGTCGCCACCGGCCGGGTTCAGCGGTTGCGTCCATCGCCCTGGCGTGTTTGTGTGCATAATACATGCCGCACTTGCGAAGATGGCAGCCGGCCGGGTAGAGGAAATTCACAATGGACTGCCTGCGCTGCGGAGCGACAGCGCCTGAAGGCAAGCGATTCTGCGGGGACTGCGGGGCGCCCCTGCCATGGCGCTGCGCGGCATGCGGCGGCGCCAACCCCATCGGCAGCCGCTTCTGCGGCGAGTGCGGCGTGGCGGCCGGCAGCAGTCCGGCGCCTGCCGAGCTGCCCCCGCCGGCACCGTCGGGCCCGGAACGCCGCCAACTCACCGTCATGTTCTGCGACCTTGTCGGCTCGACCCCGCTCGGCGCACGGCTCGATCCCGAGGACCTGCGCGAGGTCATCGCCGCCTACCATCGTACCGTCACCGCCGAGGTCATCCGCGCCGGCGGTTTCGTTGCCCGCTACATGGGCGACGGGCTGCTGGTCTATTTCGGCTACCCGAAGGCGCACGAGACCGATGCCGAACACGCCGTGCGGGCCGGATTGGCGGTGGTCGAGGCGGTGGCCCGGCTCGCGACAATGGCCGGTCCGCCGGGCACCCTGGCCACCCGCGTCGGCATCGCCACCGGGCTGGTCGTCGTCGGCGACCTGATCGGCGCCGGCGCCTCACGCGAGGAAGCGGTGGTCGGCGACACCCCCAACCTCGCAAACCGGCTGCAAACACGGGCCGAGCCGAACACCGTGCTGATCGCCGACTCCACGCAGCGGCTCACCGCCGGGCTGTTCGAATACCGTGCGCTGGGTGCGATATCCGTCCGCGGCTACGACCTGCCGATCCAGGCGTGGCAAGTGCTGCGCGAGGCAGCGATCGACAGCCGCTTCGAAGCCCTGCGCGCCGGCAACCGCATTCCCTTGCTCGGCCGCGACGAGGAGCTGTCGCTGCTGATGCGCCGCTGGGAGCAGGCGCGTGGCGGTGAAGGAAGGGTGGTGCTGCTGAGCGGCGAGGCGGGCATCGGCAAGTCCCGGCTGAGTGCGGCGCTGGATGAACGATTGCTCGGCGAACCGCACCTGCGGCTGCGCTGGTTCTGCGCGCCGCATTACCAGGACACCGCGCTGCATCCGGTCATTTCGAATTTCGTCCGCCACGCGGGATTCGAGCGCGAGGACGACGGTGCCACCAAACTGGCAAAGCTCGAGGCCCTGCTGGCGCACACCGCGCCGCCGGCGGAAGACGTCGCCTTGATCGCCGACCTGCTGTCGCTGCCGGTCAGCCCCGAGGCTCGGTTGGCCGAACTGACGCCGCAGCGGCGCAAGGAACGCAGCTTCGCCGCCATCCTGCGCCAATACGAAGCCCTCGCCCGCACCCAGCCACTGCTTGGCGTGTTCGAAGACCTGCACTGGGCCGATCCCACCACGCTGGAATTGCTCGACCAGCTCGTCGCGTCGATCGAGCATATGCCGACGCTGCTGGTGGCGACCTCGCGTCCCGATCTGCAACCCTCCTGGTCCGGACACCCGCATGTATCGGTGGTGATGCTGAACCGGCTGGCGCGCAACCAGGCCGCCTCGCTGGTTGACGGCGTCGCTGCCGGGCGTCCGCTGTCCGACTCGGTTCGCGAGCAAATCATCGCCCACGCCGACGGTGTGCCGCTGTTCGTGGAGGAACTGACCAAGACGGTGCTGGATAGCGGCCTGATCGCCATGGACCTGCGCGCCGCGGCGGAGCTGCGCCCGCCCGTCGTGGTGCCGAGTTCGCTGCATGCCTCGCTGATGTCGCGGCTCGACCGGCTGGCCAGCGTCAAGGACGTCGCGCAGATGGGCGCGGTGATGGGGCGGGAATTCTCGTTCGAGACGTTCCTCGCGGCGTTTCACCTGCCGCGTGAACTCGCCGCCGGCAGCCTGCGGGTGTTGGTCGATGGCGACGTCATGGTGGCGCGCGGTCGGCCGCCCAACGCGGTCTACAGTTTCAAGCACGCGCTGATGCAGGACGCCGCCTATGGCTCCCTGCTGCGCGACCGCCGCCGCGCGCTGCATTTCCAGGTGGCGTCAACGTTGGAACGCGACCAGGCCGGCGCGTCGGCGGAACCCGAGCTGCTGGCCTACCACTTCGCCGAGGCGGGCGTCCCGGACCGCGCCATCGACTACCATCTGAAGGCCGCTGAACAAGCGATGGCCCGCTGCGCGATCGCAGAGATGGTGAGCCATTTGCGGCGCGGCCTGGGTTTGCTCGCGGCGCTGCCCGCCGGACCCGCCACAAGGCGGCGCGAACTGGCCTTGCAGACCGCCCTTGGGCGCGGATTGATCGACAAAGTGGGATCGGCCAGCGACGAGGGCCACGCGGCGTTCGTGCGCGCGCGCGAGCTGTGCCTGGAGCTGAACGAAACGGAAATCCTGCTGCCGATCCTGTACGGCTTGCAGGTCTACCACTTCACCCATGCCGAGCCCGAGGTGGTGACCCGCTACGCGCGCGAGATCCTCGACCTGGGCGCGCGTACCGGCAACCGGCACGCCACGATGCTGGGCGAACGGGTCGGCGGCAGCGCCTATCTGTTGCTGGGCCGCTTTGCAGAATCGCGCAGTGCCTACGAAAACCTGCTGCGTCTCTATGATCCGGTCGAGGAGGCCAGCGTGGCGTCCGAGGAGGCGCGCGATCCGATGGTGGCGGGCTGCGCGTTCCTGGGCATCTGTGTCACGGTCATGGGGTATCTGGAACAAGGCCGGGCGGTGACGACGCGTGGACTGACGTACGGCGAGACGCTGGGTCACGCGATCAGCGTCGTGTTCATCCTGCGCCGCGGCTGCATCACGGCAATGCTCCGGCGCGATGTGGAGACGGTGCGCACGCTGTCGGCCCGGTTGCTGGAAGTATCGACCGACTACGAGACCTTCCTTGGTGGCCCGGAAGGACATTTCTTCCAAAGTTGGGCATTGCTGCACGACTGCACGAACGACGCGCTCGAGGATGCGGAGCTGGATAAGCAGCTTCGGCACTCGCTCGATCAGTTGGACAGCACGAAGACGTGGGCCCTGCTGTCGTATTTCATGGCGGCGGCGGCGGAGCTGAAGGGCGAGCGCGGCGACCGGGACGGCGCGCGGACGTTGCTGGCCCGTGCCGCGGAACTCGCACGGCTGACCGGGGAGCGTTGGTGCCAGCCGGAGATCACGCGCCTGCAGGCACGGTTCAATGCAGTCGATGCCAGCGAAAGCGCCGCCATGCTGCGCGAGGCGTTGGCGGTGGCTCGGGTGCAGGAGGCAAAACTGTGGGAGCTGCGCGCGGCAACGGACCTCGCGCGGTTGCTGAGCGCCCGCGGGGAACGTGACGCGGCGCGCGATCTGCTGGGACCGGTCTACGCGTGGTTCACCGAGGGGCTTGATACTCCAGACGTGGTCGCTGCACGCGCGGTGCTGGAGGAGGTTTGAGTACACCTCTCCCGCCAAGCGGGAGAGGTGTACGATACGCTTTACTTCACCGCCGAGAACGCGGTCGGTGCCAGGATGAAGTTCTTCACGTTGGCGACGATCGCACCGTTCTCCTCGGTCTTCGCGCGTGCGCTCAGCCAGTCCGGATCGGCGCCGAACGCGGCCCACTTCTTTTCGCGCTCGGCGAGCGACTCCCACTTCACGAAGTAATACAGCGTCTGGCTGGATTCACCGATCACCGTGGTCCAGAAGCCGGCCTGATGGATGCCGTGCTTTTCCCATAGCTTCAGTGTGATCGTGTCGAAACGCTTGAGCAAATCCGGCAGGCGGCCCGGTACGCATTCATAGATACGCAGTTCATACAACATGGCTTCTCTCCCCTTTCGCTGGATCGGCGGCGGCACCGAGTGTGCGCGGCGATCGCGCACACCTCAAGGGGGGCGCGAACGCCCCTGTCATTGCGAGGCGCGCAGCGCCGAAGCAATCCCCTGCCTGACGAGCCGGGAACGCTCACCAAGCCGGGGATTGCTTCGGCGCTGCGCGCTTCCGCAATGACAGGGGAAGCGTCATGCGAACTTCACGCTCAGGGCGGCGGCGGAGCGCCGGGCTGGTTCATCGGGCCATAGCCTGGCGTGCCCCAAGGATTGCGCGGATTGCGCGGCATCGGCGGGGGATGCAGCAGCCGTGTGGTCATCACCACAGCGCCGACCCCGGCCAGCACCAAGGCAGCGAACCACTTGGTACCGGACTCGTACCAGTGCGTTTCGACCAGCAGCAGGAACAGCACCGAGACGATGAACAAAGCGCCGCCGCTGCGATGCCCGCTGCGGCGCGCCAGCATCCCCAGCACGACGAACACCACATAGAGCGCGATCGCCGCCGCCCGCACCGCGTCGAATGCGCGCGCCGACAGCGTTTCGATCAGGTCGCCGATGTACCACCAGAAGCGGGCAACAAAATCCTCGCACGCCCGGATGAAGTCCTGCGGGCCGATAAGATACAGCGCGACCATCAGCACGATGCCGCCGATCCAGATCAGTCCGATTGTCCTGCGGTCCAAGCTGCCCCCGTCCGGTTCCCGCGCCACGCTGCCAATGTGGGGCGGACGCGGCCCCGCGTCACCCCCGCGGCGGCTTCCGTAGCCCCGACCTGCGCGCTTCCAGGAACCGGCGCGCCGCCGTGTCCGGTTCCAGTGCCAGCGCCCGCGCGTAGGCGGCGTCGGCCTCGGCGCCCTCCCCCAGCCGGGCCAACAGGTCGGCGCGCGCGGCCCAGTACGGCTGGTACGCCGCGAGGCCAGGCTCCCCCGCCAGCGCATCGAGCGCCGCGAGACCCACCGCGGCCCCATCCGTCTCGCCCAGCGCAACGGCGCGATTGACCGCGACGACCGGCGAACCGGTCTGCTCCAGCAATCCGTCATAGAGTTCGACGATCGCCGCCCAATCGGTCCGCCCGCTGCGCCGCCGTGCGGCGTGTGCGGACTGCACCGCCGCCTCGAGTTGGAACCGGCCGATGCGGTGCAAGGCGCTGGCCCGCAGCAGCACAGCCTCCGCCTCATCCATGGCAGCCGCATCCCACCGCGCCGGGTCCTGGGCAGAGAGCGGAACGTAGCCGCCGCCGTCACGCCGCGCCGCCGAGCGCGCCGCGGCATGCAGCATCAACGCGAGCAATCCCAGGGCTTCCGGCTCCTCCGGCAACAGATCGGCCAGCAGCCGGCCAAGCCACAGCGCCTCCTCGACAAGCCCCTGATGCCGGTGATCGAGCCCGGCCGGATCCGCCCAGCCGGCGGAAAATGCGGCGTAGATCGCCTCCAGCACCGCATCCAGGCGCGCCGGCAGATCGGCATGGTCCGGCAGCCGGAACGGGATGCCGGCGTCGCGGATCCGCCGCTTCGCCCGCACCAGTCGCTGCCCCATCGTCGCCGCCGGCACCAGGAACACGGCGGCAATGGTCGCCGCCTCCAGCCCGAGCACGGTCTGCAACATCAAAGGGCTGCGCATCGCCGGATCGATGGCGGGGTGCGCGCAGGCGAACAACAGGCGCAGCCGTTGATCGGGGACGCCGCCGGTGTCGCCGGTCTCGGCCGTGGCTTCCTCGACCGACAGCAGCAGATGGTCGACCGCGGCCTCGGCGGTGCGCCGGCGGCGCGTCATGTCGATCGCCCGCCGGCGCGCCGCTGCCAGCAACCAAGCCTCCGGGGCGAGCGGCACGCCCTGCACCGGCCATGTGGCGAGCGCGGCCGCGAACGCCTCGGACAGCGCGTCTTCCGCCGCCGCGACGTCGCGGGTCCGCGCGGCGAGCCAGGCGACCAGCTTGCCGTAGCTCTGCCGCGCGGCGTGCTCCGCCGCGCGATGCGCCGATGCGGTGGCGCTCACATCGACCAGATCGGCCGAACCTCGATGCTGCCATACTGCGCGCCGGGGCAACGTGCTGCCCAGGCAAGCGCCGCATCGAGGTCAGGCACGTCGATCATGTAATATCCGCCAAGCTGTTCCTTGGTTTCCGCGAAGGGACCATCGAGCGCCTGGGTCCGGCCATTGGCGACCCGCACCGTGGTTGCCGCCGACGTCGGCCGCAGCCGGTTGGCGCCGCGCAGCACGTTCGCATCCCGCAACGCCTGGGTATACGCCGTGTAAGCGTCAACGATCCCCTGCACCTGTTCTTGCGGCACGCTCTTCAACGCAGTCTCCTCACTATACACCAGCAGCATGTACTCCATCGCTCTTGCTCCCTTTTTCCACGGGACGGCCGAATACCGGCGCCCATCTGCATGACGTTCGGTCCAAGACGATTTCGACAGGCGGGGGGGAGATAACCTCTCCCGCTTCGCGGGAGAGGTCGATGGTGCGAAGCACCGAGGGTGAGGGTGATCGGGCCGGCACACTCTGCCTTCTCTCCTACCGTTGCCGCCCCCGCCCCCGTTGTGTGATCATAGCCATCAACACCAACGAAGGGAGCGTTCCCATGCCACGATCAGCGATGACCCCGGCCGGCCTGAACCACCTCGTCCTCAATGTCCGCAACATGGACGAGTCGCACCGGTTCTGGACCGAAATCCTCGGCTTCACCCAGGTCGGCCAACTGCACGCCACGCCGCAGCGCCCCAACCCGCCCAACATGCGCTTCTACAGCGGCGACCACGGCGGCGGCAGCCTGAACCACCACGACGTCGCCCTGGTGGAAAACACCAGCCTGCCGGCGCCCCCCGCGGAATGGAGCATGTTCGGCATGCCCTGCGCGATCAACCACATCGCGATCGCGCTGCCGAGCCGCGAGGCCTGGCTGGAGCAATTGGAATTTCTGCAGGAGCGCGGAGTCAAATTCGATCGCCGCGTAGAGCATGGCATGACCCACAGCCTGTACATCCACGATCCGAACGGCTACGGCATCGAGTTGCTCTACGAGTTGCCGCGCGAGGTCTGGGCGGGCGACATCGACGCCGCGCTGAATTTCGCCGTGTCGCTGCCGACGGAAGGCAAGGAAGCTCTCGCCGACCGGACCGAGGACGTGCCGGTATTCCGTCACCCCGAAGCCGTCGCATCCTGAGGGTCAGCCGATGTTGGACGCACGGACGATCGAGGCGTTGGCGCGCGCCTATCACGTCGCGGAAAAGGAGCGCCGGCGGACCCGGGCGCCCAGCATCCTGCATCCCGGCTTCAGCACCGAGGACGCCTATGCCGTCCAGCGCAAGTGGATCGAGATCAAGGTCGCCGAGGGTGCCGTGATCAAGGGCCACAAGATCGGCCTGACCTCGCGCGCGATGCAGCGCCAGGCCAACATCACCGAGCCCGACTACGGCGCATTGCTGGAGGACATGTTCTACGCCGACGGCGCACATCTGCCGATGGACCGGTTCATCCAGCCTCGGCTGGAATGCGAGCTGGGGTTTGTCATTGGGAGAAGGCTGAAGGGTCCGAACTGCACGATCTTCGATGTGCTGAGTGCGGTCGATTACGTGACGCCGGCGGTGGAGATCGTCGATGGCCGCACGCATCGGGTCGATCCGGAGACCGGCGGCGGGCGGCATGTGAACGACAGCATCGCCGACAACGCGGGCAATGCCGCACTGGTGGTGGGCGGCCGGCCGGTCAAGCCGATGGAGGTCGACCTGCGGTGGGTGTCGGTGCTGTGCTACCGCAACGGCATCATCGAGGAATCCGGCGTTGCCGCGGCCGTGCTGAACCATCCGGCGAACGGCGTGGCTTGGCTGGCCAACAAGCTGGCCCCATTCGATATCGCGTTGGAGCCGGGGCAGTTCGTGCTTGGTGGGTCGTTTACCAGCACGGTGGAAGGCCACGCGGGCGACCAGTTCCACATCGACTACGGGCCGCTGGGTTCGATCTCCTGCCGGTTCGTGTAGGTGGAACCGCGCATGAGGTTGCGGCTGTGCCTGGCATTGCTGGGGTCGCTGGCTGTCGTGGCGGCAGGTCCTGCCGCCGCCGAGACCGGCGTCACCGAGCATGAAATTCTGCTGGGCCAGACCATGGCCTATAGCGGACCTGCCTCGGCGTATGGCGGGTTTGGCCGAGTAGAACAAGCCTATCTGCAAATGGTCAACGAGCATGGCGGCGTGCACGGGCGCCAGATCAAGCTGCTCTCGCTCGACGATGGCTACCTGCCGCCGAAGAGCTTCGAGCAAACGCGGCGGCTGGTCGAGCAGGAGAAGGTGTTCTTCATATTCGCGCCGCTGGGGACTGCGTCGAATGTGGTGATCCGTAAATACCTGAACGACCATCACGTGCCGCACATCTTCGCCACCAGCGGCATTGCCACGTTCGGCGACTACCAGCACTACCCGTGGACCATCGGCTGGCAGCCGACCTATGAAATCGAGGGGCAGATCTTCGTCAAGTACATCCTGAAGGAACGGCCGAACGCGAAGATCGCGATCCTCTACCAGAACGACGATCTCGGGAAGGACTATGTGCGCGGCATCCAGCGCGAACTGGGCGACCGCGCCAAGACGATGATCGTCGGCATCCAGAGCTACGAGATCACCGATCCGACCGTGGACCCGCAGGTGATCGCGTTGCAGGGCACCGGCGCTGACGTGTTCATCAACATCTCCACACCGAAATTCGCGGCGCAGTCGATCCGCAAGGCCTACGACCTGGGGTGGCACCCGCTGCAACTGCTGTCCTACGCGTCGGCCTCGGTCTCCGCGGTGATGAAACCCGCCGGGGTGGAGAAGGCGACGGGCATCGTTTCCAGCACCTATTTCAAGGACCCGACCGACCCGCAATGGGCGAACGACAAGGAATATTTGGAGTGGTCGGCGTTCCTGGACAAATACCTGCCGGGATCCGACAAGTCCGACATCTTCAACCTGGTCGGCTACATGATGGCGGCCAGCCTGGTGCAGTTGCTGGACCAATGCGGCGACGACCTGACGCGGGAGAACGTCATGCGGCAGGTCGCGCACCTGGACATGCACGTGCCGATGCTGCTGCCGGGCATCCGCATCCAGACGACTCCCACCGATTTCTATCCGATGAAGTCGCTGCAGCTTGAGCGCTTCGATGGCAAATCACTGGTGCTGTTCGGCGAGCCGATGACCGGCACGCCGAACCCGCAATAAAGGCTGCGCACATGAACGACGTATTTGAATCCTCCGCCAACATGAAATTCGGCATCGGCCAACCGATCCGCCGGTTCGAGGATGTTCGCTTGCTCACCGGCAAGGGGCGCTACCAGGACGACCAGACGTTCGATCGGCAGACCTGGTGCGTGTTCGTCCGCTCGCCGCACGCGCACGCGCTGATCCGCTCGGTCGATACGCAAGCGGCCGCGGCCGCGCCGGGCGTGGTCGCGGTCTATACCGGCACCGACTTCGTGAACGACGGGATCGCGATGCCGAAGGCGGGGATGCCGCGCAAGAAGCGTGACGGCTCGCCGATGTTCGCGCCGCAGCGGCCCGCCATGGTGATCGACCGTGCACGCTATGTCGGCGATACCGTCGCGATGGTGGTCGCCGAGACGCTGGCGCAGGCGAAGGACGCCGCCGAACTGGTGCTGGTGGAGTACGAACCCCTGCCGGCGGTGACGGACGTTGCGGCAGCGGCGGAACCCGGCGCGCCGCGTCTGTGGGATGAGAACGCCGACAACATCTCCCACACCACCGAACGCGGCGACCGGGCGGCAACCGAGGCGGCGTTCGCGCGCGCCGCGCACATTGTGAAGCGCCGCTATGTGATTACCCGCGTGCACGCGCAGTACATGGAACCACGCGGCTCGATCGGTTTGTACGAACCGGCAGAGGACCGCTACACGCTGTATGCCGACGTGAATTATCCGCACCGCGTGCGCAACATGCTCGCCAACATGGTGTTCAAGGTGCCGGAGAGCCAGGTGCGCGTGGTGTGCCGCGACGTGGGCGGCGGGTTCGGCGCCAAGGGCTGGCAATACGTCGATCATCGCCTGGTGTTGTGGGCGGCGCGCAAGATCGGCCGCCCGGTGAAGTGGAAGTGCGAACGCTCCGAAGTACTGCTGGCCGACGAGCACGGCCGCGACAATGTCGGGGAGATCGAGCTGGCCTTCGACGATGCGGGGAAGATCATCGGGCTGCGGCTGCACATGCTGGCGAGCATCGGCGCGTATATCGCGTCGGACCGGCAGTTGCTGACGCCGTTCGGGCAGATCGGCACCGTGGTGGGCGTTTACGATATTCCCGCGGCCTACGTGACGATCGACGCGGTACTGTCGAACACCAGCCCGACCGCGCCGTATCGCGGTGCCGGGCGCCCCGAGGCGATCTACATCATCGAACGCGCGATGCAGGAGGCGGCTGCGGAATTGCAGATCGACCCGATCGAGTTGCGGCGCCGCAATGTCATTCCTGAAGCGAAAATGCCGTACAAGACCGCGCTCGGGCCGTTCTACGATT
>DATHNI010000097.1:0-32036 GCA_035486135.1 Acetobacteraceae bacterium
GGCGGCTTTGGCGATGGGCTGGTGGTGCTGGCCGACGTCGGGTCGTCGCGCGTGCTGCCGATGGCGCCGCCGGAACACGGGCCGGTCTCGGCGCTGGCGTGGAGCCCGGACGGGTCACGCCTGGCGTTCGGGACAGAGCAAGGGTTCGCGGCGATCCTGGATCTGTCGGCGCGGTAACAGAAGCACGCCGCACGCTCGTCGCGCGCAGGAGAAAGGTTTACTACGTCCGGCGTTCCACGCAGACTGTCTCGTTTGCGAAGCCACATCGCAGGCGCTCGGCCAGGGGGACGATCGGATGTCGTCGGCAATAGATTCGTTGCGGCTGGCCGAACTGCTGTGCGCCCGCATGAGCCACGATCTTAGTGGCACGATCGGCACGCTGGCCGGAGCGCTCGAAATGCTCGACGACCCGTCCGTCGCCGCCGAGGCACTGGCGGTCGTCAACCAAGCCGCCGCTGATCTTCGCGGGCGCCTGGAGTTGCAGCGTGCGGCCTGGGGACCGACAGGACAGTCGCTCGACCTCGCCGCGCTACGCCACCTGGCCGAGGGATTGCCGCACGCCAAACGCTGCACCACCGATTTCTCCTCCCTGCCGGAGGACACAGTGTTCGCCCCGCCGTTCGCCCGGGTGACGCTCAATCTGCTGCTGCTCGCGTCCGAGGCCCTGAATGGCAGCGGCGAGGTGACGCTGGCCGGGAGCGGCACCGACCTCATCATCGCCATCGCCGGCCCGCGGGCGGCGTGGCCGACCGGACTGGCCGGCTGTCTCGCCAGCGAGGCGGGGGCCTGGGCGGCCGTGCAGGACGCCCGTTCGCTGCAAGCGCCGCTGACCGCCTTGCTCGCCCGGGCGCTCGGCTTGCGGCTGACGATGCTGATGTCGGCCGGCCCTGGCGGTCCGGCGCCGCCGCTGCGGCTGTGCAAAGTCTGACCGGGATTTACCATTTGTTGTTCACCTGTGGTCCAGGATGCCCGCCCACACGCCCGCTCGGGCCGCAAAGAGGGCACCATGGACGATTTGCTCGCCGACTTCCTGACCGAAACCAATGAGAACCTGGCGGAACTCGACCTCGCTCTGGTGACGCTGGAGCGAACCCCGGACGACGCGGCGACCCTGGCGCTGATCTTCCGCATGGTACACACGATCAAGGGAACCTGCGGCTTTCTCGGCTTGCCGCGGCTGGAACGGGTGGCACACGCCGGCGAAAGCGTGCTCGGCAAGGTGCGCGACGGCGCCCTGGCGGTCACGCCGGACATGATCAGCCTGGTGCTGACCGCGCTGGACCGGATCAAGGCGATCCTCGCCGGCCTGGCCGCCACGGGCGCCGAACCGGAGGGGGACGACGCTCCATTGGTCGCCGCCCTGGAAGCGACCGCCGCCGGCAAACCCGTCCGGGCCGCCGCTGCTGCCACGCCCCCTGCCCTCCCCAACTCCGCCAGGCAACCCGGGCAAGCGGCGCCCGAAGCGGCGAAAGCCGCGGAGGACGTGGCCACGGCTGAGGAAACCGCAACCGCCGCGGATGTCCCCCCGCCACCTGTCGCGGACGCCCCACCGCCGCCCGCCATACCGCAAAGCCGGCCGGCGGAAGCCGCGGCGGCCACCAATGCGCCGGCGGCGACCCAGACCATCCGCGTAACCGTCGAAGTGCTCGAGGACCTGATGACCCTGGTCAGCGAGCTGGTGCTGACCCGCAACCAGTTGCTGCAACTCGCCCGCGCCGAGGAGGACAGCGGCTTCACCGCCCCGCTGCAACGGCTGTCGCACATCACCTCCGACCTGCAGGAAGGCGTGATGAAGACGCGCATGCAGCCGATCGGCAACGCCTGGAACAACCTGCCGCGGCTGGTGCGCGACCTGGCGCTGGAAATGGACAAGAAGATCGAGCTGGTGATGCTCGGCGCCGACACCGAGCTGGATCGCCAGGTGCTGGAGCTGATCAAGGATCCGCTCACCCACATGGTACGCAATTCCGGCGATCATGGCCTGGAGAAGCCGGCCGAGCGCCGCGCCATGGGCAAGCCGGAAACCGGCCGCATCACGCTGAACGCGTTCCACGAGGGCGGCCACATCCTGATCGAGGTCGCCGATGACGGGCGCGGCCTGCCGGTGGACAGGATCCGCGCCAAGGTGCTGTCCCAGGGACTGGCGACCGAGGCGGAACTCGCCGGCATGAGCGACGGGCAGTTGCAGCGCTTCATCTTCCGCGCGGGGTTTTCCACCGCCGCGGTCGTGACCGCGGTATCCGGGCGCGGCGTCGGCATGGACGTGGTGAAGACCAACATCGAGAAGATCGGCGGCACGATCGACCTGAAGAGCGTGGCGGGCCAGGGCACCACGTTCGTCATCAAGATTCCCCTGACGCTGGCCATCGTCTCGGCGCTGATCGTGCAGGCGGTCGGCGAGCGCTTCGCCATCCCGCAGATCAGCGTGGTCGAACTGGTGCGGGCGCAACGCGCCGGCAGCAATACGGCGGCCAGTGGCGGCAACAACAGCGTGATCGAGCGGATCAACGACACGCCGGTGCTGCGGCTGCGCGACCGGCTGTTGCCGCTGGTGAGCCTGGCCGACCTGCTGGCGCTCGACACCGACGCGGAAAAGACCGGCGATGCCACCATCGTGGTGGTACAGGTCGGCTCGACGATGCTGGGCATCATCGTGGACCGGGTGTTCGACACCGAGGAAATCGTCGTCAAGCCGGTGGCGCCGATCCTGCGCCACGTCACCATGTTCAGCGGCAACACGATCCTGGGCGACGGGTCGGTGATCATGATCCTCGATCCGAACGGCATCGCCCGGGCGACCGGCATCGGCGCGGGGGGCGAGATCCGTTCCGGCGCCGCCAGCACCGTCGAAGCCGCGCACTCCGGCGAGCAAACCGCGATGCTGCTGTTCCGTGCCGGATCGGCGCAGAAGATGGCGGTGCCGCTGGGTCTCGTGGCGCGGCTCGAGGACTTTCCGCGCGAGAAGATCGAGCAATCGGCCGGCGCGCCGGTCACCCAGTATCGCGGCAAGCTGATGCCGCTGATCGCGCTGTCCGGCACCATCGGTTCGGAAAAGCCGCACCAGGCGGTGCTGGTGTTCACCGATCGCGACCGCAGCATGGGCCTGATGGTCGACGAGATCATCGACGTGGTGGAGGACCGGCTGGAGATCGAGCTGTCCGGTGCGCGGGCCGGCCTGCTGGGAACCGCGGTGATCGCCGGCGAGGCGACCGACGTGATCGACACCGGCTATTGGCTGACCCTGGCCTGGAAGGATTGGTTCCGCGATGCGCCGCGCACCACCGAGACGCACGGCCCGCGCCGCCTGCTGGTTGTCGAGGACAGCGCGTTTTTCCGCCAGTTGCTGGTGCCATCGCTGAGTGCCGCCGGCTATCGCGTCAGCGCCGTCGCCAGTGCCGCGGAGGCATTGAAGCTGCGTGACGCCGGCGTGGGGTTCGATGCGATCCTGTCCGATATCGAGATGCCCGACATGAACGGACTCGAATTCGCCCGTGCCGTGCGTCAGTCCGGTGCGTGGGCGGGCCTGCCGATGATCGCGCTGACCGGACATGTCGAGCCGCGTGACGTGGAAGCGGGACGTGATGCCGGGTTCACCGACTACGTGGCGAAATTCGAACGCGACGGATTGCTCTCTAGCTTGCAGCAATGCCTGGGTGAACAGGTCGCGGCGGCGTAGGTGACGCCGCATGGCCGGCAGCGCGGTCAGCACGGACGATCCAACGGTGGTCGTGTACCGCGTGGTGGACGCAACCGAGCTGTCCTATCTGCTGGCCCACGCGCATTACGGATCGAATCCGAGTCAATCCGGCAAGTACTTCGCTTTGACGCTCGACCGGGCGCGTGCTTTCGCCAATGCACCGATGAACGCGGAAACCACCATCACGACGACCACGCTGCGGCAATCCGTCGTGAACCGAGGCGTCAAACTCAATGATCCCGGAACAAACGGTGCGGGACCGTCGGTCTTCTTCTCTCAACAGCAACTGGGGGGACGTTTACGGTACGATGGCGCCGCCTGCGATCTGGAAGGGCCGTTGAACGATGACCAAGACAGAATTCCACGAACTGTTCCTGCGCGCGTTGAACATTGCCGCCGACAACGCCGAGGCAAAGCTTGCGGAGCAAATCCCGCGTTCGTTTGTGGTGGAATTGCATGGAGCCGGCTGCGACGGCCGCAGCGTCCCGGTCGACGAAGCAGTGACCCGCATCTATCTCGGAGGCGACCGTTTTTATCGCATCATCGATGTCGCCGTCACAGAAATTCTGCCCGGCAAAACGGTGGTCTTCGCACGTGTAAGTGGACACGAGCCGGCCAGCTACGACCACACCTTCGACCCAGCCGGACTGGGGCCCTTCAAACAGATACTCGCCGAACACATGGTGGATCGACGTGTCCACAGTGGCTGATCGCTACACAGGAGACAACGCATGACAACCGATGTGCTGGAGCGCCCCGACAACGCCGCGGATGATTCGGAACGCGTCTTCGTCACCCTGACCGTCGCCGACCAGCTTTGCGGCATACCGGTGCTTGGCGTGCGCGACATCCTGGGCGAGCAAGTGATTACCCGCATCCCCCTCGCGCCGCCGGAAATCGCCGGCAGCCTGAACCTGCGCGGCCGCATCGTCACCGCGATCGATCTGCGCTGTCGCCTGAAGCTGCCGCCATCGCCCGACGGCGCGCGCCGCATGTCGGTGGTGGCGGAGCAAGGTGGCGAGCTGTACGCGTTGCTGGTCGATCAGGTGTCCGAGGTGATGAGCCTCAAGCCCAGCGCGTTCGAACGGAACCCGCCGACGCTGCCGCCAACCTGGGCGATGTTCAGCGCCGGGGTCTATCGGCTGGAGGATCGGCTGCTGGTGGTGCTGGACGTCGGCCGGCTGCTGGCACTGGCCGAGACCGGCTGACGCGCCGCCATGACCCACACCTGCCTCGTCGTCGATGACAGTCGTGTCGTGCGCAAGGTCGCGCGGCGCATCCTGGAAGCGCATGGCTTCGTCGTCTCCGAGGCCGGGGATGGCAAGGAGGCGTTGGATGCCTGCCGTGTCAGCATGCCCGACTGCGTGCTGCTGGACTGGAACATGCCGGTGATGGACGGGATGGAATTCCTCAAGGCGGTCCGCGCCGAGTTCGGCCCCACCAATCCGCCGGTGGTGTTCTGCACCACCGAGAACGACATGTCGCGCATCGTGGAAGCGATCGAGAACGGCGCCCAGGAATACATCATGAAGCCGTTCGACGAAGACATTTTGCTCGGCAAGTTCGCGCAGGTCGGGCTGCTGTGATCCAGCCGCTCCGCACCCTTGCGCCACCCGCGGACCAATCCGTCGCACGCGTCATCGTGTGCGATGATTCCCTGGCGATCCGCGGCGCGATCGCGCGCATGCTGGAGGCGGACCCGGGAATCCGCGTGGTCGCCCGCGTCGCGAACGGCCAGGCGGCGCTCGACGAGCTGAAACGCACCGCGGCCGACGTGCTGGTGCTGGACATCGAAATGCCGGTGATGGACGGCATGACGGCGCTGCCATTGCTGCTGCGTGCCGATCCCGGGTTGCGTATCATCATGGCCTCCACGCTGACCACGCGTGGCGCGGACATCGCCTTGCGCGCGCTGCGCATGGGAGCGGCGGATTACCTGCCGAAGCCGACCTCGATCGGCAGTGCGAGCGACGATTCGTTTCGCCGCGACCTGGTGGAGAAGGTGAAGGGCCTGGCGCGGCTGCGTCGCCGTGCAACCCAGCCCTTACGCCCGGGTACTGCTCCTGTCGCCCTGAAATTGCGGCCGGCCGCGGTGATGCCGCCGAAATTGCTCGCGATCGGCAGCTCGACCGGCGGACCACAGGCGCTGTTCGCGCTGGTGCAGGGCCTCGGGCGCGTGCTCAAGGTGCCGACGGTGATGACGCAACACATGCCGGCGACATTCACGCCCATCCTGGCGCAGCACATAACCAAGCTCGGCGGCCTGCCTTGCGCGGAAGCCACCGATGGCGAGCCTTTGGTTGCAGGGCGGCTGTATCTTGCCCCTGGCGACCGGCATCTGCTGGTGGAAGCGACGCGCGGCACATTGCGTGCGCGGCTGTCATCCGACCCGCCGGAGAATTTCTGCCGCCCCTCGGTGGATCCGATGCTGCGCAGCGCGGCTGCTTGCTGCGAGGGGCGAGTCCTGGTCGCGATGCTGACCGGCATGGGTTCGGATGGCCTGGCCGGCACGAGGCGGGTCATCGAGGCGGGTGGCACCGCGGTCGCGCAGGACGAAGCGACCAGCGTGGTGTGGGGCATGCCGGGCGCGGTCGCGCAAGCCGGGCTATGCCACGCGGTGCTGCCGCTACCGCGGATCGCGCCGAAGCTGTTGGAACTGCTGCGCATGGGGCAGGCATGAGCACCGCCATTTCCCTCGCCGCGTTCAGCTTCCTCGCCGAACTGCTGCGCAGCCGCTCCGGCCTGGTGATCGGGCAGGACAAGATCTACCTGCTGGAGACGCGGCTCGCGCCCATCCTGAAGCGCGAGAAACTACGTGACCTGAACGACCTGGCCGAGCGGCTGCATGGGCGCGGCGCCGACGCCGTGGCGCGTGACGTGGTCGAGGCGATGACCACCAACGAGAGTTTCTTCTTCCGCGACGACAAGCCGTTCCAGCATTTCCGCTCGCAGGCACTGGGCCGCCTGGTTGCGGCGCGTCCCGCCGGCACGCCGTTGCGTATCTGGTCCGCCGCCGCCTCATCCGGGCAGGAGGCCTATTCGCTGGCGATGATCCTGGCGGAGAGTCGCGCTGTTCTTGGTGACCGGCGGGTGGAGGTCCTCGGCACCGACCTGGCGCGCGACCAACTGAGCCGCGCGCGGGAGGGGCTGTATACCCAGTTCGAGGTGCAGCGCGGGCTGCCGGTGCAGATGCTGATGCGCTACTTCCATCGCGAGGACGCCGGCTGGCGGATCAGCGACGCGCTGCGGGCGATGGTGCAGTGGAAGGAATGGAATTTGCTCGGCGACCTGCGCGGGCTGGGCCGGTTCGATATCGTGTTCTGCCGGAATGTGCTGATCTATTTCGATCAGCCGACGAAGACGCGGGCGCTGGAGGCGATCGCGGGGCAGATGGCCACCGACGGCATGCTGTATCTCGGTGGTGCGGAGACGGTGTTGGGCCTGACCACCCGGTTCGCACCGCTGCCGTCGGAGCGGGGGGTTTATGGGCTGGCGTCGGCCACGGCGCCGGTCCTGGTGCGGGCGTAGTGTAGTCTTAACCTCTCCCGCGTAGCGGGAGAGGTTTCTGTATTTCCTACTTCGTCGTGGCCTGCTGCCCCGCCGCCGGCGCGTCGGGTTGCGTCATCGGCAGCATCTTGTCGCCAGTCGATGTGTTGATCGGCTGCGGTGTCGATGGCCCCTCGTGAAACGCAGGCCGTGGCCGCAGGTCTCCGTCCGTCCTGCCCTGGTTGGTGTGGCGCATCGCACGTTGCAGCTTGTGCCAGTTGGTAATGTCTTCCTCGGTCACGTAGCCTTTCTTGTCGGCATCGATTTCCTTGAAATGCCGCGCCACCGTGGGATAGCCGCCGCTGGCTTCCCCCAATGTCAGATGGCCGTCATGCGCGAGATTGGCCTGCGCAAAATGCTGTTGCCAGGTCATGCGATGGCGCGCCGTGGCGCCCGGATCGGATGCGGCGGGAGCCGGCGCCCCCATCGTCGGGGAGGCCGGGGCAGCGGCGGTCTGTTGGGCGGCAGCGGTCTGGAGGTGCGCCTGAAGCGCGAGCAATGGCAACGCGAGCAATACCGGAAGCAGGCGCATCGGGGTGGCTCCTGTGGGAGGAATGACGCCACCGATTTTCCGGCATAGTTGCTAATGCTTGGTGAACAGAACACGCGGTTCGTGTAACCGCCCGCGGCGACTGCCACTCGCGCCCCGCCGGGTCGTGAAGTCTCTTGTGCCGGCGCGGTCTATTCCGCCGCCTTTGCCACGCCGGCCACCCGGGTGCGCGTGCGCAGCGTGACGAATTCCTCCGCAGCCGTCGGATGGATGCCGATGGTGCGATCGAAATCCGCCTTGGTTGCGCCCATCACCACGGCGATCGCCAGGCCCTGCATGATCTCCGGCGAATCCTCGCCCAGCATGTGCACGCCCAGCACGCGCTGGGTCGCCTGGTCTACCACCAGCTTCATCATCGACCGGCGCGACCGACCGGACAGCGTATGCCGCATCGGTGTGAACATCGACACATACACATCCACCGGCCCATGCGCCGCCGCTTGCTCTTCCGTCAGCCCGACCGTGGCGATCGGCGGCGTGGAGAACACCGCCGACGGCACATTGGCCAGCGAGATGCTGCGCGGACGCTTGCCGAACAGCGAGTCGGCGAGCGCGTGGCCCTCGGCGGTGGCGACCGGCGTCAGGTTGACGCGGTCGGTCACGTCGCCCATGGCGTAGATGTGGTGCTGGGTGGAGCGCAACTGCGAGTCCACGATCACCGCACCCTTCTCGTTGAGCAACACCCCCGCCTTGTCGAGGCCAAGATTCGCGGTCGCCGGAAGCCGGCCGGTGGCGAAGAACACCAGGTCGGCACGCAGCGTGCGGTTCTCGCCGAAGGTCAGCACGCGGTGGTCGCCGTCGGCTTCCAGCTTCACCGGCTTGCAGCCCGGATGCAGCGCCACGCCCTGGGTGCCGAGCGCCTCGGCCAGGCCCTCGCGCAGGTCCTGGTCGAAGCCGAGAAGTGGCAGCGGCTGGCGGTAGATCAGGTGCACCTCGGCGCCGAGTGCCTGGAAGATGCCGGCGAACTCCACCGCGATGTAGCCCGAGCCGACGATGGCGATGCGCTCCGGCATGCGCGGGAGGAAGAACGCGTCGTCGGAGATGATGCCAAGCCCGGCGCCGGGGATGGGGACACGCTCCGGGTGGCCGCCGGTGGCGATGACGATGCGTTCGGCGGTGACGCGCTTGCCGCCGACATCAAGCGTGTGCGGGTCGAGGAACACCGCGCGGGCATCGAAGATCGCCGCGCCGGCGTTGTCGAGCAATTTGCGGTAGATGGCGTTGAGGCGGCCGATCTCCTTGTCCTTGGCGGCGATCAGCTTGCGCCAGTCATGCGGGCCCTTCCTGATGGTCCAGCCGAAGCCGGCGGCGTCGTCCGCCCAGGCGCCGTATTCGCCGGCCTGCACCAGAAGCTTCTTCGGCACGCAGCCGACATTGACGCAGGTGCCGCCCCAGAAGCGTTCCTCGGCGATGCCGACGCGGGCACCGTGGCCCGCGGCGATGCGTGCGCAGCGGACTCCGGCCGAGCCACCGCCGATGACGAACAGGTCGAAATCCATCTGGGTGTGCCTTCCATCGTGGACCGGGCCGGGAGATTCGCCCGCCGCCAGATATTGTGCAGGCCCAGGCGGCATAGCAACACCTCACCCGCACGCCACCCGCCTGGGGCGGGCGCTGGGGTGGTGCCGTCGCTACCCTGCTCTCGCCGTTTCCTGCCACGGTGCAGCGTCGAGCCGGCCGACTGGGCCGCGAGACGACCCAACCGGCGTCTCGGGAGAGGTGTCCGGGGTGCTTGGTTGCGGCGGGGTGGTGTGGCGCCTATAACGCGCCACGCTGCCGGCCGACCCATTCAGAACGGTCGACGCCACGCGTGGAGAGGTGCCGGAGCGGTCGATCGGGGCGGTCTCGAAAACCGTTGTACTCTTTGCGGGGTACCGAGGGTTCGAATCCCTCCCTCTCCGCCATAGCAAAACAGAACTGCGAACGTTGGGCTCGGCCGGCATTGCGCCGGAGGCGGTGGTGGGCGGGTCCGCGGCTGGGGCCCGAACTGGATGCAAAGATCGTCCGGCAGGATGCCCGCGCATGCGCGCGGTGGAGACATTCCAATCGGATCGCGCGAACCGGCGACAAGCAGAACGTCCCTATTCCAGCCGAGGGGACGCTTTGGACCATTGCTCGTCACGTCGTCTGCCTGGTCCTTGGTGAGGCTGCCAGTCCAAGGAACACGAGCACGGCCTGACTGAGGCGCAGAATATCCTCATCATCCAGTTTGCCGACACGAGCGCCGACTTTGGCCTTGGGGACGGTAGTGATCCTATCCACCATCAGTCGGCAGGCGGAGCGCAAGCCGTTGCGCTCGTTCGGTTCCACCGGCAGACGGAACAACGGTGCTTCAGTCTCATCTGTGGTGAAGGCGCAGATGGTAATGGAATCCGTCGCGTCGAAACTATCGTCCTGGACGATCACGACCGGGCGTGGCTTGCCGGCGTAGTCTTTGCCGCCAGCGACGGTCCAGATGTCGCCACGCCTCATTCATCGCCCCAGTCCGACACCGCGTCGATGAACGCTTGATCCTCGCGAGCATGGGCGCTCGCTGCGACCGCCAGAGACTGCCGGTGCGCCTCCGACCGGAAGGACGGCGCGCGTACGTCCGGAACCCAAATCTGGATCGGGCGCAAACCCTGCGCGCGCAACCGTTCTCGATGGGCCTGCACTTTCGTGCGGGAAGGCCTGGGATTCGAAACCGGGGCCATGATAAATCTACGAACTGGTTACATGTAACCTATCACGAGCTGTCAGGCTTCGCCAGTTCCCTTGCCGTGCCGAAGCAAGGCCAGTGCTCTGCCCTGGCCTTGCTTCGTCGCCGCGCCGCCGGTCAATGCAGCGCCGCGACACCCTCGACCGCAATGCCCGAAGCACCAGGCCGACGCGCGCCCAGCAACCGACGAGCCTCCTCCAGCCGGCCGGCCTCGAGACAGGCCCTCAACAGCGTGAATTCGATCAGGTCGTGCTGCGCGCGGCTGCCGCCGATGCGCTCGGTCTCCGCGGCGAGCGGGGTGAGCGCCTCGATCGCCGCGGAAAAATCCCCACGCTCGAATGCCGTGAAGCCACGCGAGAGCGCCGGCAGGTAAGCGCCGGACGGATAACGCCCCTGCGTCGCCAGATCCTCCATCTGGCGGGCACGGACGTCGAGCCCGGCAGCATCGCCCACGACCGCCTGTGCCAGGATGACATGCAGGTCGGCAAGCCCGGCGCCCGGCCGCGGCAGCGCGCTGTTGGCATACTCATACAGCGCGCGCCAGGCGGCCGTATCGCGCGGATAGCCGGCAAGTTCGGAACGCCACAAAAACGCGGCCCCATCCGACATTCTCTGTTGCGGACCGCCGCTATGCCGATCGAGCACCATCGCGTCCCGATACAGCCGCAACGCCTCGGCCCAGTTGCCGGCCTGGAGTTCGCAAAGTGAGAGATGCCAGCTCAGGTGGCCATGGAAAAATCCATCGCGCGGATAAGTCGCGAGCCAGGACGACAACCATGCGCGGGCCGTATCCCGCTCGCCACTTTCGTAACAGACATGCGCGAAGCCATGCGCGCCATGCGCATTGTTCGGGTTCGCCGCGACGGACTGCTCGATCTTCGGCCGGGCGGCCGCGATTTGCCCATCCTCGGACAGTGCCATGGCATGATGGGCCAGGAACCACCAATCGTCGCCGTAATGTGGGGCGAGACTGTCCATCATCACCGCGATCTGGTGCTTCTGCCCGATGCGGCCGGAGGCGCCGATCAGGCCGTTCGGGTTGGCGGCCGTGGCGAGCACCAGCGCGTCGCGCGGCCATGCGGCCAGGTGCGCCTGCAAGGCGGCGATCGCGTCGTCGGTCCGGCCCGCGAACACCAGGTCGAAATACGCGATGTGGCTGGCCTCGCGCGCCGACAGACCGGCGCCGGCGTCCTTGGCCGCCGCCAGGGCCGCCCGCGCCGCAGCCACGTTGCCTTCCCGCATCAGCACCTGCGCCTTGCCGGCGTGAGCGAGGGCAAACGCGGGATCGGCGGCGATGGCACCATCGAAGGCATTGACCGCCCCCGGATAGAAAGTCAGCGCCAGATTACAGCCTTGAACATAGGCGTCCCGTGCCACGGCGGAGGCGGTGGACAAGGACAGCTCGTACCGGTCGGCTAACATGGGCATTCTCCTGGCCGATCGTGTGCACAATCCATCTTGCTCGCCGGGCCAAGAAACGTGTGTCGGGAGCGCGCTCGGGCCAGCGGTGAGGCGGCCATCATTCCGCCGCCTTGGGGGAAGCCGCAAGGGAGACGATGCAGCGCCCCGAATCTCGGGCCGGCGTCAGCCGTGGCCTGATGGCGTAGTCTCACTCACGCTTCGGGCGTTTCCACCGCCTTCCCCTCGCGCGTCAGCCCGGGCGCAGATCGATCAGCGTCACCGCGTGCGATCCCGGTCGATCCGAACGCCATAGCGCTGGATCGACCGTCACGCCGCGCTGCAACGCCCACTCGGTAAGGCGACGCCGGCGAAGCTCGGCCGCGCGATCCCGGCGGACGCCGCGCGCGCCGTCCGACAGCAGGATGAACCGCAGCGCGCCCGCCTGCACCAGGCTGTCGAGTTGTTCGGTCGTCACGATCGGATCGGACCCGAGGAAACCGCCGATCGCCATGGCCGGCATACCGGTGCGCACGATGATCGGCGCGACCAGGCGGGCGTTCGGCGCCGCCACCAGGAAGCGCTCGCCGCTACTGTGGTCCAGCAGGTAGTCGATCAGCTTCGGGTCGTCGGTCGGCGCCTCGCGTAAGGCCAGCCGCCGCCGGCGCAGCGGGTCGCCATCCTGCACGAGCCGTTCGACCCCGGCCGCCGGCATCATGGCGTTGCCGCGGGCCAGGATGCTGGCCGAGGCAGCGACGCAGGGGCCGACCGACAGCGCCGCAACCGCCAGCGCGAGGGCGCCGCCCGCCAGCAGCGGGCGGCTGCGCTGCGCCGCGAGCCATGCGCCGCACGCCAGCACCCCGCCCGCCAGCACCGTCGCCGCGACCGAAAGGCGCAGTGCACCGCCGCGGCCGGGGTCGAGCAAATAGAGCTGCCACATGACGGCAAGCGCCAGGATGCCCGGAACCAGCAATCTGCCCCGGGTTCGGTCCTGCCAGAGTGATGCAACGCCGATCCCGGCCAGGGCGGCCAACGGAGGCGCCATGGTAACGAGGTAATACGCATGAAAAATGCCGCCGGCGACGCTGTAGGTGACGCCGTACAGCAACGCCCACGCCCCACACAGCATCGCCATCGCGCGCTGTTTGCACTCCGGCAATGTGCTGCCAATCCGCCGGCATCCGCAGTACAACCCGAACAACGCCAGCGGCAGCAGCCACAGCACTTGCTCCGCAAGGTAGCGGTCGGCCAGGCGCAACGGCCCAGTGGGAATCGCGTCGTACGCCGGGTTCGGCCGTGGCGGAACGACTACGGCCGTCGCCGGCCTTGCCGCGCGGGGCGGGCGAACGAAACGCTGGATGCCGTTATGGCCGATCGCCAACTCCAGCATGGAATTGCCTTGCGTGCTGTCGACATAGGGCCGCTCGGCCGGCGGCGTCAGGTCGTAGGTGCCGACCCAGGCCAGTGAAACGCCAGCCAGCACCACGCCGGCGAGTGCCAGATGTGCCAGCCGCCGCCACCATGGCACACCGGCCATCACGCCGTACAGGACGGCGAACCCCGGTGCGACCACCAGGGCCGCCAGCATCTTGACGTTGAAGCCGAGGCCCAGCAGTGCGAACGCCGCGAGCAACCAGCACAGCCGGGCAGTCTCGATGGCGCGCAACTCCGCCCAGGCGGCGAGCAAAAGCACGAGCACCAGACAGGAATCGGTGTTGTTCGAACGATCCACCGCAACGCTGACCGGGGTGATGGCAAGAAACAGCGCCGCCAGCAGGCCCGCCAGGTCTCCGGCGCGCACGCGCACCATCTGCCAAACCACCAGCACCGCGGCCACGCCTTCCAGCACTTGCGGCAAGGCCAGGCTGACCCCGCTGAAGCCGAAGATCGCGGCACTCAACACCTGCAGCCAGAACGCCACCGGCGGCTTATCGAGCGAGACGAAACCGAACGGGTCGAAGGCGTTGAAAAAGAATGCGCGCGGCCCCTGCAGCATGCTGCGCACGCCGGCCGCGTAGTATTCGGTGCCGAAGCCATTCGCGTCGAGTCGCCAAAGCCGCAGCGCCAAGGCCACGATCAGGATCAGCCCAAGCGCGCCCCACACGCTTCGGCCGGGCCGGGCAGAGTCGATGCTGGGCACGTCCGATTTGCATCCCGTAGCGAACTGACTGGCCCCAATACACCCGGCATGTTACCTTGGTATTGCCGCGGGTGAGCGTCTGTAACCACCGGCCAGCAAGAGCTCGAGGTTGCAAGCGATGGTTTGGCCGGTTGGTGTCATACGCGCCGTTGGCCTCGTCTGCTGGTTAGGCGCGTCGGTCATCCTTGGCGCCCAAGCGCAGACCTCGGCGCCATTGCCGGCGGACGCCACGCCAACCACCACACCATCCGCCGCGCAATCGCAGTCCCCGCCGCCGCCCGTCGATTCCAACCGGCCGCCCGCCGATCCCAACCGGCCGCCCGCCGATCCCAACCGGCTGCCCGCTGCCGATTCCAACCGGCTGCCCGCCGATGTCACCACGCGTCACACGCTGGAGCTGCCGGGCCGCACGCTGCATTTCACCGCCACCGCCGGTAGCATCCGGCTGCGCGACGACAAGAACGCGCCGCAAGCCGACGTGGCCTTCGTCGCCTATTTGCTCGACGGCGCCGACAAGACGAACCGCCCGGTCACCTTCGCCTTCAACGGTGGCCCGGGCATGGCCTCCGGCTGGCTCCAGGTCGGCGCGGCCGGTCCATGGCGCGTGGCGCTCGGCAGAGCACCCGGCGTGGCGCCTGGCGGTGCGTCCGGCGTGGCGTCCGGCTCGCCCGTGCCGGTCCCGAACGCCGAGACCTGGCTGGATTTCACCGACCTGGTGTTCATCGACCCGCCCGGCACCGGGTATTCGCGCATCCTTGCCAGCGGGGACGCGGCGGAAAGGCGCTTCTGGTCGGTGCGCGGCGACGTCGACACGTTCTCGGAAGTCATCCGCCGCTGGCTTGACCGCAACGACCGCATCCTCTCCCCCAAATACCTGGCCGGCGAAAGCTATGGCGGTTTCCGAGCGCCCCGCCTCGCCCGTGAACTGCAGTCGTCGCTGGGCGTGGGAGTCACCGGCATGGTGTTGGTGTCGCCCATTCTGGATACGCATTCCGAAAGCGGTTTCAACGATCCGTTCGGTTGGGTGGACCGCCTGCCTTCGGAAGTCGCTGCCGCGCGCGCGCTGAAAGGCCCGGTGACGCGGGCCGGCGTGGCCGACGCCGAGGCATATGCCGCGACCGACTACCTGGTCGATCTGCTGCGCGGCGACCGCGACAAGGCGGCGATCGACCGGATGTCGGCGCGGGTCGCCGAGCTGACCGGTCTCGACCCGGCGCTGGTGCGCCGGTTCCACGGCCGGCTCGACACCGACGTGTTCCTGCACGAACTGGACCGCGCACAAGGGCGCGTCGGCAGTCAATACGATGCCACCATCAGCAATGCCGATCCGTTCCCGCATCGGCCGCAGAGCACCTATCCCGACCCGGTGCTGGAAGGGTTCAAGGTGCCGGTCACCAGCGCCATGGTCGCGATCTACACCGAAAAGCTGAACTGGCACCCGGAGGGCATTTACCGCCTGTCAAACGACACGGTATTCGCACGATGGGACTGGGGTACGGGCATGGGGCGGCCGGAATCGCTCAGCGCATTGCAAGCCGCCCTGTCGCTCGATCCGAACCTGCGCGTGCTGATCGCGCACGGATTGTTCGACCTGCGGACACCGTATTTCACCAGCGAACTGATCGTGCGCGCGTTGCCGGACGTTGGCGCGCCGGACCGCGTGCGGCTGGCGGTCTATCCTGGCGGACATATGTTCTATTCCGATGACGCGTCGCGTGCGTCGCTGCGCCAGGACGTGAGGACGCTGTTCGGCGATTAGTGCCAGCGGCGCGATCGCCCGTGACGAAACGCCCCCGCCCGTGCGATGACGCGGCGCATGCCGGATGTGGGTGACGCGGGACAGGCTGGCTCGATCGATGCGGAGCTGATCGCGGTGATCGTCGCGGTCACCGACGGTGAACCGCGCGTGCTGACGATCGACGACGGCAACGGTTTGCCGTCGGGGCCGTTCGAGACGAGCCACCGCTCGCTGCAGGCGGCGTTGCGGTCGTGGGTCGAGCAACAGACCCACCATCCGGTCGGATATGTCGAGCAACTCTACACGTTTGCCGATCGCGATCGGGCAGCGCCGGGGCGGCACATGGTGTCGGTGTCGTATCTCGGGCTGACGCGCGAGGCGCCAAGGGAGCAGCGTAGCGCCGGTGGCCGGGGCGTGGGTTGGCAGGACTGGTATCGCTATTTCCCGTGGGAGGACCGCCGCGAACCGAACGATGTGCTGGCGTCGCAAGTGACCGGACCGTTGCTGGCGTGGGCCGACGCGGCGCCGGATGCCATGCTGCGCTGGCAGCGGCGCAACCGGGTGACGATCAATTTCGGGCTCGAGGGGGCGGTCTGGAACGAGGACCTGGTGCTGCAGCGTTACGAGACGCTGTGGGAGGCCGGGCTGGTGCCGGAGGCGGGCGGCACTACGGTGCCGGGGCACGCGATGGCGCACGATCATCGCCGGATCCTGGCGACCGGCATCGCTCGGCTGCGCGGCAAGATCAAATACCGCCCGCTGGTGTTCGAACTGATGCCGCCGGCCTTCACGCTGGGGCAATTGCAACGGACGGTGGAAGCGTTGGCCGGGCGACGCCTGCACAAGCAGAACTTCCGCCGGCTGATCGAGCAACAGGACCTGGTCGAGGAGACCGGGCGAATGGCAACCGAGACGGGCGGACGGCCGGCGAAGCTGTTCCGGTTCCGGCGCGCTCTGCTGGTTGAGCGCGCGGTGGCGGGCACCAAGCTGCCGCTGGCGCGGTAGCGCGCGGCGAAGGCCGGTCAAGGAAGCAAGGCCAGGGGCTTTGCCCCTGGCCTTGCTTCCTTCACTGGCTCGCGCCGCGCGCTATCGCGCCAGCGGCAGCTTCGTGCCGTTCTCGATCCCCAACAGCCGCGCCGCATTGCCGCCGAGGATGCTTGCTCGCTCTACGTCGGTCAGGTCAGTCGCGCCCTCGATAAAGCCGATCGGATCGACCTCGCCCATGTCGGCCGGGTAGTCGGTGCCCATCAGCACGTGGTCAGCGCCATACTCCCGCACGAGATACTCCAACTGCGGATGCGTATAGACCAGCGTGTCGAAATACAGCCGCTTCAAATACGTTGTCGGCATCTCATGGATTTGCTCGCAGCAATCGGGGCGGGCGGATGCGGCGTGGTCGATGCGGCCGGAATAGGCGGCCAGGTAACCACCACCATGCGACAGGACCAGCTTGAGCCGTGGGCATTGTTCCAGCACGCCGCCGAAAATCAGGTGATGCACCGCGACCGTGGTGTCCAGCGGATTGCCGATCACGTTGGTGAAGTAATGATCGCCGAAGCGCCGTGCCTCGGTGAAGCCGGTCGGATGCATGAAGATCGTCAGCCCGAGTTCCTCGGCCTTGGCGAAAATCGGCCGGAAGCGTTGCTCGGACAGGTCGGCGCCGGCGACGTTGGTGGCGATTTCGATGCCGCGCAGGCCGAGCGATGAGTGCAGCCGCTGCAACTCTGCGACGGCAAGTTCCGGCGCCTGGAATGGCACCGTTCCCAGGCCGACAAAGCGGTCGGGATGCCCGGCCACGACGTTGGCGATGTTGTCGTTGATCACGCGCGCCGTGGCGATGCCGAGGTCGGGCGGTGTGTCGTAGTAGGTCTGGTTCGGCGCCGGCGTGATTGCCTGGATGTCGATGCCCATGTGGTCCATGTCGACGAGGCGCTTTTCCACTGACGTGAACTGGATGCGTGTGCGCCGGGACTGTTCCTTGTTGACCTCGCGGGTGTGCGCGTTGGCGAACACGTCGCGTGGGCGGCGCTCGACCAGACCCGCCTCGCGGAACATTGCTTCCGCCCGCTCGGTCAGCAGGTGGCAATGGATATCGACGGTGAAGTGCCGGCCACGCGAATGCGGAGGGCCGGGAAACCGCCCGGGGATGGGGGCGCCTGGCGCGAGACAACTGAACAGCATTGTGGAAATCCTCCCGTTTTCAGTACACCTCTCCCGCGCAGCGGGAGAGGTGTACCTCACACCTAACCGAACCCGTGCTCCATCACACGCCTGACCCCCGCTGCATCCAGTCCATCGAGACCCATCCGTTGCAGCGTCCGTGCCTTGAGGGAAAAATCCTTGCCGGTCAGGCCGCGCACCAGTTCGATCACCGCATCGATCGTCGGCGTGGGAACGCCGCACGCCGCGCCCAGCGCCTGCATCGGCATCAGGCCGACCGGGACGTCCTCGGTGATGTATTTATGCTCGAACGACTTCGGCGTGCCGGTCGCCTGGTACGGTCCGTCGCTGTTGGTGGTCAGAAGCTGGCAGGTCTCCGACAGCGTGGCACCGCGCACGCCATAGGTGCGCTCGAACCAGTCGGCGAGGTTCGGCACGACCGCACCCAGCGCGGCCGCGACCGCCACGCGTTCCGCATTGATGGTTTCGTAAAGCCGGGCCACCGACGGGGTGACGCCCTCGGCATAGAACCTGTACGCCTCGCCGCGATCGATCTTGCCGGCGTTGGCGACGCAGTTCGCCACGTGCAACATGGCGTTCGCATTTGTGAACCCCGTGTGCACCACGGTCGGCGCCGCAATGGCGTGCGGAAACAGTGGCGCCAGGCGAGGAAACACCGCATCGATCCGTTGCCCGGGAAACGCCGCGATCTGCAGCCACCGCTTGGCGACGATGGGGCGGATGCGAGTCGCCGACAGCCGCCAGCAGGAATACGGATAGTTGTCCATCTCGGCGACATCGACCGCCACGCGACACAACGCCGCATCCAGCGCTCGGCGCACGACGAGCGAGCCGCCGGTGTTGCCCTGGATCAGCAGGATAAGCTCTCCCCCGCGCAGCAGAGGTGCCAGCGACCGGGCGACGGTCTCCTGGTAATTGCCGCCGGTGGTAACGATGATGATGCCGGCACCGCCGATCGCCTTGGCAAGATCGGTCGTGACGTGCTCGATGGCAGCGAAACGATCCGGTTCGCCCTCGACTTCGATACCGCCACGCGCGCGGATTTCGGCGAGGCGCGCGTCGTCGATGTCATGCAGCCGCAGTTTGCCGCCGGCGACACCCAGCGTGGCGGCGAGATAGACGCCGCCAATGCCGGCACCGATGATCGCGACAGTGTCCCTCGTCATGCGATCACCTTCGCCGCACGCAATTCCGTCAGCACGCCCGCATCGTATCCCAGCAACCGCCCAAGCACCTCGTCGGTATGCTGTCCCGGTGTAGGCACCGGGCCGATCTGCCCCGGGGTGCGCGACATCTTCACGGTCACACCGGGCAGATACATTTCGCCGGCCACGGGATCCTCCATCTTCACCAGCATCTCGCGTTCCCAAAGATGCGGGTCCTTCGCCACCTCCGGAATCGAGCGCACCGGCGCCACCGGCACACCAGCCTCCATCAGCGCATTGCAGATCGTCTCGACGCTGCGGTCCGCGCACCACGCCTCCACCGCTGCACGGCGCGCATCGCCGCCGCCTTGGCCACCGGTGAGCGGCTCCGCCGCGCCCGGGCCGGTCTGCCCTGATACAAGCTGCATCAACCGTCCCGCCATCTCGCGCCCCGCGGCGGAAATCACCACGTAGCCGTCCTTGGCACGATAAGGCGGACGCCCGCCCTCGCCGCCTTCCTCGCCCGTCGCGAGATAGTACGACGTCGGAATCTCCACCATCGTCAGCGCCGAATCGAGCAAGCACACATCGACGAGTTGCCCCTCGCCGGTGCGGTCACGATGACGCAGCGCGGCCAGCGCGCCGATCGTTGCATGCAGCGCGGTATAGCGATCGACCACCGACGACGCAGTGCCAAGCGGCCGCCCCACCGGCTGCCCCGTCAGCGTCATAAGGCCGCTCATCGCCTGGCCGAGCGGATCGAATGCGGGGCGTTCGGTATAGGGACCGTACTGCCCGAAGCCGGACACCGACACCAGGATGATGCCCGGGTTCAAGCCGCGCAGCGTTTCGTAATCGAAGCCCATCGCACGCATAGTGCCCGGCCGAAAATTCTCCAGCACGATATCGGCGGTCTTCACCAGGCCGGCGAAGATCTCCTTGCCGCGCTCATGGCGAAGATCGAGGCAGATACTGCGCTTACCGCGATTATACACGCTGAAATAGACGCTCTGACCGCGCACCATCGGCGGATGCTTGCGGGTTTCCTCGCCGCCGAGGCGTTCGATCTTGATGACCTCGGCGCCCAGATCCGACAGGATCATGCCGCCGCGCGGTCCCGCCTGGTAGCGTGCCAGTTCCAGCACCCGAACGCCCGCGAGACTGAGACTCATGGTTTCCTCCGCCCGTTGCGCCGATGTCGTTGTGCCCGGCCGATTGCACGGTACGGCGCTGCTGTCGGCACTGTCAAAGGCACGCCCCATCGCCGCCGTCCCCCATCGCGCGTAAGCTCGGCACAACAGTGGCAATCCGCGATGACAGAGCAGCCCGGCGTTCCCGACCTGCATACGCGACGACTGACGCTGCGCCGGCTGGCGGAAATCGATGCGCCCGGGCTGCATGCGGCCTATGGCGACGCGGATGCCATGCGGTTCTGGGATTCTCTCCCGTCGCGCGACTTGGCCGAGACCGCCGCGCGCATCCGCCAATCGCTGGAGGTCAGTCCGCAGTGGCACGCCGCGTATGCAGTGTTGCAGCGGCAGACAGGACAATTTATCGGCATGGTGAATTATCACGCACGCCATGTGCGCGACCGGCGCGTGGCGGTCGGGTGGATCCTCGCACGGCCGTGGTGGCGGCAGGGCCTTGCCGCGGAAGCAACCGCTGCATTGCTCGAACACTGTTTCACCGCCCTGGGCACCCACCGCATCGAGGCCCATATTGAGCCGGCCAACACGGCCTCGCTGCGTTTGGCCGGCCGCCTCGGGTTCCGCCACGAGGGTACGATGCGCGACTGGCTGTTCGTTGCCGGCCAGCCGCGCGATATGCTGCTTTACGCATTGCTGCGACCCGATTGGAGTGCGGCACATGGTTGACCTCACAATGCGTGCCATGCGGCTGGATGAAGCGCGCCGGCCACTGCGCCTGACGGCAGTCGCCATCCCCACGCCAGGCCCCGGCCAGGTGCTGATCCGCGTGCATGCCTGCGCGGTCTGCCGCACCGACCTGCACGTGGTGGACGGCGAACTGACCGGCCCGAAACTGCCGCTGATCCCCGGCCACGAGATCGTCGGCACGGTCGAGGCCACCGGCACCGGCGCGGATCGGTTCTCTCCCGGCGTCCGCGTCGGCGTGCCCTGGCTGGGCTTCACCTGCGGCGTTTGCGAATTCTGCCGCGCCGGCCGCGAGAACCTGTGCGCGCAGGCCCGCTTCACCGGCTACCAGATCGATGGCGGCTACGCCGACTACACCGTCGCCGACCAGCGCTTTTGTTTTGCCATGCCGGACATCTACAGCGACGTGCAGGCCGCGCCGTTGTTGTGCGCGGGGCTGATCGGCTTCCGCGCGCTGCGCATGGCCGGCGACGGCGAGCGTCTCGGGCTGTATGGCTTCGGCGCCGCGGCGCATATCATTGCGCAAGTGGCACGCTGGCAGGGACGCCGCGTGTTCGCGTTCACCAGCCCGGGCGACACCGACGCGCAGGACTTCGCACGCGAACTCGGCGCGGTGTGGGCTGGCGGGTCTGACCAACCGCCACCGGAATTGCTCGATGCCGCCATCATCTTTGCCCCGGTCGGACCGCTGGTGCCCGCCGCGTTGCGCGCGGTGGAGCGCGGCGGCACCGTGGTCTGCGCCGGCATCCACATGAGCCCGATTCCGGGTTTTTCGTACGATATCCTGTGGGGCGAGCGGATCGTGCGCTCCGTCGCCAACCTGACGCGCCGCGACGGGGACGAGTTCCTCGCGCTGGCGCCGAAGGTGCCCGTGCAGACGCGGCCGCTGCCCTATGCGCTGACCCAGGCCAACCAGGCACTGGATGATTTGCGTGCGGGGAAACTGCAGGGTGCCGCGGTGCTGGTGCCGTAGTTGTCCATCCCCCCGTTCCGGCCGTCATCGCCGGTGCGGCATGCCCGGGCCGTAGCCCTACTCCGGCCGTCCGGGCGGCCACAGCGCCTTCTTCAACACCGCACCCATCATGTCGATCGCCACGTCGGCCGCGCGGATGATGCGGCCCATGCTCATGAAACCGTGGAGCTGGTCAGAGAAGTGCAGGTGCGTCACCCGCACGCCCTCACGCTCCAGGCGGCGCGCGTAGTCGATGCCCTCGTCGCAGAGCGGATCGCACGCGCAGGTCAGCACCAGTGCCTGCGCTGTGCCGGACAGGTCGGCCGCACGCAGCGGCGAAGCGCGCCAGTCGCGTGCGTCGGCGGCGTCGCGCATGTAGTGGTCGATGAACCAGCGCATGGTCTTCGAGGTCAGCGGCACGCCATCGGTGATGGTCTGCGAGGAGACCGACGTCATCATCATGTCGGTCGCGGGATAGATCAGCAGTTGGAACGTCAGCGGCGGCAGCGCGCCGTCGCGGGCGAGCAATGCCATCACCGCGGCCAGGTTGCCGCCGGCGGAATCGCCGCCGACCGCAACGCGCGTCGGATCGATGCCCAGCGCGTCGGCCTGCGCGATCGCCCATTGCGTGGCGGCGACGCTATCGTCCACCGCGGCGGGGAATTTATGTTCTGGCGCCATGCGGTAGTCCACCGACACCACGCAGCATTGCGCCGCATTGGCGAAGCGCCGGCACACGCCATCATGCGAATCGAGGTCGCCGAGCAACCAGCCGCCGCCATGGTAGTAGATCAGCACCGGCAGTTTGTCGGCGGGCGTGGTGCCGCTGGCGCGGTAGATGCGCAGCTTGATGTCGCTCGCCGGTCCGGGTGCGGTGAGATCGCGCACGCCGGCAACATCTTCCGCCGGCGGCTGCAGCACCTTGCGGCTATTGATGTAGGCGGCGCGGGCTTCGTCCGGTGTCAAGGTTTCGAATGGCGGCCGTCCGGCCAGCCGGATCATCTCGAGAACCAGTTGGGCGTCGGGATCAAGCGGCATCATGGTCTCCGGTTCCGCTTACTTCCCCTCCCCTTGAGGGAGGAGGTTGGGGGGAGGGGTTCCGTGCGGCACGGAACCCCTCCCCCCAACCTCCTCCCTCAAGGGGAGGGGGAGTTGCAGTTGCTAGCTCATAAACCCGAGGATCGCCTGCGCCGTTTCCGCCGGCTTGTCCAGTTCGGCCAGATGTCCGGCGCCCTCGATCACGCGTATCTCGGTCTTCCCCGCGATCCCCCTGGCGAAACGTTCCGCATAGCTGCGTGGCATGATCCGATCCTGCGAACCCCACAGCAGCAATGTCGGAGCAGCGATCAACCCCAGCCGCTTCTCGATTTTGGTATTCCCCAACGGCCAGAAGATCCGCGCCGCCGCTTCGTTCGCGCGCACTTGTTCGATCGGCCACTCGATCGAGTTCGCCCCTTCCGGCGCCGTCTTCAACGCGGTCCAGATCGCCGGATCGGCGCACAGCAACCCCGGCACCGCATCGCCGCGCTGCGCCCACGGATCGGTTGGCGGATCCGCCTCGTCGAATAAACCGAACGGCGCGATCAACGCCAGCCGCCGCACCGACGCCGGCCACAGCGCCGCCATCTCCGCCGCCAGCGACGCGCCCACCGAACTGCCCGCCAGGTCGGCGCCGTCCAGCTCCGCCTTTCCCAGCAGGGCGTGCACCGCCAGCAGCCAATCCAGATGCGTGTCCAGCACCGTGTGCCCTCGGTCGCCACCGGGGAAGCCGGGCACCGAGGGCACGATCACCGTGCGATGCTTCGCCAGCTCGTCGAGGAACGGCACCCAGCGCGGCAAGCCGCCGAACCCGGCCAGGAAGCCGAGCTTCGGGCCGCTGCCCTTGCGCCAGATGCGGGTGGAAAAGCCGTTGACGTCAACGGTCAACGTCTCTGGTTCGCTCACGATATTCTCCGTTGCAGAAACGATTATTCCGCCGCCAGCCTGGGCATATAGGCCGGCACCGCCGCGCGTTGCGCCGCCGCCATCGGTTGCGGCCACCAGCGGTCCTCCCATTCGGAGAACAGGCCCTGCATCTTCGGCATCACGTGCTGTGCGAACATCCGCGTGTTATAGCGGCACAGGTCCTTCTTCATGTTGCCGAATTGCAGCAGCAGCATCAGGTGGCCGACATTCAGGTTCACCGCGACCTCGCGCAATTGCTCTGCCACCTCATCGGCCGAGCCGATGATGACATAGCCCTTGTCCACGATCGCATCCATCTCGCGCGCCACCGAGGCGAAGCGCTCGCCGGTGGATTTGCCGCGCACGTTGGCATCGGCGGCCTGCTTGATCTGCGATTCGATGCCGGCGCGCTGGCTGCCCTCGCTGGTATAGCCGGGCGGCGTCGCCCAGCGCGCATCGACATGCAGGCAGCGGCCGTAGAAGTATTCCGCGGCCTCGCCGTACAGATCGAAGGCGTGCTGGCGGGATTCACCGACGCCTACGAATTGCAGGAAGCCGGCGTGATAGGGGTTGGGTTGCTTGCCGAGCCGCTTCATTTCTTCCCAGAACCCGTCCATCGTCGCGCGGCCGGCCTTGTAGCCGTAGTAGGACAGGTAGCAGTAAACGTAGTCCATCTCGGCGCACCAGCGCCACGTTTCCACCGAGCCACCGCCAGGAATCCAGATCGGCGGATGCGGCTTCTGGACTGGGCGCGGCCAGATATTCACATAGCGCTGCTGGTTGAAGCGTCCGTTGAACGCGAAGGTATCTTGCTCGGTCCAGGCGCGCAGAACAAGGTCATGCGCTTCGTGGTAGCGCTCGCGAAGCTGGCTCGGGTTGGTGCCGTAGGCGTAGCAGGTGTCCATCGGCGTGCCGACCGGGAAGCCGGCGATCAGCCGCCCACCGGAGATCACGTCGATCATGGCGAACTCTTCCGCCACGCGGGTCGGCGGATTGTACAATGCCAGCGAGTTGCCCATCACGCAGATCGCCGTATCGGTCGTCCGCCGGGCGAGCGACGACGCGACCAGGTTGGGCGACGGCATCAGGCCATAGCCGTTGGAGTGATGCTCGTTCACACATATCGCATCGAAGCCGCAGGACGCGGCATATTCCAGCTCGTCCATGAAGTCGTTGTACATGAGATGCGCGCGCTTCGGATCGAACAGCGACGAGTGGATGTCCACCCACACCGAGGGATTCGCGTCGCGGAAATCGTCCGGCAACTCGGTGTAAGGCATCAGGTGGAACCACATCAGCTTCATCGATAACCTCTGGCTTTGGGCGGCGGCGATATACCGATCAGTATGGTCAGCGCCCCGTCGGTACGTCAACCGTCCCGCTGTCGATGCATCGAATTGATGCCGCGAAAACCACTGTCATCGCGAGAAGCGTAGCGACGAAGCAATCCCCCGCCTGATGAACCACGGGCAACTCGTCAGGCGCGAGATTGCTTCGTCGCTACGCTCCTAACAAGAAACCAGGTTCTTCCCCTCCCCTTGAGGGAGGGGGTCGGGGGAGGGGTTCGTGCGCTCCCAGCCAACGGATGCACGCACCCCTCCCCCCGGCCCCCTCCCTCAAGGGGAGGGGGAGGACCTTCACGCGACGACCTCGCCAGGTTCATTCAGGGCGGGTCGGCCCGCCGGCCGGTGCTAATTCGCAATGACAGGAGGCCTTGCGCCAACATGCTGCTTGGCCAAAGGGCGTGCCTTCCGGCTACGATGCTCCTGCTCCCCCTGTTAGTGGCACAAATGCGACCGACAGCAGCGATCGCGAGGTAACGTGCCCCGCTGCGTCCTTGCGCAGCAGCCGTAGAGCTTGCTCGCCGTACGGCTCACCCACCGGGATTACCATCCGGCCGCCCGGCCGCAATTGTTCCACCAGCGCGGGAGGCACCTCGCGCGCCGCGGCGGTGACCATGATCGCGTCGAACGGCGCGCGTTCGGGCCAGCCCAGCGCTCCGTCGCCGGTGCGTAGCGCGATCCGCCCATAGCCCTCCGCCGCCAATACCTGTGCCGCGCGCGCCGCAAGCTCCGGGATGACCTCGATCGAGCAAATATTGTCGGATAGTTCCGCGAGGACCGCCGCCTGGTAGCCTGAGCCGGTGCCAACCTCCAGGACGCGGTCCTCCCGGCGCAGGTCCAACATATCGGTCATCAGGGCGACAATGTAAGGCTGCGAAATGGTTTGGCCGCAGCCAATCTGCAGCGGCGCGTTGGCATAGGCCCGGCGAGCCAGCGCTTCCGGCACGAACGCCGCGCGCCGGACCCTGCGCAGCGCCTCCAGCACGCGCGGATCGAACCGCGGGCGTCCGGTCCACCGCGCGGTGTCGCGTGCATCTTGCTCGATCTCTTCGATCAGTTCGTGCTGCGTGGTCATGCGAGCCTCCCTGGAGCCCGCCTGCGCCGCCCCGCCTGCGTCACCGGGCGGCAGCACCAGCGGTTTTGCGCATGGCGTTCGGCTGGTTGTAGCTTGGGCGCATCACGTGCCGGAGGAAACCAGAAGATGGACATGCAGCACCCAGGGGAAGCCGACACGGCGGCGAATCCCGTCGCCCGCGCCCGCGCCCTGATCCCGCTGCTGCAACAGGCGGCCCCCCGCATCGACGCGGCGCGCGAGCTGCCACCGGACGTGCTGGACGCGATGTTCGCCGCCGGGATGTTCCGCCTGCTGGTGCCGCGGTCCTGTGGCGGTGCCGAACTGGAGCCGGCGACCTATGTGCAATGCGTCGAAGCGATCGCCATGGGCGACGCCAGCGCCGCCTGGTGCATGAACCAGGGCTCGGTCAGCATGATGTCCGCCGCCTATATGGGCCTCGACGCCGCGCGCGAGGCGTTCGGTGGCGAGCGCGACGTGCTCGCCTGGGGCTATGGCCCGAACGGCCGGGCGGTGCGCGTCGAGGGCGGCTGGCGCGTCACCGGCAAGTGGTCGTTCGCCAGCGGCAGCCGCCATTCGACGTGGCTCGGCGCGCACTGCCTGTGTGTGGAGGCCGACGGGACACCGATACAAGGGCCGGCCGGCAAGGCCTGGGAACGCACCGCGCTGTTCCGGCGCGAACAGGCGAAGATCGACGACATCTGGTTCGTGCTGGGGCTGCGCGGCACCGGCAGCGACACCTACTCGGTGACGGACCTGTTCGTGGATGACGCGCACGTCTTCACCCGCGATTACGCCGGGGAGCGGCGGGAACCCGGCACGCTGTATCGGTTCCATATGATGCAGATGTACGCGGCGGGGTTTGCCTGCGTGGCGCTGGGGATCGCGCGGCAGACGCTCGATACGTTCATCGTGATGGCGGGGACCAAGGCGCCAGCGCAGTCGCAGACCCTGCTGCGCGACAACAACACGATCCAGCACATCATCGGCCATTCGGATGCAAGGCTGAAGGCGGCGCGCGCCTGGCTGCTGCGGCTGCTGGAGGAGACGTATGCGGAGGTCGGCCGCACCGGCGAGCTGAACGTGGACCAGCGCATCAGCATTCGCCAGGCCACCACCTACGCGATCCACGAGGCGCGCGACGTGGTTACCACGATCTACCACGAGGCCGGCTCGACCGCGATCTTCGACAACCAGCCGTTCGAGCGGCGGCTGCGCGACGTGAACAGTGTGTCGCAGCAGTTGCAGGGGCGGCGGGCGCATTTCGAGACGGTCGGGCAGCACATGCTCGGGCTGGAGACCAGCCTGCGCAACGTGTAGGCGTGGGACGGAGGGAGGGCAGAGTGAGCGTGCAGTGTGCCGACCCGATCCCCTTCACCCTCGCCGCTTCGCGTCTCGACCTCTCCCGCTCTCGCGGGAGAGGTTTTCAGAGCGCGGCGTAGACCATGTCGCGGAACAGCACACGGTAGTGTTCGCGCTGGCCGGGGGCCTGGATCATGAGCACCGCGGTCAGGCGTTCCGCGGGGTCCACCCAGAACGTGGTCCCCGCGACGCCACCCCAGAAGTAGCTGCCGACCGAGCCTGGGAACGGCGCCATTCCGGCCGCCAGCCGCACCGCGAAGCCGAGCCCGAACCCATGGCCGGGCGGCAGCAGCTCGGGTGACGCATCGAGGCCGCCCAGGTGGTCGGCCGTCATCAGCTCGATCGTCTTGCGGCCGAGCAATGGCGTGTGGCCGAACGTGCCGCCGTTCAGCAGCATGTGCAGGAAGCGGGCGTAGTCCATCGCGGTGGAAACCATCCCGCCACCACCCGATTCGAAGATCGCCGGGCGCCTGACATCGAGCAATGCGACCTTGGTGCCGCCTTCCGGATCGCTCGGGAACGGCTCAGCGATGCGGTCGTGGAGCGGGTCCGGGACCGCGAAGCCGGTGTCCTGCATGCCCAGCGGTTGCAGGATTCGTTCGGCCAGGAACTGGCCCAGGGCCTGTCCGGAGATCACCTCGACCAGCCGCCCCAGCACGTCGGTCGAGCGGCTGTACTCCCAGCGTGCGCCTGGCTGAAACAGCAACGGCAGCCCGCCGAGTGCCGCCGCTTGCTCCTGGTTGGTCTGCCGGAGGCGGTGCACCCTGGCCTCCAGATAGGCCTTGTGCAGCGGGGTATTGCCGCGGAACTCGTAGGTGAGGCCGGACGTGTGGCGCAGCAGGTCCTGCACGGTGACCGCCCGACGCGCGTCGGTGGTTTCCATGGCGCCGCTGGTGAACACGGCGACGCGGGGCCGGGCGAACTCCGGCAGATACCGGTGGATCGGATCGCCCAGCAGCAGGCGGCCTTCCTCGCACAACAGCATCACCGCAACCGAGACGAGCGGCTTGGTCATCGAATAGATGCGGAAGATCGCGTCCAGCGGCATGGGCACGTCCCGGGCCGGATCGAGCCTGCCGAAAGCCTGGTGGAACGCCACCTTGCCGTGGCGGGTGACCAGCGCCACCGCGCCGGGGATGTGGCCGCGCGCCACCCGGTCTTCCAGGGTGTGTGAGAGGCGGGTCAGCGCCGACGCGGACAGTCCGACGTCCTCGGGGTTCGCGGTGGGCAGCGGGGCGGCGGGCAGCGACGTGGTGGGTAGCGGGGCGGTGGGCGGAGGCGTGGTCATGCTGGCGTCTCCCGTCGGTGCCGGCTTGCGGCGCGGGGGACGATCTTGGCACGGCCAGGGCGCGACGTCTTATCCCTCTCCCGCGGAACCCGCGCGGGAGAGGGTTTGCTTGCGTCAGTGCGGCAGGCCGATCAGGGCAAGCGAGACGACCGCAGTCACCGCGGCGATCAAAATGGCGATCAGGGCCGGCTTCAGATGGTTCTCACCGGTATCGAGGCTTTGGTCGGGATGCGTGGCACTCATGCGGGTGAAGCTCCCTGGCGGTTGCACAGGGGACGCATGCTGCCGGTTGCCGACAGCCGCAGTCTTTGATCTGAGTCAAAATGACATCATTGTTGTCGTATGGTGGCGCCTTGGAACGGCTGTGGGTGGTCGGCGCAGGCTGGCCAGCCAGGTCTTGCTTCGTTGCCGGGCGCAGGCTGTGCGCGGGGGAACCTCGCGAGCGCAGGTGTGCGCTGGCAGCACCGCTTTTGACACGGATTAGCACGGACAACAGCTTAAGCCACGGATTGGCACGGACAGTAGAAGTTTGCCGAAATACGCAACGATGTCCGCTGGCGCAGGATTTATTGTTTCCGTGCTAATCGGTGGCTTAAGCAGCTTTCCGCGCTAATCCGTGTTGGATCCTCCTTGCTTTCTCATAAAACATCACGCCCATCCGCGGGCGCGGGCACCTCACACCGTGAATTGCTCGGCGATGATGCGCTCCGACAACCCACGGTCCGGATCGAACAGCACCGTCACCGTCACCTCGCGATCCTCGCTCACCGCCACCGACGTCACGTCGCGCACTTCGGTGAAATCCGCGACCGCGGCGGTGGGGCGCTTGTCGGCCTCCAGCACCTCGAACAACACCTCGGCGGTGCTCGGCAGTAGCGCGCCGCGCCAGCGCCGGGGACGGAACGCCGAGATCGGCGTCAGCGGCAGCAGGTTCGCCGACAGCGGCACGATCGGCCCGTGCGCCGACAGGTTATACGCGGTCGATCCCGCGGGCGTGGAAATCAGCACCCCGTCGCAGGACAGCTCGGCCAGCCGCACCCGCCCATCCACCGTGATGCGGATCTTGGCGCTCTGGCGCAGTTGCCGGAGCAAGCTGACCTCGTTGAACGCCAGCGCCTCGTGCACCTCGCCGGACCGCATCACCGCCTTCATGCGCAGCGGATGCAGTTCGGCCGCCTGGGCGCGGGCCAGGCGCTCCGGCAGATCGTCCTCAATGAACGGGTTCATCAGGAAGCCGACCGAGCCGCAGTTCATCCCGTAGACCGGGATATGGCGGTCCAGTACGCGGTGGATCGTTTCCAGCATCGAGCCGTCGCCGCCCAGCGCCACCGCCACCGAGGCCCGGGCCAGCGGGCAATGCCCATAGCGCGCCACCAGCCGGTTGCGTGCATCGGTCGCCAGCGGCGTCGTCGCCGCGTGGAAGCTGATATGCCCGGGGCCGTAAAGCGCCTGCCCGCCTGGCATCTCGACTGGCTCCTCGTCGTTCACACGCGTTTCCGGTGTTCCAGCACCGGCATGTCGCGCCGCACCCGCGCGGTGACTTTCGGATCGATCCGCGCGGTGGCCCAGCCGGTGCCGTCCGAGACCTTGGTCACCACGTGGCCCCACGGGTCGCAGATCAGCGAGTGGCCGTAGGTGAAGCGCGCTTCGCCCTTGCCCTCCAGGTGCTTGCCCCAGGTTGCGGGGGCGGCGAACCAGCACTGGGTCTCGATGGCGCGGCCGCGGATCAGCACCTCCCAGTGGTCCTTGCCGGTGGCCAGCGTGAACGCGCTGGGCAGGAAGATCACGTCGGCGCCTTGTTCCCGCAGCTTCCAGAACAGGTCGGGGAAGCGGATGTCGTAGCAGATGGCGCAGCCGACGGTGACCCCGTCGGCCTGGTAGGTGACGACCTCGTCGCCGGCGCCGTAGGTGTTGCTCTCGCGATAGCCGGTGCCGTCGGGGGCGACGATGTCGAACAGATGCATCTTGCGGTAGCGGGCGATCTCGGTGCCGTCCGGGTTGAACACCACGGTGGTGTTGAACAACTTTTCCGGCCCCTTCTCGATGATCGAGCCCCCGTGCACGTGGGTTTTGGTGGCACGGGCGGTCTCGCGCAGGAACTCGTAGGCGGGGCCGCCGGGCTCGTTGGAGCCCTTCGCCGGCAGCGTTTCGGCATTGGCGTTGCGGGTGGCGCGGTCGCCGCCCAGGCTGTCCCACACCTCCGGGAGGCTGACGATGCCGGGACGGTCGGCGTCCACCGCTTCGCCGATCAGGCGGCGGGCCTGGGCGATGTTTTCCGATTTGTCGGCGCCGGGGTTCATCTGGACCACGCTGATGCGCATCGGCAGGCTCCTGCTTGTGTCGCGGCGGCAGCGAAGCGTACCCGGCGCGCGGAGGCAATCTGCTTCACCACGCCGACGTCGGTATCATGTCCGCCCCAGCCTGCGCTGTTTGGTGCGCCGTTGGGCGGCGGCGCGACGGATGGCGGCATTGCCGGTGCGGGAGCCGGCGGGGGCGGGCGGCGACGGGCGGCACGGGTGCAGGGGGTTTTGCCGCGAGTGGCGCAACCCGCGCCGCCGCACCGCGCGGCGGACGCGTCGCCGATCAGGTGCGTGGCGTTTTGGAGCAACCTCCTCTGGCGCCGCGGGATGGGCGGGCGCCGCGGCGCCGCGCGGTCCTTGCGCGGCGTGTTCTGGTGCATGAGATTTTGCCGCCGCAGGCTGATCGAGCTGCAGCGGGCGTGGCGCACCGGGAAAATAGAAATTCGACTGTGCCTGCGCTGGGATCGGCAGCCGATGGGAACCTGGCATTGTGTTGCTCGCCGGCAGCAAAGGAAGCTTTTAACACGGAGGCAGAACGAGAACCACGGAGGACCACGGAGCGCGCGTGCCTCCCGATCAGCCGGGTTGACGGGGCCGCGTATCTCCCAGTTGCCGCAACAGGCACATGGGCTCCGTGGCCCTCCGTGGGTCTCGTTCTGCCTCCGTGTTAAAAGCTTTATTGAATTCCGTGCCGGCACGGGCGCCGCCTGTCTGCCCGTATGCGTGTGCAGGCGCGAATCGGAACGGCGGGGCCGGCCGCGATCCGGTCCCGTGCGCGAACTTTGCCTCG
>DATHNI010000098.1:0-10029 GCA_035486135.1 Acetobacteraceae bacterium
GTCGCGAGGTCGATGCTGTCCGACAGCTTGCGGGCCTGTTCGGCATCCAGCACGGTGGTCTTGCCGGCCTTCACCACTTGCTGTGGGCCGCGTTACGCGGGGGTCGCGCAAAGGCAGTAGAGGCACTTTAGACGGGCGTCGCCAGATCAAAAGCTGAAGCCGTGGACTCCGAAATAGCCTACAATCAAAAGTACGACAACAGCTACGCCAATGATAGTAAAGATGTTCATGTTGCTCTACTCCCCCCCATGATGATGGCGCGTGATGTGCTCGCACGCCATGTATCCGGCGGTATTAAGTTAATAGCGTCACTCCGTCATCGGTGGCTCGGTTGGACGGAAGCTAAGCAAGTACAAGTCATTGTTATCGCCACCGCCTATATCCCCAATAGCCACCCCCTCCGAAGAGCAGAAAGAGCACGAGGAGAATGAGGTCCATATCTTCCTCCAAAATATCGGGCGGGAATTCACCGCCTCCAAAGGTGGGGGCGGAATTCCTACTCACCAGCCTCGGATTCTACCTACTTACCATTTTTCGGGTGCGGTAATCGTGGTCATCAAGAAACTTCCTGAGCCGCGCTGGCGGTGAAAACCAGTCGGCCAAATCCAGCGTGCTGCGTATTCGGGAAGTCGATCCTGAAACTCTGGCAGCCGGTTCGCACCTCCCCCAATCTAACGAATCATACCCGCGGTTATCGCACATGAGGCTGTAACCCTCAGATGTCACGCAGCATTACACACTAGCCCGCCTAGGGGAGAGGGCGGTTGGCAACGTTCACGTTCACGCTCACGTGAGTATATTCCGAACCTGCCGGGACGGCCCGTCGACGATCGGGAGTCCGTGCTCGCGCAGAAGATCCGCGGCGCTCTCGATGCTCCCAGACCAGCGTAGGCAGAGATCGGCGCCGCCGACAGTGGGATGTCGGGCAACCAGTTCAAGGCCGTTGCCCGCCTGGTGGATGCTGAGTAGCGCGCCGCCTACCGCGATCTGGCGTACCAGGCTCTTCCCGTCGCGAGCGTAATCCAAATGGGTGCGGGCACCGAACAGCCGATCGTAGAAGGCGCAGGTCGCTTCCAGGTCGGCGGCGGCGAAGGCGACGTGGTCGATCCCCAGGACGTGTGGCATGAACAGCCTCCGGCAATGGCGCGACGCGTGAGATGAGTATCGACGGAACGGCAGGCGGACCGTCAAGCCATCGGTTCGTTCGGGACGGCGCTACGCCGCTGCCAAATCCTGGCAAAATCTGTTATCAAGAGTAAAATTGGAGCGTGTCGGCGGCGCGGCGCTTTCCGATTGTGATTACGGAGCGCGTGAAGCTCTGAACGGAAGGCCGGGAGAATTTCCGGACGAAACGGGGAATTGCGCTCGTTACGTATTACCACCTCAGAACGTCCAGACCCCGAACCAGGATTTCCCGGTTCAGGGTCCGAGGCGAGCACTCAGGCAGCTCGCGAGGCTGCGTCCTTTGAGCTGTGGCCCGTTACCAGTCGCGCGCTCAGATCAGACACCGACATCACATGCGCCGTCGAGGCAGCGAGTATGACCAGAACAGCGTGGTGAACCTCAGCATTCGGCATCGGGCCGAAGCCTCGATCGGGATAGTCGTAGGTCGCCGTCGCATCCGAAAGGAACACCACCCGATAGTTACGGAACATCGCATCAAGCGCTACCTCGAAGCGCTCGGCAATCAGCGTTTGCACCATCGCCGCTGTCCACAGCGCGAATGGAAACTTGAACTGCAGCGGATTCTTCAGGCGAGCCGCCGTGGCCGTCGGATGCTTGACTGTCCAGATGGTGGGGGATCACACCGCTGTCGCCAATGACAGGCTCAGCCTGGAAGCCCGCTCAAACAGTATAGGTCCCATGCAAAGACCGCCCCGGACCAACGAACCTCAGCCGGCGACCACCGGGTCGGTCATATCGCTTCCGCCCCTGTCCCCCCAATCTTTGGACAGTCCCCTCGTCGTCGTTGCGTATATACACATGAACCAGCGCCGCGCTGGCTTCGTAGGCCGCATGAGTGCTTTCGATCTGCTCCGGCACCGTCACCGGCAAGGCGGGATTATCGCGCTTGCGCGGCACCGACCGGTGATGGCGACGCTGATGATGCATGGCTGGGTCATCGTAAGGGAGTCCGTCCACTGGGCGGGAAGCGATCGGTCCGGCCAGCAGTTGTGTGCCAGCCGGTGCCGGTCCGGGCAGTTTTCAGTCGATTGCCGAGGGATGGCGGGCGAGTGGCGTCACCTGGATGGCCATGAAGGGGAACAGCGGCAGCGTTGACAGCACGGCATGCAGTTCATCGTGGTCGGCGACGTCGAAGATGCTGACGTTGGAATACTGTCCCGCGACGCGCCACAGGTGACGCCACTTGCCTCGACGCTGCAGTTCCTGCGCGCGGGCCTTCTCCTGAGCCTTGAGCAACTCGAAACGATCCGCGTCCATGTCGTGCGGGACGTGCACGTCCATGCGGACATGATTCAGCATTGTGATCTCCTACTGCCTCGCGTAGCGGCGCAGCTTGTCGCGGTCGAGCGTCACGCCGATTCCCGGGCCGGCCGGCAGGTGGATGTGGAAGTCAGCGAAGTGCAGAGGCTCCCGCACAAGGTCGTCTGTCAGTATCTGTGGTCCGAAATGCTCGCAGCCCCAGTCCAGGCTGGCCAGCCCGGCGAAGGCGTGCAAATGGGCCGCAGCCCCGATTGAGCTTTCCAACAGGCAACCACCATAGAGGCCGATGCCTGCGGCCTCCGCCACCGCGGCGACATTACGCAGGTTGCACAGGCTTGCATGCTTCACCAGCTTCAGGGACACCGCGTCGGCCGCCGCCGGCTGCGCGACGCCCAGCATCTCGTGCGAGGAGAAGACACTCTCATCTGCCATCAGCGGCACGGTCGACCGGGACCGGACGCGCGCCATGCCCTGTATGTTCCATGCCGGCAACGGCTGTTCTATGAGCCTTACGCCCAGCTCAGCCAATGCCGGCAGACAGCGGATGGCGGTGGCTTCATCCCATGCCTGATTTGCGTCCACGATGAACGAGGCGCGTCCTTCCAGGGCGCCGGTCAGCCGGCGCAGACGGGCGAGGTCTACGTCGGCCGCCTCTGCGCCGACCTTCACCTTGAAGGTATTGTGCAACCGCGCGGCCAGCTTGGCCTCGGCTTCGGCGATTTCCTGGTCTGGGTCGCCGGACGCCAGCGTCCACAGCACAGGAATTCGATCGCGAACGATACCGCCCAGCAGCAGCGCGGCCGGCACGTTCAGCGTCTTGCCGACGGCGTCAAATAGCGCCGTATCGATGGCGGCTTTCGCCGCGTTATTGCGCTTCGCGGCCGCGTCCATTCGTGCAGTGGCGACGGTGAAGCGATCGGCGCGCAAAGGCGCGGCATTGCTCGACCGGATGATCAACCAGCAGGCGCAGATCATTGCCTACAACAATGACTTCCGGCTGCTGGCGCTGGTGACGGTGCCGGCAATGCTGCTGCTTTTCCTGATGCGGCGGCACGAGGAAACGCCGGCGCCGGTGGTGCCTTCCCCCGGCGCAACGCCGCCGGTCGTGACGATGGCGCCGGCGGTGCGCAAGGCCTTGGCGTAGCGGCGGATGGCACCGTGATGGGTACGCAGCGGCGGTCTCCATCCCGGCATGGCGGGCGCAGGTCCGACATCCACGGCTTTGGCGCTCGCAGTAAGGAACGTCGTAGATGCCCTGAGTTCGTTGGCATGACGGGAAGACGATGCAGCATACCGTCGCCCGATTTGATCATTCGCTGACGATCCCTGGCGTGCAACGGACATCAGCATGCTGTCTTGTAAGTGCCCGTCATTATACCCTACCCGCATTGTGTGCATAAGCGGGGCTGACGGGGCGCTTATTGAATTCAAGGCTGCCCGCCCCTTATTTTGCTGATGTCCGCACCTGCAACAGTCGCCCCTGCGCGCAGCGGCGGCTTTATCGGCGACCCCGAACGTGCGATACCGTCGGTCCTGCCGATGAATCTGTCAGCGAATCTGTCAGCCCTGTTTCACCCGGCGGTCGCGGCATGGTTCGCTGGCCGCTTTGTGTCGCCCACCCCGGCGCAGGTGCAAGCCTGGCCGGCGATCCAGGCCGGCCGCCACACGCTGATCGCCGCCCCGACCGGGTCGGGCAAGACGCTTGCCGCGTTTCTGGCGGCGATCGACGGATTGCTCCGCCAGGGCCTGGAAGGCCGGCTCGCCGACGCAACGCAGGTGATCTACGTCTCGCCGCTCAAGGCGCTGTCCAACGACATCCAGCGCAACCTGGAGGCGCCGCTGGCCGGTATCGGCCAGGTCCTCCGCGATCGCGGTCTGCCCGACGTCGAAATCCGCACCTCGGTGCGCACCGGCGATACACCCCCGGGTGAGAGGCAGCGCATGTTTCGCCGGCCGCCGCACATCGTCGTCACCACCCCGGAATCGCTCTACATCCTGCTGGGCTCAGCGTCCGGCCGCGCGATGCTCGCGACCACCCGGACGGTGATCGTCGACGAGATCCACGCCATGGCGCCGAACAAGCGCGGCGCGCACCTGGCCCTGTCGCTCGAGCGTCTGGCCGCGCTGTGCGGCGACAAGCTGCAGCGCATCGGCCTGTCGGCGACGCAGAATCCGATAGAGGCCATCGCCCATCTCCTGGTGGGCGTCGGCGCCGACGGTGTTGCGGCCGCGGATCCCACCGCTGCGGCCGCGAACGCCACCGCTGCCGCCCTGGGCGGCACTCCGGGCGATTGGCCCCAAATCATCGATACCGGCCACCAGCGTCCGCGCGACCTGGCGATCGAGGTGCCGGACTCGCCGCTGGAAGCGGTGATGTCGGCTGAGGTCTGGACGCAGGTGTACGACCACCTGGTGCGGCTGATCGAAGCGCATCGGACCACTCTGGTGTTCGTCAACACCCGCCGCATGGCGGAGCGCGTCGCCCGCCAGTTGTCCGACCGCCTGGGCGAGGCGTCGGTCACCGCGCATCACGGCAGCATGGCAAAGGAACAGCGGCTGGACGCAGAGCAGCGGCTGAAGCGCGGCGAGCTGAAGGCGCTGGTGGCGACCGCATCGCTGGAACTCGGCATCGACATCGGCGATGTGGACCTGGTCTGCCAGCTTGGGTCGCCGCGCTCGATCGCCAGCTTCCTGCAACGGGTCGGCCGCTCGGGCCATGCGGTCGGCGGCATGCCGAAGGGCCGGCTGTTCCCGCAGTCGCGCGACGATCTGGTGGAATGCGCGGCGTTGCTCGACAGCGTGCGGCGCGGCGAACTGGATCGGTTGAGCATTCCGCACCAGCCGCTCGACGTGCTGGCGCAGCAGATCGTCGCCGAGGTGTCCGCGCAGGACTGGCCCGAGGCGGAACTGTTCGAACGATTCCGGCGTGCCTGGCCGTATCGCACCCTGTCGCGCGACGACTTCAGCGCCGTTGTCCACATGCTGGCCGAAGGTTTCTCCACCCGCCGCGGCCGGCGCGGTGCGCTGCTGCACCACGACGCGGTCAACCACATGCTGCGTGGCCGGCGCGGTGCGCGGCTGACCGCGCTGACCTCCGGCGGAACGATCCCAGACAACGCCGACTACCAAGTGTTGCTGGAGCCGGAGAATCAGACGATCGGCAGCGTCAACGAGGACTTCGCCGTCGAAAGCCTGGCGGGCGACATATTCCAGCTTGGCAACAACGCCTACCGCATCATGCGTGTCGAACGCGGCGTGGTGCGGGTGGAGGACGCACGCGGCCAGGCACCGACCATTCCGTTCTGGCTCGGCGAGGCGCCCGGCCGGAGCGACGAACTTTCCGCCTCGGTCTCGCGCCTCCGGGCGGGCGTTGCGCAGCGGCTGCGACGTTCCCCCGGCGTCACGGTCCGCGAACCCACCCCGCCCGCCATGACGGCGGGCAGGGACACAGCCATTGCGCTCCATTGGCTGACGCACGACATCGGCATCGCCGCGCCCGCGGCGGAGCAATTGGTCGAGTACCTGGCAGGCGCTTGCACTGCTCTCGGCGGGCTGCCGACCCAGGACACGCTGGTGCTGGAGCGCTTCTTCGACGAAGCCGGCGGCATGCAACTCGTCGTGCATTCGCCATTTGGCAGCAGGATCAACCGCGCCTGGGGACTGGCGCTGCGCAAGCGCTTCTGCCGCAAATTCAATTTCGAACTCCAGGCGGCCGCGACCGAGGACAACATCGTGCTGTCGCTGACCACCGCGCACAGCTTCGAACTTGCCGAGGTGGCGCGCTATCTGCACGCCGCCACCGTCCGCTCGCTGTTGATCGAGGCCTTGCTCGATGCGCCGATGTTCATCACACGCTGGCGCTGGGTGGCGGGCGTCGCACTGGCGTTGCCGCGGTTCCGCGGCGGACGCAAGGTGGCGCCGCAACTCGCGCGCATGGACGCCGAGGACCTGATCGCCACGGTGTTTCCAGACCAGATCGCCTGCGCCGAGAACCTGGTGGGCGAGCGCGAGATTCCCGACCATCCGCTGACCAACCAGACCATCGCCGACTGCCTGCACGAGGCGATGGATATTGTCGGGCTGGAACGTCTGCTGGCGCGGCTCGAGTCCGGCGACATCCAGGTGGTCGCGTGCGATTTGACGCAACCCTCGCCGCTGGCGCTGGAAGTGCTGTCGGCCAGGCCATACGCGTTCCTCGACGATGCACCGTTGGAGGAGCGGCGCACCCAGGCTGTGATGGGGCGGCGCTGGTTGGATCCAGAATGTTCCAGCGACCTCGGCCGCCTCGACCCGGAGGCGATCGCGCGCGTGCGCAACGAAGCCTGGCCCGACCCCGCCAATGCGGAAGAGCTGCACGATGCGCTGCTGTGGCTTGGCTGCGTCAGCGCCGAGGAAGCGCAGACCGCGCCGGAATGGGCCGGCTGGCTGGCAACGCTGGCACGCGACAACCGCGTGACCCGGTTGGAGACGCCGGAAGCGACCCTATGGGTTACGGCCGAGCGTCTGGCGCAGTTCCAGGCGCTGTGGCCCCAGGCACGGCAAGTGCCCGACATTTATCCCCCGGCCGACCAGCCCACGCGCGCATGGATGCGCGAGGAAGCGCTGGCCGAGATCGTACGCGGCCGCCTGGAGGGCCTTGGGCCAGCGACGCAAGTCGCGCTGGCGGCACCGCTCGGGCTGGATTCGCACGAGATCTGTGCCGCGCTGGTGGCGCTCGAGGTCGAGGGCTTCGCGATGCGCGGCCGCTTCACCGCCGGCAGCAACGCTGACGAATGGTGCGACCGGCGCTTGCTTGCCCGCATCCATCATTACACCGTCCGCCGCCTGCGCGCGGAGATCGAACCCGTTGCGGCACGTGACTTCCTGCGCTTCCTGTTCGGCTGGCAGCGGCTGACGGACGCCACGCGGCTGGAGGGGCCGGATGCAGTGACCGCCTCGGTCGCCTTACTGGAAGGCTTCGAGGCGCCCGCCGGCGCGTGGGAGACCGAACTGCTGCCGGCGCGCATCGCGGGGTACGAGCCAACGTGGCTTGACGATCAGTGCCTGGGCGGACGTGTCGCCTGGGCCCGCATGATCCCCTGCGCCGGACGTGCCAATGGCAACGCCGATCGTCGCGACGACGGCCGCGTCGCCCGACGCGAGCGCGCCGCAACGCCGGTGCGTACGACGCCCATTACGTTGCTACCGCGGCGTCACGCGGCGTTCTGGACCGCGCTTTCCGGACCGCCGGAGGACGTGCAGCCCAGCAGGCGAGGTCAGGCTGTGCTCAACGCGCTGCGGTCGTACGGCGCGTCGTTCTTCGAGGAACTGGTCGAGGCCACCGGGCTGTTGCGTCCGCAGGTGGAAGAGGCACTCGGCGAGTTGGTGGCACTCGGGCTGGTGAACTCGGACAGCTTCGGCGGGCTGCGCGCGTTGCTGGTGCCGTCGGAGCGCCGCAAGTCGTTCACCGGCGCCACGCGTCGGCGGCGCACGCTGACGTTCGGCATGGAAGATGCCGGACGCTGGGCGCTAACTCGCCGTGCGCCGCCGGATGCAAATGCGCCGCAGGGCAGTGCGGGCGCGATAGAGCATGTCGCGCGCACTCTGCTGCGCCGCTATGGCGTGGTGTTCTGGCGAATGCTGGCGCGCGAGGCTGACTGGCTGCCGCCATGGCGTGACCTGCTGCGCGTCTATCGCCGGCTGGAGGCGCGCGGAGAAATCCGCGGCGGCCGTTTCGTTGCGGGTTTCTCGGGCGAGCAATACGCTTTGCCCGAGGCGATCGGCGCTTTGCGTGAAGCCCGGCGGCAGCCGACATCGGGTGAGTGGGTTTCGCTATCCGCAGCGGACCCGCTCAACCTTGCCGGTATCCTGACACCGGGACCGCGGCTCGCGGCGTTGACCGGCAACCGCGTGCTGTTCCGTGACGGGCTGCCCGTCGCCTGGTTGGCCGGCGGCGAGGTGCAGTTCCTGACGACGCTCGATCCTGCGAGCCAGTGGAAGGCGCGCAAGACGCTGCTGCGGTCGGCCACGCCAGCGGCGCTCGCCGACCTGGCCTGATGCCCGGCGGGCCGCCGCCGCCCCGTCTCAACTGACAAGAAATAACCGGTGGTGCTCGCCACCAGTCATGGCAGGCAGTTCGCATCGCTGCGCCGGTTGCGCTGGTCCATGAATATATCGACGCCGCCGAGCATGGCGAGGACGAAAATGGCGCACTGTTCCGGCCGATCCGCAACAACCGCACAGGCCGCCTCGACATGGCGATTACGGCCGACGGCATCTACAAACTGGTGCGGACCTATTCCGCGCAGCTCGGGCTCGAGATCGGCGTGCATGCGCTCAGGACGACGGCTGCCACCAACGCACTCGATCACCAGGCCGACATCGTCAAGGTGCAGGAGTGGCTTGGCCATGCCAACATCGCCACCACCTCGATCTACGATCATCGTCGCACTGGGCCCGAAGACAGCCCAATGCTCAAGGTGGCGTATTGGCGGCGAACCCCCAATCACCGGATGGGCGCTGTCAGAAGCCGGCACGCTACGTGATGCGGTCTCACGTCTGGGGAGAGCTGTAGCTGCCATGGGGCAGCTCGGAAAGGCACGGAGGAGAAAGCCCCGGATGAGCGATATGACGGGTTTTGAGAGCTACAACGAGATCTGCACGATCCGGATCGAATTGCTGGAGACTGAGCCGTTGATTTGGCGCGAGGTGGAAGTTTCCACCTCGGTCACGCTCAAGGTGCTGCACGACATCATCCAAATCACCGTGGGGTGGTTCGACTGTCATCTCTGGCGAATTACGGTTGGTGGACAGAGTTTCGGTCCGCTGACGCGGCTTGAACCGAGGCGCGGAAACATTCACGGTACCGAACAAAGACACAAGACGTCGGGACCGCTTGTCCTTGATCGGCCGCGGCCTCCCGCAACGCTGGCATCGCCCGACGGCAGCAATGATCCTCCGCCTATGCCTGAACGAGATGGTGCTGCAATCCGGCGAGCACCAGCTTTCCCTCTGCCAGCGTCAGCCCGACGGTCCGGGGCGAATACTCGTCAATCCGCGCGCCGCCGCCGATCACGTGAACGCGGACGGCCCCATCGGCCCCGGTCACCTCCATCACGACCCGCCACTGCATCCCACCCCCCGGTCTCCGAACAGGCCGACCCTGGACGAAAGACGGGGCTCAGGTCATCCCCAACTTCATTCCCAAGCGTCGCTCCCGTCTATTTCTTGACCGGACGCGGCATCGGCCTCACCCCGACCTGCTCCTCCGCCGTATACGGCGCTCCATAATACGGGAAATCCTTGCGAATGCGCCCGCGGTCGGGAGCAAGTCCATCGACAAGTGGCGTGTTGGTCGCCAGCGTCAACATCACATCCAGCGCATCGTCGCCGAGCGCGCGTCCATTGAAGCTGGCCACCTCAAATGCGGCGGGTGTTCGAAGCTCGTAAGGCAATGTGTTGGGGCAAAGCCGTGCAGCGATCAGCTTTCCGTATTCACCCGGGTCCGCCGCTGAGCCGGCGTAGGTCGTCATCTTCTCCGCAAAATCCGCGATCGAGTTCGCGAAGCGCTCTAGATCTTCAGACGGAACCGACGCATTGAATTGT
>DATHNI010000099.1:0-36400 GCA_035486135.1 Acetobacteraceae bacterium
CGGCGATGCGGTTCTACCGCTTCCGGCACGTCGAGCGCGGGATCGGCATGGTGTTCAAAGCGATCGGCATGAAGCCGCGCGGCAGGCTTTCCGACGTCACAGCGATGCTGGCGTGGCGCCTGCTGCGCTGGCGGCAGCGGCAGTTCATGCGGCGGTTATAGTACCCACCCGCTGAACGTCTGCATTTCCGAACGCCCGACCCGTCGGCGCCGCCTTCCCCCGTCATGCCGACGAAGGTCGGCATCCACGACTGCACTGCGTTTGGCCAAGAAAAGCCCTGCATGCCCGACCTTCGGCGGCATGACATGGGGGCGGCGGGGAAGGCGTCGGCATGACGTGGTTGACCGGCACGACGCGGTCAGTAACCACGACGTGGTTAGAACGGACTAGTCGTCCAGGAAGCTCCGCAGTTTCCTGCTCCGGCTCGGGTGCTTCAACTTCCGCAGCGCCTTCGCCTCGATCTGCCGGATGCGCTCACGAGTCACGTTGAACTGCTGCCCGACCTCTTCCAGCGTGTGGTCGGTGTTCATCCCGATCCCGAAGCGCATCCGCAGCACGCGTTCCTCGCGCGGCGTCAGCGACGACAGCACCCGCGTGGTCGCCTCGCGCAAATTCGCCTGGATCGCCGCTTCCAGCGGGATCACCGCCGCCTTGTCCTCGATGAAGTCGCCGAGGTGAGAATCTTCCTCGTCCCCGATCGGCGTCTCCAGCGAAATCGGCTCCTTGGCGATCTTCAGGACTTTCCGCACTTTCTCCAGCGGCATGCCCAGCTTGTCGGCAAGCTCCTCCGGCGCCGGCTCCCGGCCGATCTCGTGCAGCATCTGGCGCGACGTTCGCACCAGCTTGTTGATCGTCTCGATCATGTGCACGGGAATCCGAATGGTGCGCGCCTGGTCCGCGATCGACCGGGTGATCGCCTGCCGGATCCACCACGTCGCATACGTCGAAAACTTGTAGCCGCGGCGGTATTCGAACTTATCGACCGCCTTCATCAACCCGATATTGCCTTCCTGGATCAGGTCCAGGAATTGCAGCCCACGATTGGTATATTTCTTGGCGATCGAGATCACCAGGCGCAGGTTCGCCTCGATCATCTCCTTCTTCGCCCGCGCGCTGTCCCGCTCGCCCCTGCTCACCGTATGGTAAACGCGACGGAATTCGCTGATCGGCAGGCCGGCATCGTTCGCCACCGCGGCAATCTGCGCGCGGATGTTGGCGATGTCGTTGGCATGCCGGGAGATGAACGGCTTCCACCCCTTGGCCGGCAGCATCGCCAGCTTGTCGGTCCAGTTCGGGTCCAGCTCATCGCCGCGATAGTGCTTGAGGAACTCCTCGCGCGGCACCTTGCTGCCCTCGGCCATGCGCAGCAACTGCCCCTCCAGCGTCGTCAGCCGCTGATTGAGCTGCTTAAGCTGGGTCACCAGCTCCTCGATGCGGTTGTTGTGCAGCCGCACCTGGCCGACCTTCTGCACCAGCTCGTCGCGCGACCGCTCATAGGTCTTTTCCGAGCGCGAGCTGATATCCTCGCCCGATGTCATCGTCTCCAGCCGGCGATACGACATCTTGTGCAGCTTCTTGTAGAGCCCCTCGATCTCTTCGAAGGTGGCAAGCACCTCCGGCTTCAGCTTCTCCTCCAGGGCCGAGAGGGAGATGCCGGGGCCTTCGCCCTCCTCATCGTCCATGTCCTCGCCGCTGTCGAACCCGGCGCCATTCGTCTCGGCCGGGGGCGGCGGCGGGGCGGTGCCGTCGCCGGTCGGGGCGCCGGCGCCCTGCGTCGCCTCCAGGTCCACGATGTCGCGCAGCAGCATGCGCCCGGCCTTGAGCTGGTCGTGCCAGGAAATGATCGCCTTGAAGGTCAGCGGGCTTTCGCACAGCCCGCCGATCATCATGTCACGCCCGGCCTCGATGCGCTTGGCGATGGCGATCTCGCCCTCGCGCGACAGCAGCTCGACGCTGCCCATCTCGCGCAGATACATGCGAACCGGATCGTCGGTGCGGCCGAGGCTGGCCTCGTCCACGTTGCCGGTGGGTTCTTCTTCCTCGGCCTCTTCGGTTTTCTCGACCTTGACCGGCGGCGCTTCGCCGTCCTCGGTTTCCTCGCCCTCGACGACCTGGATGCCCATCTCGTTGAAGTTGGCCATCACGTCTTCGATCTGTTCCGAGCTGTTTTGCTCTGGCGGCAGCACGGTGTTCAGTTCGTCGAAGGTGATATAGCCACGCTCCTTGCCGCGGGCGATCAGCCGCTTGACGGCGACGGTCTGGACATCGAGCAAGGTGGATTCCACATCTTGCTCCGCCGTGACGGTTTCGGCGGATACGCTGGGCTTCGTCGCCATCGCTAACGGCTCTCCTTCAGTCCTCGAGGCGGCCCGAGGGGCGCGATCCTCGCCATGCTACGCGGCAAGCTCGACACCGTCGGGCTCGCCGGCCATCACCTTGTTCAAAGCGGCTTTCAACGACAGCGCCCGGCGCTGGGTGTCCTGAGTGAGGTTCGCTGCGGCTTCGGATTCAGCCAATTTCACCTCTTCCCGCAGGTGGTCCAGGTTCAGGAACCCGAAGATATGCCACCATCCGGCTTCAGCCTCCGCTGGCATCGCGGCGGCCGACGCGCAAGCGGGCAACGGCACGGGCGCCCCTGCCAGGACTTGTTCGACGTCCGCCTGCAATCCAGACAACGTGAGGTGGTCGATCAAGGCCGCCGAGTCAAGCAGGTCGGCGCTTTCCGACCATCCCCGGATGGCGTCGCGCAGCGTCGCCAGCGCAGGATCGAGCGCCAGCGCGGCATAGGCGTGGTCCACGTCGTGCAGCAGGTTCGGATGGCGCAGCAGGATGGCAGTGAGAATGCGGCTGCGCTCGCTGTCGGTGCGGCCGACGCTGGGCACCGGGCGGGGATGGCGACGCACCGGCGGCTGGAACCTCGGCCCGTCGCGTTGCGCGCCGTTGCGCCCGGCAGTGCCACGGGGCGTGTTGTTGCGCTCGGCGTAGAAGCGGTCGAGCAATACGCGGCGATATTCGCTGGCCAGCGCGCGATCGGGGATGCGGCCGGCCGCGTCCTCCAGCCGGTGGCGCAGCGCGGCGCGTTGCTCCGGGGTGGCCGCGCCGGCGGTTTCGCGCAGCAGGTCGTACAGCGCGTCGGCCAAGGGCCGCGCCGCGGTCAGGATCGCCTGGAACCCCGCCATGCCCTGGCGCCGCACCAGCGTGTCCGGGTCTTCGCCGGCCGGCAGGGTGGCAAGCCGCAGCGTGCGGTCCGGCGCCAGCATCGGGAGGGAAAGATCGGCGGCACGCGCCGCGGCGCGTGCCCCGGCGGCATCGCCGTCGAAGCAAACCACCGGAGCCGGCGACAGCCGCCACAGCTCCTCCATTTGCTCTTCCGTCAGCGCGGTGCCGAGCGGGGCGACCGCACCACCGCACCCCGCCTGGTGCAGTGCGATGACATCCATGTAGCCCTCGACCACCACCAGGGCCGCGCCGCCACGCACCGCTTCCCGCGCGAGGTCGAGCGCGTAGAGGTTGCGGCGCTTGGAGAACAGCGCGGTCTCCGGCCCGTTGACATATTTCGGCTGGCCGTCGCCAAGGATACGGCCACCGAAGCTGATCACTCGTCCGCGGCGATCCCGAATGGGGAACATCACGCGGTTGAAGAACAGATCGTAGCTACGTCCGGTTTCATCATCGCGACGCATCAGCCCGGCCTCGACAAGCTGATCCTGGGTGATGCCGTCGCGCGCCAGGTCGGCGATCAGGGCGCCGCGGCCTTCGCCGGACCACCCGAGGCCGAACCGCTGGATGGCCTCATCGGTCAGGCCGCGCCCGCGCAGGTAGGCCAGCGCGTGGCGGCCCTCCGGCAGACCAAGCCGGCGCTGGTAGCTCGCCTGGGCAGCCTGCAAGACGGAGACGAGATCGTGCTGCCGGCGTTCGGCTTCGGCCGCCTCGGGCGACGGCTGCGGCACCTCCAGCCCGGCCTCGGCTGCCAATTGCTGCACAGCTTCCATAAATCCGGCGCTCTGGGTCTGCATGACGAAGCCGATGGCGTCGCCATGCGCGCCGCAGCCGAAGCAGTGGTAACCGTCCTCGTAGACGTAGAAACTGGGGGTCTTTTCGTTGTGGAACGGACAGCACCCCTTCATCTGCCGCCCCGAGCGGGCAAGCTTCACCCGCCGGCCGACCACCGCAGCCAGCGGCGTGCGCGCACGCAACTCTTCCAGGAAGGCGGGCGACAGGGCCATCAGAAAGACTCCTCCCCCTCCCCCCAGCCTTGATCCGTTTCACGGCTCAAGCCCTCAAGGGGAGGGGCAGTCCGTTGCCCGATCACGACAGCCGTGCCTTCACCATCACCCCGGCTTTGGCCATATCCAGCGTGGCGGCGTGCTTCACCCGCAACGTGGCCATCACCTTGCCCATCTCCTTGATGCCGGTGGCGCCGGTCTCCGCCACGGCGGCGTCGATCGCCTGCGCCATCGCCGCATCGTCCATCGGTTGCGGGAGAAAACTCTCGATCACGGCGATCTCGGATTCTTCCTTGTCCACCAGGTCCTGCCGGTTGCCCTGGCGGTAGAGATCGACCGATTCCCGGCGTGACTTCACCATGCCGCGCAGCATGGCCAGCACCTCCTCATCCGGCACCTTGTCGATCCCCTTGGGGCGGGCAGCGATGTCGATGTCCTTCAGCCGGGCAAGGATCATCCGCAGCGTGGAGGTGCGCGCCGCGGTGCCGGCCTTCATCGAGGCCCTGAGCTGGTCGGTGAATTGGTCGCGTATTGCCACGGCGAGGCCCCCTGAACAATTGCCCTCTATACAATAGGCGGTTTCCAGTCGGCCGGCGTATCGTGATCGGGATGCTGGCGGCCGATAATGGTGCGCGTCGCATGTTCCTGCGTCGTGACCTCCGGCAATCGGCCGGGCACCAGGTCGGCGACCCAGGCTAGACGGCTCTCGACGCCGAAATTTCGCAGTGGCGGGACCGCTGCGGGGTTGTCCAGGCTGCCGATCGTCACCTCCATATGCGGCGCATCGAGGTAGCGGAATGTCAGTGGCGTGCCGCAGACGGCGCAGAAGTCCCGGCACGACACGGTGGAGCTGCGGAACGATGCCGGCTGTCCCCGAGTCCATGCCAGGTCGGATTTGGCGAATTTGGCCAGCGCTGCGAACGGGCCGCCCACCGCCTTCTGGCACATGCGGCAGTGACACACGCTGCCTTCCGGCGCAGCATAGAGGGCATAGCGCACAGCGCCGCACTGGCAGCCGCCGGTGGCGACGATCGGTCGTGTTTCTGGTGTCATGAGCAGCTCCTTTCGCGGAAAAAAATTCCCAGGCCAGCGGCGTCTGCTTGTCGTGGGAAATTACTTCCCATATACTCCTCCTCATGCCAGTAACCGTGGATACTATCATCGAACGGCTGGGCGGTCCCGAGGCGGCCGCGCGCCTGACCGGCGTGGGCACCGAGGCGGTCCGTAAATGGCGCCAGGCCGAGGCGGTTCCGTCGCGCCATTGGTCCGCCATTATCGCCGCCACCGGCCTGACGCTCGCCGACCTCCAGGGCGGCCCGGCGTCGCCGATGCGAGCCGACGATCCCGACGCTGGCGATGTCCCGCTCGGCGCCACGGCCGCCCTGGTGCTGGCCGATGGCGGCGTGTTCTGGGGCCTCGGCTTCGGCGCGTTCACCGCCGTGCCGGCGCCGGTGGGCGAGGTCTGCTTCAACACCGGCATGACCGGCTACCAGGAAACGCTGACCGACCCGTCCTATGCCGGGCAGATCATCACCTTCACCTTCCCGCATATCGGCAATGTCGGCGCCAACGCCGAGGACATCGAGGCGATGACGATCGCCGCCCGCGGCCTGGTGGTGAAGCAGGATGTAACCGAGCCCTCCAACTGGCGCGCGGTCCAACACCTGGACGCCTGGCTACGGGCGCGGGGCATCGCCGGGGTGTCCGGCGTGGATACGCGCGCACTGACGATGCGCATCCGCGATGGCGGTGCGCCAACCGGCGTGCTGGCTTTCCCGGCGGACGGTCGCTTCGACGTCGCCGCGCTGCGCGCGCAGGCGGCGGAATGGCCGGGGCTTGAAGGCATGGACCTCGCCCGGGAGGTGTCTTGCCGGCAGACCTACGACTGGGATGAGACGCGCTGGGCCTGGCCCGGCGGCATGGGCCGGCAGACCGCGCCGAAGCTCCACGTGGTGGCGGTGGATTACGGGGCGAAGCGCAACATCCTGCGCTGCCTGGCCTCCGCCGGGTGCCGCGTCACCGTGGTGCCGGCAACCGCGACGGCGGACGACATCCTGCGGCACGCTCCGGATGGGGTGTTCCTGTCGAACGGCCCGGGCGATCCGGCCGCAACCGGGGAATACGCCGTCCCGGCGATCCGCGGCGTGCTCGATGCGGGGGTGCCGCTGTTCGGCATCTGCCTTGGGCACCAATTGCTGGCCCTGGCGCTGGGCGCGAAGACCTACAAGATGGACCGCGGCCATCGCGGCGCCAACCAGCCGGTGAAGGACCTGGCGAGCGGGAAGGTAGAGATCACCAGCCAGAACCACGGCTTCGCGGTGGACCCGGAGACGCTGCCGGCGACTGCGCGGGTGACTCACGTGTCGCTGTTCGACGGTTCGAACGAGGGGCTGGCATGTTCCGACCGGCCAGCGTTCAGCGTGCAGTACCATCCGGAAGCGAGCCCGGGACCGAGCGACAGCCACTATTTGTTCGAACGGTTCGTCGGAATGATCGCGCAGCAGGCGTGAGATGGATGCGCGCTCGCTGTTGCTGACGACCGCGTTCCGGAACGTCATCAATGAGCCGAATATCGAAGCCGGCTACACACGGTTCGCCGCGCTTATCGATCACGATGTCAGCTACGAAGTCTTCTGTGATGCGGTAGCGGCCTGCCTGCGCGATCGCTTGATCCACGAGCCAGTTCGCCTGCCAGAGGGCGCATTGCAGTGCCATTGGCATCTCGAATTGACCCCGTCGGGGGCCGCGATGGCTCGATCGCTACCGGACATCGGCGGCGTTAATCGAAGTCTGCCAGAGCCTCACGCACTTTGTCCGGTCGAGAAAATAGCGTCGTCATGATGTTCGTAGGCATGATGAGTCTGCAGGCTGGCCGCGCGCGATCGGCCCAGGCCATATTCCGCCCTGCCCCCACGCACGAGAGCGACCTGCCGTGTGGAGGCAGCAAGAGCTTTCTTTCAGCGCGGAGCAAGTGGGGCCAATCGCGGAAGGCTATGGAGGCTGCAAGTTGCTCCAGAGACCGGGGAGACGCACAGCCTCCGTGGTCCTCCGTGGTTCTCCGCACTTCCTACCATGAAAATAGCACAAATCGCTGGCCTGGGAGCCGTACCTGCGCATTTTCAGCCGTGGGGGTGCGGCCGCGGCCGCTGGCTAACTCCGCGTTAGAAGCTTGCGGTAGTCCGATTGCCCCCACCGCGGCGCCCGTGCCCCCGGCTGTCCCATCGGCCCTCCGGTCCTCCGACGCCGTGGCGAAGTGAAAGCGATCCATGCCCAAGCGAACCGACATCCAATCCATCATGATCATCGGCGCCGGCCCGATCGTCATCGGCCAGGCCTGCGAGTTCGACTATTCCGGCGCCCAGGCCTGCAAGGCACTGAAGGCCGAAGGTTTCCGCGTGATCCTGGTGAACTCGAATCCCGCCACAATCATGACCGACCCCGGCCTGGCCGATGCCACCTATGTCGAGCCAATCACGCCCGATATCGTCGAGAAGATCATCGCCCGGGAAAAACCCGACGCCCTGCTGCCCACCATGGGCGGCCAGACCGCGCTCAACACCGCCATGCAGCTTGCCCGCAACGGTGCGCTGCAACGCCATAACGTCGAGCTGATCGGCGCCCGCGCCGAGGTGATCGACCGCGCCGAGGACCGCCTCAAATTCCGCGACGCCATGGCCGCGATCGGCATCGAATCACCGAAATCCGCCATTGCCCACACCGTGGAAGAAGCGCGCGCCGCGCTGACGACGACCAGCCTGCCGGCCGTCATCCGTCCGTCCTTCACCCTCGGCGGCACCGGCGGCGGCATCGCCTATAACCGCGAGGAATTCGAACAGATCGTCGCCGGCGGGCTGGAAGCCTCGCCCACCACCGAAGTGCTGATCGAAGAGTCGGTCGTCGGCTGGAAAGAATTCGAAATGGAGGTGGTGCGCGACCGAGCCGACAACTGCATCATCATTTGCTCGATCGAGAACGTGGATCCGATGGGCATCCACACCGGCGACAGCGTCACTGTCGCCCCCGCGCTGACGCTCACCGACAAAGAGTATCAGCGGATGCGCGACGCGTCGATCGCCTGCCTGCGCGCGATCGGCGTCGATACCGGCGGCTCCAACGTGCAGTTCGCGGTGAACCCGGCAGACGGCCGCATGGTCATCATCGAGATGAACCCGCGGGTGTCGCGCTCCTCCGCGCTCGCCTCGAAGGCGACAGGCTTCCCGATCGCCAAGATCGCGGCAAAGCTTGCCGTCGGCTATACGCTGGACGAACTCGCCAACGACATCACCCGCGTCACCCCCGCCAGCTTCGAACCCACCATCGACTACGTCGTGGTGAAAATCCCCCGGTTCACCTTCGAGAAATTCCCCGGCACCCCCGCCTTGCTCACCACGTCGATGAAGTCCGTCGGCGAGGCGATGGCGATCGGTCGCAATTTCGCGGAAGCCTTGCAGAAAGGCTTGCGCAGCATGGAAACCGGCTATTTCGGGCTCGACGAGGTCGAGCCGCCAGGCGATGGCGGCCCCGACGCCTTCCGCGCCGCACTCTCTGCGCCCCGTCCCGACCGGCTGTTGATGGCGGCGCAGGCACTGCGTGCCGGCCTGTCGATCGAGGACATCCACGAGACCACCAAATTCGACCCCTGGTTCCTGCGCGAGCTCGACCGCATCGTCGCAGCCGAGCGCGGCGTCGCGGCCGGCGGCCTGCCGCGTGATGCCGGCGCCTTGCGCCGCCTGAAGGCGCTCGGCTTCTCTGACCATCGCCTCGCCGAACTGACCGGCCGCAGCGAACCCGCAGTGGCGAAGCAGCGCGCCGAGCTCGGCGTGTTGCCGGTTTACAGGCGCATCGACACCTGCGCCGCCGAGTTCGCCTCGGCCACGCCCTACATGTACTCGACCTACGAAGGCGGCTACGGCGCGCCGACCTGCGAAGCGGATCCGACCGAACGGACCAAGATCATCATCCTCGGCGGCGGCCCCAACCGCATCGGCCAGGGCATCGAGTTCGACTATTGCTGTGTCCATGCCGCCTATGCGCTGAAGGACGCCGGGTTCGAGACCATCATGGTCAACTGCAATCCGGAAACCGTCAGCACCGATTACGACACCTCCGATCGGCTGTATTTCGAGCCTCTGACCGCGGAAGACGTCATCGCCCTGATCCGCAAGGAACAGGAGCGCGGCACACTGCTGGGCTGCATCGTGCAGTATGGCGGCCAGACGCCGCTGAAACTGTCGCAGGCACTGTCGAAGGCGGGCATCCCGATCCTCGGCACCAGCGCCGACGCGATCGACATCGCCGAGGATCGCGAGCGCTTCCAGCACCTTCTGCAACGCCTCGGACTGCGCCAGCCGGAGAACGGCACCGCGCGATCCGCCGGCGAAGCCGAGACGATCGCCGAGCGCATCGGCTATCCGGTGGTGATCCGCCCGAGCTATGTGCTGGGTGGCCGCGCCATGGAGATCGTCTATGACCGCGCCGGCCTGCATCGATACATGCGCGAGGCGGTGCGCGTCTCCGGCGACAACCCCGTGCTGATCGACCGCTATCTCAATGACGCCATCGAGGTGGACGTGGACTGCATCGCCGACGGCGAGACAGTCTATGTCGCCGGCGTCATGGAGCATATCGAGGAGGCCGGCATCCACTCCGGCGATTCAGCTTGTTCCCTGCCGCCCTACACGCTGTCGCCGGCAACCGTCACCGAGTTGAAGGCGGAAACCGAGGCGATGGCCAAGGCGCTCGGTGTGGTTGGCCTGATGAACGTGCAATACGCCATCAAAGACGACGAGATCTACGTGCTGGAGGTGAACCCGCGGGCGTCGCGCACCGTGCCGTTCGTTGCCAAGGCCACCGGCGTCGCCGTCGCCAAGGTCGGCGCGCGTGTCATGGCGGGAGAGCACCTCGCCAGCTTTCAACTGGACGACCAGGCGATCGCACCGCATGTCGCTGTGAAGGAAGCGGTGTTTCCGTTCGCCCGGTTCCCCAACGTGGACACCATCCTCGGCCCGGAAATGAAATCCACCGGCGAGGTGATGGGCCTCGACGCCAGCTTCGAACGTGCCTTTGCCAAGTCGCAGCTCGGCGCCGGGGTGATCCTGCCGCAGGCCGGCACGGTGTTCCTGTCAGTGAAAGACGCCGACAAGAAGGGACTGGCGGCGCTCGCCCGGCGCCTGGTCGAGATGGGCTTCGGCATCCTGGCGACCCGCGGCACCGCTGCTCACATCCGCGAGGCCGGCCTGCCCGTTGCGGTGGTCAACAAGGTGCTGGAGGGGAGGCCGCATTGCGTCGATGCAATCCGCTCCGGCGATGTGCAGCTTGTCGTCAACACCGCCTCAACCCCGCAATCGGTTGCCGACAGCTTCGCCATCCGGCGCAGCGCGCTGACCCACTTCGTGCCGCACTACACCACCATGGCCGGTGCCCGGGCGGCGGTGCATGCCATCGCCGCCCTCCGGGCGGGGACGCTTGAAGTCGCGCCCCTGCAATCCTACTTTCGCAGATCGTTCTAGGCGCTCCGTCGCTGCCGTACCCCGGCCGCGGCGGCGGCGTATGGCCAGTAACCCACGCACACGTTGCGCTTGCTGATCGAAGGATGCCGTCTGTGCAGAAGTTCCCGATGACCGCGCCCGGCCTGCAGCGACTCGAAGACGAGCTTCGCGTGCTCAAGTCGGAAGAGCGTCCGTCCATCATTCGGCAGATCGCCGAAGCGCGAACGCACGGCGATCTGTCGGAAAATGCGGAATATCATGCCGCGCGCGAACGCCAGTCCTTCATCGAGGGCCGTATCGCCGAACTGGAGGAGATCATCTCGGCAGTCGAGGTAATCGATCCGTCGGGCCTGTCCGGCAGCCACGTCATGTTCGGCGCGCATGTGCGGCTGGTGGACGAGGAGACCGACAAGGAATCCACCTATCAGATCGTCGGCGTGCACGAGGCGGACATCAAGTCCGGCCGGCTGTCGATTTCCGCACCGCTGGCCAAGGCGCTGATCGGCAAGAAAGTGGGTGATTCGGTGTCGGTCCCCGCGCCGGGCGGCGACCGGTCGTACGAGATCCTCGAACTGTCGTTCCGGTGACGGACCCGACGAAGGTCTCTCCCCCTCCCCTTGAGGGAGGGGGTTGGAGGGAGGGGTGCGTACCGCCAAGGACTGCGGCTGCACGCACCCCTCCCCCTAACCCCCTCCCTCAAGGGGAGGGGGAAAGTGACTCTTTGCCCTTCGCATCCCAATGATCGATCTCGCCGACGTGCAGGCGGCCGCTGGCCGTATCGCCGGTCGCGTGGTGCGCACGCCGGCGCTGCCAAGCGAGGCCGTCTCACGTGCGACCGGCGCGACGGTGACGCTAAAACTCGACAACCTCCAGGTCACCGGCGCCTTCAAGGAGCGCGGCGCGGCGAACCGGCTGGCGTTGCTCAGTGCGGACGAGCAAGCGCGCGGCGTGATCGCGATGTCGGCGGGCAACCACGCGCAGGCCGTGGCGCGCCATGCGCACCTTGCCGGCGTGGCGGCGACGATTGTCATGCCGACATTCACGCCGTCCACCAAGATCACGCGCACCGCCGCCTGGGGCGCGACCATCGTGCTGCACGGTGAAACCCTGGCGGAAGCCGCGGACCATGCCGAGCAATTGGCATTGGAACGGCAGCTTGTGTTCGTGCATCCGTATAACGACCGCGCAGTGATGGCGGGTCAGGGCACGCTGGCGCTCGAACTGCTGGACGATGCGCCGGACCTCGACGCCCTGGTGATCCCGGTGGGCGGCGGCGGATTGCTGGCCGGCTGCCTGGTCGCCGCAACCACTCTGCGTCCCGGCATCGCGGTATACGGCGTGGAAGTGGAAGCCTACGCCGCCATGGCACAGAAGCTGGCCGGCCGGACTGTTTCGGTGGGCGGCCCGACCATCGCCGAAGGCATCGCCGTGCGCGACATCGGCGAAATGCCGTTTGAGCTGGTGCGCCGGCGGGTGACCGACATGCTGGTGGTGCCGGAACGCGCCGTCGAGGAGGCGATCGGATTGCTGGCGGAGGGCGGCAAGACGGTGGCCGAAGGTGCCGGTGCCGTTGGCGTCGCAGCGTTGCTGACGTTCGGTTCGCGCTTCCGCAACAAGCGCGTCGGCGTGGCAATCACCGGCGGCAATATCGACGCGCGCATCCTGTCCAACGTGCTGCTGCGCAACCTGCTGCGCGATGGGCGATTGCTGCGGCTGCATCTGCAAATCCCCGACCGGCCGGGCGTGCTGGCGGACATCGCCGGCAAGATCGGCACCACCGGCGGCAATATCATCGAGGTGTCGCACCAGCGCCTGTTCGCCGCCGCCTCGGTGCAGGCGGCGGAGCTGGAGGTCATGGTGGAAGCGCGCGATCCGGCACACGCGGCGGAGATTGTCGAGGCGCTGGAACAGGCGTACGTGGTCCGGCGCGTTTGAGACGACGGAGGGAAAAGCCGGCTGCACCACAAACACACCGCGACACGTAGCGACACTCCGAGCGAACTGGGTGCCTTTGTGCCTTTGTGGTGAATCTGCTTTCCTGCCGACATGATGGATTTCACCAACCGACACATCGTCATCACCGGCGGCGCGGGCGGCATCGGGGTCGCCACCGCTCGCGCCTTCCTCGACCACGGCGCGCACGTCATCTTGCTCGACCTCGACGAACAACGGCTGAACGACGCCAGAACCGCGCTGGGCGGCGTGCGGGTGTTCACCGTGGCGACCGACCTTGCCACGCCCGCCGTCTGCGTCGACCTGCTGGAACGGGCGAAGCCGGTCTATGCGCTGGTGCACCTGGCCGGCGTGTTCGAACCCGATCCGCTCGACCCGGACGACCACGGCGTCTGGAACCGTGCGATCGCCGCCAACCTCACCAATGCCTACGATATGGCGGTCGCCTTGCGTCCGCATGCCGACACGCGTGGACCAGCGCGGCTGGTATTCGCCAGTTCGGTCGCGTTCCGCCGCGGCAGTCCGGGCCACGCGGCCTATGGTGCGGCGAAGGGCGGCATCGTCGGCCTGACACGCTCGCTGTCGCGTAGGTTCGCACCCGATATCCTGGTGAATGCCGTCGCGCCGGGGGTGATCCTGACGCGCATGACGGATGCGATCATCGCCGAGCGCGGCGAGACGTATCAGCGCGACATCCCATTGCGCCGCTTCGGCCAACCCAGCGAGGTGGCCTCGGTCATCCGTTTCCTATGCTCTGACGATGCATCGTACATCACCGGCCAGACCATCACGATCGACGGCGGCCTGACCAACGCGTAAGGCGAGTGCGTTCGCGGGCGGTCATGGAATGACCTGTCATTGCGAGGCGCGCAGCGCCGAAGCAATCCCCCGCCTGTCGAACGCTCCTCGGCTCGTCCGGCGCGGGATCACTTCGGCACTGCGCGCCGCGCAATGACAGGACGCGAAATTCATGCGCCCACCGACGCAAGCTCCGCTTCGTTCTCCAAATTCTGCGCGACGTCCGCCGGTATGTTTTCGTAGCGCAGACCGGCCGCGTACTCGGCAAGGCGAACTGTTTCGTTTGCCATGGTTTCCTCCGTCTCGCGACCGCCCTGGAAACAACTCATATCGCCATGTAGCCGCCGTCCACGTTGTAGCAGGCGCCACTGACATACGAGGCGCGGTCGCTGCACAGCCACAACACCATCTCCGCGATCTCCTCCGGTTTGCCCATGCGATGGAACGGCACCCTTTCCATCAACTCGGCACCACGGCGGCGCATCGTGTCCTCGGTCATCTTCGTTTCGATATAACCGGGGCAGACCGCGTTCACCCGGATGTTGTCTCCTGCATATTCCAGCGCCGCGGTCTTGGTCAGGCCCAGCACGCCGTGCTTGGCGGCGACATAGGCCGACGAACTGGGCAGGCCGATCAGCCCGGCGATCGAGCCGGTGTTGACCATCGCGCCACCGCCCTGCGCGAGCATCTGCGGGATTTCATGCTTCATGCACAGCCAGACGCCCTTGAGGTTCACCGCGATCATGCGATCGAAGGATTCGTCCGCCCATTCGTGCGTCCTCTTGCCTGCAGCATCCACCTGGAAGCCGGCGATGCCGGCATTGTTGAATGCGCAATCCAGCCGGCCAAACGCGGCGACCACGCTGCGGATCATCGCCTGCACCTGCGCCGTGTCGGTGACGTCGACGGTGAGCGACATGGCCTGTCCGCCGGCCTCGTTCACCAGCGCCACCGTCTGTTGGGCGCTTTCGATCACGGCGTCGGCGACCGCGACACGCGCGCCTTCACGTGCGAAAGCCAGCGCGGTGGCGCGGCCGATGCCGCCGCCGCCGCCGGTGATCAATGCGGACTTGCCCGCGAGCAATCCTGCCATGGCTTCCTCCTGCAATACGGCGCCGCATGTGCGACCGGCGGCGCCGGTTGGGCCGGAGCATATTGCGCTGGCGCCGGTGGCGTCGACTCGGCGACGAACCCCATTGCGTGCAAGACGCGCCCCCAGACTGCGGATGCGGGGTTGCCGGCCGACACTTTTCCTTCTGGGCCGCGAAGGTTAACAGACGGTCAGGACCAGCCGGGTGGATTTCCCGCCGTCTTCGTGCGAAGCCTGCACCTGTTCGTCGCTTCCCTCCCCAGGTGTTCCCATGCTGTTGCTGATCCCCGGCCCGGTGACCACGCGCCCCGAAGTGCGCGCCGCGCTCGGCCATGACTTCGCGCCGTGGGACAACGACTTCCGCCCGCTTGCCGCCGGCTTGCGGGAGCGGCTGTTGCGCATCGCCCGCGGTATAGCGGACCAACACAGCGTATTGCCGTTGCAAGGCTGCGGGCATTTCATCACGGAAGCGGCGCTGCGCACCTTCATCCCGCCCGGCGGCAAGCTGCTGATCCCCGCCACCGGAGCGTACAGCGACCGGATGGTCCGGCTGGCGCGCGAGGCCGGCCGAGTGCCCGTGCCGCTGCCGATCTCGGCGGATGCCCCAACGCCACCGGACGCGGTCGCCGCCGCGCTAGCCGACGACTCCACGATTTCGCATGTCGGCGTGGTGTATTCCGAAACCGGCAGTGGTGTCGTGCACGACCCCGCCGCGATTGGTGCCGTGGTGCGCGCGGCCGGGCGGCGCATGATCGTCGATGCAGTGTCGGCATTCGGAGCCCTGCCGCTCGATATCTCCGCGCAACCGGAGGTCGACGCGGTGGTGTTCACGCCCAACAAATGCCTGGAAGGCATCGCGGGCGTCGCCTTCGCGGTGGCGCGCGTCGATCGGCTGGAGGCGTGTGCCGGTAATGCCGGAAGCTGGTCGTTCGACCTGGCGGACATCCACGCCCATACGAAGCGCAGCGGCTCGGGCCGCTTCCGCTTCACGCCGCCGGCGCAGGTGCTGAACGCGCTGAGCGTCGCGCTCGACCTGTACGATGCCGAGGGCGGCCAGCCGGCGCGGCTGGCACGCTACTCCGCGAACATGCGGGTGTTGTACGACGGCGTGCAGGCGATGGGCTTGACGCCGTATCTGGCGCGCGAGCACCAGGGACCGATCATCGTCAACGTGCATGCGCCTGCCGATCCCGGCTGGGACCTGCAACACTTCGTCGATGCGCTGAAAGCACGCGGCGTGCTGATCAGCAATTTCTACAACACGCCGACGCCAAGTTTCCGCGTCGGCTGCATCGGTGCCATTGCGCCAGCCGACATGCGGCGCGCGGTAGCCGCCATGGCCGAGGCCCTGAATGACCTCGGCATCAACCGGAGGAGAGCAGCCTGACATGAAGACGGATTTGGAGATTGCCCGCGAGAGCAAAATGCGGCCCATCGCCGAGGTCGCTGCCAGGCTGCACATTCCGGACGAGGCGCTGGAACCGTACGGCCGCTACAAGGCAAAGGTCGGTTTCGATTTCATCAACCAGCAGGCGGACAAACCGGATGGTGCGCTGGTGCTGGTCACCGGCATCAGCCCGACTCCCGCTGGCGAGGGAAAAACCACTACGACAGTCGGGCTCGGCGATGCATTGAACCGCATCGGCAAGCGGGCGGTGATCTGCCTGCGCGAACCGTCGCTGGGTCCCAGCTTCGGCATGAAGGGCGGCGCGGCCGGCGGCGGCTATTCGCAAGTGGTGCCGATGGACCAGATCAACCTGCACTTCACGGGTGATTTCCACGCGATCACCTCGGCCAACAACCTGCTGGCCGCGATGATCGACAACCACATCTATTGGGGCAATGCGCTCGGCATCGATGCGCGGCGGGTGTCGTGGCGGCGGTGCCTGGACATGAACGACCGGGCGCTGCGCTCGATCGTCAACAGCCTGGGCGGCGTGGCGAACGGGTTCCCGCGTGAGGACGGGTTCGACATCAGCGTCGCGTCGGAAGTGATGGCGGTGTTCTGCCTGTCACGCGATCTGGACGAGTTGCAGGAGCGGCTGGGCAAGATGATCGTGGCGCAGACGCGCGACGGCAAAGCGGTGACGGCGAAGGACATCAAGGCGGACGGCGCGATGGCCGTGCTGCTGAAGGATGCGCTGGCGCCTAATCTGGTGCAGACGCTGGAAGGTTCGCCGGCGTTCGTGCATGGTGGGCCGTTCGCCAACATCGCGCATGGCTGCAACTCTGTGATGGCGACGCGACTCGGGTTGAAGATGGCCGATGTCGTGGTGACGGAAGCCGGCTTCGGTGCCGATCTTGGCGCGGAGAAGTTCATCGACATCAAGTGCCGCCAGGCGGAGTTAACGCCGTCCTGTGCGGTGATCGTGGCGACGGTGCGGGCGCTGAAGATGCATGGTGGCGTGGCGCGGTCCGCACTTGGCAAGGAAGACGTCGCCGCGGTCAAGCGTGGGGTGGCCAACCTGGCGCGGCATGTCGAGAACCTGGGCAAGTTCGGTCTGCCGGTGGTCGTCGGGGTGAACCACTTCAATTCCGATACGGAAGAAGAATTCGCCGTGATCCGCGATGCGATGAGCGCACAGGGGGTGGAGGCGATCTCCTGCACGCACTGGGCGGATGGCAGCGCGGGCGCGGAGAGCCTGGCTCGCGCGGTGGTAACTCGCATCGACAGTGGCAAGGCGGCGTGCCGGCCGCTGTATCCGTCGGACCTGAAGCTCGCCGACAAGATCCGCACCATCGCGCAGAACATCTATCGCGCGTCGGACATCGCGGTGCCGGACGCGGTGGCACGACGGTTGAAGGGCTTCGAAGATGCCGGTTTCGGCAACGTGCCGGTATGCATTGCCAAGACGCAGTACAGCTTCACCTCCGATCCGACGGTGATGGGGGCGCCGGAAGGGTTCGTGCTGCCAGTGCGTGAGGTGCGGCTGTCCGCCGGGGCCGGCTTCGTGGTGGCGATCTGCGGCGACATCATGACGATGCCGGGACTGCCAAAGACGCCGGCCGCCGAGGCGATCCACCTGCGCGAGGACGGTGAGATCGAAGGTCTGTTCTGACCGGCCGCAGGTTTCGGCGTCATCCGCCGGCGTGATCGAACCGGCACATCGTCATGCCGACGCAGGTCGGTATCCACGACTTTCGTAGCTGCTTGAGGCAATGTCGTGGACGGCGGGCCTTCGCCCGCCATGACGGTGATGGCGGCGCCTTTGAGTCAGCCCTTAAGCGGGCGGTATTACACAGTGGTCGCACCGTGCCAGGCGGCCATGGCCTGCAGCGCGGCAGTCGCCCGGGCCATCGGAGCGGACCAGTCGCCATGCTTCTCCTGGCGGAAGATTGTCATCGTCGGGTACCAAGGACTATCGACCCGCCCCGACAGCCAACGCCAGCAATTGTCATAGCGGTCGAGCATGAACACCGGCTTGCCCATGCCGCCGGCCAGATGCACGACCGCAGTATCCACGGTGACCACCAGATCGAGATTGGCGACGATCGCCGCGGTGTCGGCAAAATCCTCCACCATCCCCATGGGATCGTAGAGCCGCATTCCCGCCGTGGCGCGTGACGCCATCTCATCCTGCATCTGGCGAATCTGTGTTTGTGCCGGGCCCTTTTGCAGGCTGACGAACTGCACGCCCGGCACCGCACCCAGTCGAGCGAAAGCCGCCAGACCGGCGCTGCGCCGGCGGTCTACCGTGGCGAAGCCGGGCAGCCAGGGACGGGTCTGTCCTGCCCAGGTCAGCCCGACCCGCATGGCGGCAGCCGGCAGCCGCTCTGCCCAAGCATCCACCAGTGTCGGATCGGCGGTCAGGTAGGGCTCGGCGGGAACCGTCGCCACGGTGGTTTCGAACACGCGGGGCAGGCTGACGAAGGGACAATGGAAATCGAACGACGGGGGCGCACCGCCGCCGGTGAACACCCCAGCGACACCCTGAACGGTCCGGACCAGGCGCGCCAAGGGCTCGGGGACCCATGCCAGAACGACAGCACCGCGCTGCGCCAGCAACGGCGCATAGCGCGCGAACTGCACCGTGTCGCCGAACCCCTCCTCATGCGTCAACAGCACGGTGCGGCCGGTCAGGTCGCCAGCTTCTGATATCGCGGGGAGCAGAAACTCGAGTGGGAGCGTGACCGCGCCCTTGACGTGGAGGCGCCACTCGAAGTCCGGCCATGCCTCAGACCAGCGGCCCGCCTGCAGCAACGCCACGGCGCGGTTGACCCGTATCTGCGCGTCCGAAGGCGCCGCGTCGACCGCCCTCGCATACGCGGCGATCGCCCGGTCGAACTTCCGTTCGACCTTCAGCAGCATGCCGAGATTGGCCCAGCTCGCGGCCTGCGCCGGGTTCGTTGTGACGGCTTGGTGGAAATGCCAGATCGCCTCCTCATTGTGCCCCAGTTCGGCAAGCGCCAGGCCCATCGCATGCTGCGCGACGGCGGAACCGGGATTCAGTTGCAGCGCCTCGTGCAGCAAGGCGACCGCGGCCTCCGGCTCGCCCCCCTCCAGCAAGAAGGTGGCGAACGCCTGGCGCAGGCGCAGATCCTCGGGTGCCAGGCGGAGGCAGGCCTGATACTGCGCGGCAATCTGGGTGCGCGAAAAGCGTGGTAGCAAGGCGGTGAGGTCGCCGCAGGGGTGAGCGTCGTCCGGCCGCTCCCGCGCTACCCGGTCGAGAATCGCTGCGGCGCGCTGGGTCTGGCCGCGTGCCGCAACCGAAAGCCCGAGCAACAGCAGCGCCTCCACGTCCACCGCATCCCGGGCCAGGAGGCGACCGCATGTCTCCTCGGTCTGCTGCCACTGGCCGGCCTCGAGCCGCCCCAGTGCCATACCCAACTGCCGTCGCCGCTCCGCGAGTTCCATCTGGACGCCTCCTGCCGTGGGCAGAGCTTCGCGAAGCAACGTTAAGCGCAGGTGTACGAGAACGCGATTCGCTGTCTCACGCGCAGCGCGCGGGGGAGGCGGGCGCCAGGCACTGCTTGCGGGTCACCCGTCCACTATGGAGGTACGGGGAATTAAACCAGTCAGTCGGGGCGACGCGCCGGCCTCTCGGCGTCTTAATGCGTCCCGGGTCAAGCGCTGGTCAAACGCCCGGGGGCAGGCTCCGGCGCACCATCCACGACTTCGCTGCCGGCGCCGGGAAAAGGCGTGGATGGTCCGCCTCCGCAGACCAAGACACAGAGGGCGCCGATCACGCAGAACTTGACGCGGTTATTCCCCCGCGGGTCCCAATGCCCGGCACACTGCGTTCCGCCCCGCATTGCCGCTAGCTCGCGATCGGGCGTCGCGACTTGCTATGCCAACGTTCGCCGCCGGCCTGTGGCCCAGGATCGGCGTGACCTGACAGCGACGGCAGTTTCCCTCGCCAGTCGGTAACCGGAGCCGGTCAGTAACCGGCACAGGCGACGATGCCGTCGTCGTCCCAAATCCCGAGGCACACTTGCTCGCCGTCGCAATCCAGCAGCAGGTAGGGATCGAGCACGACATGCTCCTGCTTCAACTCGCCCAGGATCAGCGCCGACCCGGGAACCTTGCGGGCAAGTTCGCGCCCGAGGAAGGCGATGGGCTCCGGCACGCCGAGATCGTGCAGCCAATCCGCCGGCACCCAGCGTTCCTCCCAATGCGACCCGGCGCGAACCCGGAACACGCCGGCAGCGATCAGCAAGGCGATAACGCACATCCAGGCGAGGGTCAGCCAGCCGGAGACGGGTGAGCCGCCCGGCATCATGCGCTGGCTTATGCCGCCGGTGGCGGCCATGCAGCCCACCGATCCCAACAGGGCGGCCGGCAGCAGCGGCTGGTGGCGATACCAGAAGCTGGGGGCGAATCGCTCGAGCTGCGCATGCTTGTGCGCCTCGAGCATTTCCTTGCTGACCAGGCTGACACCATGCTCGGCGAGCACGTCGGACAGCAGCTTCGGTTGTGCGGGGACAACTAGGGCGTCGAAGGGCATGGGCGGATACCTCCTTCGTTGCAGCGCTGACCACGAGCGTAGCACGTCAATCGGGGCGTGCGCATCGCAATCGCGTGGTGTGGCCAGCAGAATCGCGCGCTGCAACCGCGCTGCAACCACCTGGCGGAGATGCTGAACCGGACGACGAACAGGTGCTACGACATGTCAAATCGGACTGGAGATGTGCTGCGGACGTTTCCGCCTCGGCCGCTCAATCCGGATGAGCGCGCGCTGGTGGACATGTGGCTGTCGGTGGCGTGCGATGTTGCCTCGGCCTATGTGAGTGAGCGCCGCAGCGACGATCCAGTGCTCTACCGGCGGGTTGTCATCACGGTCGGGCCGGACCCGGGACCGACCTACCTGGTCCATGCCCCGATAGGCATAAGCTGCTGGCTGGTGTCGTCGGTCGGTCGTGGCTGCGACGTGCAGAGGTTCGACAGCCTGCGCGCGGCGTTGAATTCGATCCGCCCGGTGTTCGAACTCACCGGGTCGGGGGCCGCGCAGTAGGGGCCGAGCCTCCCAGCGGCCGGTGCGCGCGCTCGATCAGGCGGGCGAACAAGCCGGGCTTCTTGGGCGGTTTCGCCGCCTCAGCCGCCTTCACTTTCGCGCGTTGCTCAGCCTGCTGCTCGCGCTGCTTGGTGTCGAGCCACTTCTCCAGGGTCATGCCCGCCTTCGCGGCACGCTTCGCTTCATAGGCGCGCTGCCCGGCGGTCAGTGTCTTGCTGGCGGTCTGTTTGCTGGCCACGTCTGGAGATCCCCTGGAGGCGATTGGGCCGGTTTTCGCAGGCGGTGCGTCCGGATTCAAGCTGCTTTGCGGTGCCGGGGGATGACTCGCCAAACACCGCGCGCCATGCTGCTGCAGCGGCAGCGGGGAGAAACGGCTTGAGTGGCGGACTGGAAGGGGTGGTCGTCGCGGACACCGTGCTGAGCCTGTTGGATCCGCCTAATGGCAGGCTGTGGGTGCGTGGCGTGGCGCTGCCGGAATTGGTGGCGCGGTATGGCTATGAAGGCACCGTCGCTCTGCTGTGGGACGGCTTCGCGGGCGAGGGCCTGACGCGGGCCAGCCTGCAAGCGACACTGGGCGCGGCGCGCCAGGCGGCATTCGCGCGGCTGGACGCCTGGCTGCCGGTGGCTGCGGCTCGGCCGCTCGAGACGGCAGTGCGGCTCGGCCTTGCCATGCTGCCCGACGACAGCGCTGCTCCCGACATCGCCGCGACACTGGCGGTGGGCGTGCCAGCGCTGTTGCGCCGCGCTGCCGGCGAGGCCGTGCTGCCGCCCGATCCGTCGCTGCCGGTCGCCGCAGACCTGTTGCGAATGCTGCATGGCGTCGTGCCCGGGCCGGCGGCGGCACGGGCGCTCGACACCTATTTCACTGTGATGGCGGATAGCGGGATGAGCGCGTCCAGCTTTGCCGCGCGAGTGGTGGCCTCGACGCGGGCCAGCGTAGCGTGCGCGGTCCTGGGCGCGTGGTGCGCCTTCACCGGGCCGATCCACGGTGGCGCGCCGGGGCCCACGCTGGATTTGCTGGATGCCCTGGCGGCGACAGACGATATTGATGCGTGGATCGAGGGCAAGCTGCGTAGCGGCGAGCGGCTGATGGGATTCGGCCATCGAGTGTATCGCGGCAACGATCCACGCGCGGCGGCGATGCGGGTGGCGTTGCAGGACATGGGACCGGCCGTGGGACGGCTGGCGTTCGCCGACACGGTGGAGGCGCGCGTAGCCGCAGTGGTGGATCGCGTAAAGCCGGGGCGGAAGCTGCCGGCGAACGTGGAGATCATGGCGGCGCTGCTGCTGGACGCCGTCGGCATCCCGCGCGAGGCATTCACGGCGGTATTCGCCGTCGGGCGCTGTGCGAGCTGGATCGCACACGCGTTGGAGCAGCAGAAGACGGGGCGGATGTTCCGGCCGGAAGCGCGGTATGTCGGGCCGGCGGTGGGGTGAGGCCGTGGGCGAGACGGGCGCAGCGTCGCCTGGCTGGTCGGAGTGAGAGGATTCGAACCTCCGGCCCCTGCGTCCCGAACACAGTGCTCTACCAGGCTGAGCTACACTCCGGCCAAGGCGGGCCATATACCCGCCCCACCCGCCACCCGCAAGGCAGCTACAACCGGTCCGCCGGCACCGCGATGGTGCGAGGCAACGTGCGCAAACGCTCCAGCAGCGGCACGACCCCGTCGGTAACCTCGAACAGGTCGCGCGAGCGCGCCGAGGCGAAGCCTGACGCAATCGCGGCGTCGATCGCACCCAACAGCGGCGCGGCCGAGCCGGCGATGTCGCACAGCAGGATCGGCTTGTCGTGCAGCCCAAGCTGGCGCCAGGTGATGATCTCGATCGTCTCGTCCAACGTGCCCAGTCCGCCCGGCAGCGAGACGAATGCGTCCGCCTCGGCAAACATCAACTGCTTGCGGCTGTGCATGCTGTCGGTGGTCACCAGCCTGGCGACGCCGGTATGCGCCACCTCCAACTGGGCGAGGAATTCCGGGATAACACCGAGCACTTCCCCGCCGCCTTCCACCACTGCGTCCGCCACAGCGCCCATCAGGCCTACCCGGCCGCCTCCGTAGACCAGACGCATCCGGGAAGCGGCGAGGCCGCGTCCCAAAGCTCGGGCGCCGGCGGCGAAGGCGGGATCGGTCCCGGAATTGGAGCCACAGAATACCGCGACGGAATGAATGGCTGGCATCGTCGTCCTTCTAATCATCGAGTCTGCTGATTTGGCGAGAGAACCGTAGTCTGGTAGGGACTAGTCGGTAGCCCAACGGTATCGTCAGAACCCACTTTGCCACACACGCGACGGGGATGCTGTAAACATGATGCGCAAACTTGCTTTGGTCGTTCTGGCGCTTGCCCTGACAGGGGCTGCCCAGGCCGCGGGACCGAACCCGATCGAGACCCGCCAGGCCGGTCAGGACCTGATGCTGGGCGATTTCGCTGGAATTCGCGCCGTGGTCGCGGCAAAGGGCGACGTGAAGACCCTGGAAAAGCCGGCCGACGCGATGGCCCGCTGGATGAAGCAGTTCCCCTCGCAGTTCCCGCCGGGTAGTGACACAGGTCACGATACCAAGGCTCTCCCCGCGGTATGGTCGGACTCGGCCGGTTTCCAGAAGGCGGCCGACAACTTTGTCCAGGCGGCGGACAAGCTGGCGCAACTGGCCAAGGCAGGGGACGCCGACGGCGTGGCGAGCCAGGTGAAGGTCGTCGGCGACGCCTGTGGTGCCTGCCATAAGACTTACCGCGCCCGCTGACCGGGCCGATACCGCGCCACATCATCCGCCGAAATACAGCACCACGAACACAACCAGGCCGGCCGCAGCACAGAGCGCTCCGATGGCCTTGACCGGACTGGCCATGCGAGGCGCGGGCAGCGTGTCGGGCAGCGGCTTGTTGCCGGTAACCATTGGCCAGACCAGGCGGTGTCCACGCAGCACGCGGTAGGTCAGGATCGCCAGCACATGCAGCGCGATCGCGGCTTCGATCAGCCGAAAGTTGACCGCATGGATATGGCTGAACCAGTCGCTGTTCGCCGGTCCCACTGCCTCCGCCAACGGTCCTTGCACCGAGACCTCGTCATTGGCGCATAACCCGGTGCCGACCTGCACGCAGAGCAATCCCAGCATCACCAGCACCATCCAGCCGCCGGCGGCGTTGTGGCCGATCTCGTGGTCCGGTTCGCGCCGATACACCTGCACCACGTGGCGCAGCGCAGCGAACGGGCTCTTCAGGAACCGGGTGAACCGTGCGGTGTCGCTGCCGATGAAGCCCCAGATCAGGCGGAACAGCAGCAGTGTGGCCGTGCTGTAGCCACACAACACATGCTGATCCATCCACCCTTCGCGCTGGGTCAGCCAGCTTGCGCCCACCAGCACGACGATGGCCCAATGGAACAGTCGTGTGGGCGCATCCCAGACTCGTCGCAGCACATACATCCGTATACCCACATCCTTCCGCGCTGACTCGGCCGGCTCGGGAGTTTCTCTGCGCATTATGGAAAGGCCGATCCCCGAGGGAACCAGACTAGCGCGGGTCTCAAGGCAACCACGATAGCGTGCCGGCAGACGGCAAAATCCTTCACTTGCCGGCGATGCAGAGCGGAGGAGGGACAGCATGCGTGCGCTGATCGTTGTCCATACGCATCCACGGCCGGACGATCGAGGGGCCGCCGCCTTGATGCTTTCCGGCGCGCCAGGCGTATCGCGGCAAAGACGAGCTTCTCCCGAAGAGTCGAACGGAAAGTCGTTGCCTGGAGCGGGTGGTTTTTACAGTTGTTTTCTTGCCAACAAAAATCCACTACCCTGCCCGACATCATGGAATCGGGCATGCCGTCCTCTCGAGCGACTGCGCTGCGCCCCACGCTGCTGGTGGTGGTCGGTCTTGTCGTCGTGGCGGCCGCAGCGGGTCTTGCGTTACGTGACCGTGGCACTGTGCCGACACCTCCCGGCTCCGCATCGCCCCAGGCCACGGTGCAGCCTGAGGCGTCCGCGCTCACGCCGCCGATCCAGAAGCCAAGCTTCGACGTGGTTCGCATCAACCCGCAGGGCGACGCAGTCATGGCGGGCCGCGCCGCGCCCGGCAGCGAGGTGACCATCATAGACGCAGGCAAGGAGGTTGGCCGCGCCAAGGCGGATCAGCATGGAGACTGGGTGTTCGTACCGTCCACGCCCCTGCAGCCTGGCGCCCGCGAGCTGACCCTCGCTGAACGGGCTCCCGATGGTAGCGAAACGAAGGGCGACCGCTCGATGTTGCTGGTCGTGCCGGAGATCGCCGCGACAGGCGCTGCTCCAGCCCCGAATGCCACGCCGCCGATGGCGGTTCTGACTGGTCCCGACGCTGCGCCACAGGTTCTCAACGGCCCAGGCCAATCCCCGGGCGCCGCAACGGCCGACCACTCGCGGTTGGGCCTCGGCGCAGCGGAATATGATGAGCGCGGCAAGATCAGCCTGTCAGGTACTGCCCCACCCGGCGCCACGGTGCGGCTATATGTCGATAACCACCCGATCGGACAGGCTGTCGCCAACCCGGATGGCCAGTGGAACTTCTCCACCGGAGGCGTGGTGGATTCCGGCACGCACCGCCTGCGACTGGACCAACTCGCCCCGAACGGAACCGTTGTCTCCAGGCTGGACCGCCCCTTCACGCGCGAGCAATTGGCCGCCGCGGACCTACCTGCCGGACATATCGCGATCGAGCGAGGCCAGAACCTCTGGACGATCGCACGGCGCGCCTACGGGCAGGGCATCCGCTACACCGCCATCTACGAAGCAAACCGGCAGGACATCCGCAACCCGGACCTGATCTATCCGGGTCAGGTGTTCAACTTGCCAGGCTCTACGGCCTCACCCGCAATACCTGCTTCGTCGAGCAAATCGAGATAGGGCGCGAGGTCCAACGCAAAGCGAGTGAGCTCCACCAGCAGGTCGGTGGCGGTAATCGGCAGGGTGACCTGCGAACCGGCTTCGAGTTGCACGCGATGGTCGGGTAGCAGCGATAGCCGCCAGGATCCCGGCAGAGCACGAGGCAACAGATTCAGCAGTTGGAAGCTCTGGGGCCGCAGGCCCGAGTCGCGCGGGTTGGCGGTGCTGGGTATCCGCCCCAACCTTGCCTGCAAAACGAGGCGGCCCCGCGGCGGGTCGGTGTGCTCGAACTTGGCGTGGATCGCCCGGCCGCGCCAGCGGAAGTAAAATCCCGGGAACGCGGCGGGTCCGTTGGGTGCTAACCGGCCCATCGCATCGACGGCAAACGGACCAAGCATGAAGGGGGCGTCGAACGGCATGAGTGTAGCCTCCGGGGTTGCTCTGCCCCATCCTTGCCGCGACTTAGTGAACCATTCATAAACCCCAGCCCATGTCCCTGGCCGACGACCTCCGCCACGCACTACCCCCGCCCCACCAGGCTGGACGGCCATTCCTTCTGGGAGGGCTGATCGTCATTGTGCTTGGCCTTTTGCTGGCACATTGGCTGTGCTGGATAGGGCTGCTGTTCACTTTGTTCTGCCTGTTCTTTTTTCGCGACCCCGAGCGCATGCCGCCGGATCGCCCCGGCGCGATCCTGGCGCCGGCCGACGGACGCGTGACGTCCGTCGCGCTCGGCACGCTGCCGGCGGAGCTCGGCCTCGGCATCGTGCCTCGCTGGCGCGTCTCCATCTTTCTGTCGGTGCTCAATGTCCACGTGAACCGCATTCCGGCTGATGGCACGGTCACGCGTATTGCCTATCGGCACGGCGCGTTCCTGAATGCCAGCCTGGACAAAGCCAGCGAAGCCAACGAACGCAACGCTGTGGCGCTTCGCATGCTGGACGGAAGGGAGATCGCGGTGGTCCAGATCGCGGGCCTGATCGCCCGCCGGATCATCTGCACCCTACGCGAGGGCGACGCGGTGCGCGCCGGAGCGCGCTTCGGCATCATCCGCTTCGGCAGCCGCACCGATATCTATCTACCGGAAGGCGTGCGGCCCTTGGTCGTCGAGGGCCAGACGATGCTCGGCGGCGAAACTGTCATCGCGGAGCTTGTAGCGTGACCCGAGCGAACCGCAGCATAGGGGTGTCGAGATGAGCGACGCGCCACGACCGGATTGGACGTCACCGCCGCGCGTATCGCCGATACGCCGGCTGCGCCGCCTTCGGCAGCGCCGGCGCCCTCGTTACAAGGGCCCGTCCTTCAACCGGATGGTCCCGAATTTGCTCACCTTGCTCGGATTGTGCGCCGGGCTGACCTCCATGCGGTTCGCGCTGGAAGGGCGATTCGGATCGGCCGCGGTGGCAATTACCGTTGCCGGAGCGATCGACGGTCTGGACGGCCGGTTGGCGCGTATGCTGAAGGCGACGTCCCGATTTGGCGCCGAATTCGACAGCCTCGCCGATTTCCTGTGCTTCGGGGTGGCGCCGGCCTTCACCCTCTACATCTGGTCGCTGCAGCGGCTCGGCGGGTTCGGTTACACGCCGTGCCTGATGTTCGCGGTCTGCATGGCGCTGCGGCTGGCCAGGTTCAATGCGGAGCTGGATGGGGCGCCGAAGCCAGCCTACGCCTATAGCTTCTTCACCGGTGTGCCAGCCCCGGCCGGCGCGGGCCTGGCGTTGTTTCCGCTGTTTCTTGGGCTGGAGGCGCAATCACTCGGCTGGCCATGGCTGTTGAGCGTGACACAGTATCCGTTGTTCTGCGCCGTGGTGCTGGCCGGGACCGCGCTCTTGCTGGTCAGCACCCTGCCGATCTGGAGTTTCAAGAACTTCAAGGTGCCCGCCGAATACGTGCTGCCCTTATTGCTGGGCACCGGTATTTACGCCGCCCTGTTGGTCGCGGATCCCTGGGCGGCACTGGCCGCGGCCGGGTTGCTCTACCTTGGGATGCTGCCGTTCAGCGTGCGCAGCTTCCGCCGGCTTCGGCGGGAGGCCGAAGGAACCGGCGGCGACGGCGACGAAGTGGATCACGCGACCGGCTAGGGGACATCTCAATCTGATGGCAAGCGGCACCCCGTTGATCGGGATGGCCGGGCGCAAAGCGATTCGGGCCAGGCCGGCGATCCCGCAGCCACGCCGCTCATCGGCCCTGCCGGCGAGCGGGGCTTCGCGTCAACTGCTTGCCTGCGATTGCTCGCGAAGCTGCCGGGCCCGAGCCAACACCTTGTTCTCGATCTCACCCACCGTCATGGCGCTGATCGGCGCGTCGATCCATTGCCCGTTCTGGAGAACCTGCCGGAAGATCGCCACGCGAACGCCGTCGCTACGCAACTCGCGGCCCATGATGTATGCCGTCGCCTTGAAACGTTCGCCTGACGTCGTGGGTGGTGAGTACCAATCCGTGATAATCACGCCGCTGAATGGGTCGGCCGACGAGAGCGGCATAAAGCTCAATGTATCCAATGCACCACGCCACAAATATGCGTTGACCCCCAGCGCGCCACCGCCGGCATCCGGCTTCGGCTGCTTGTTGCCGCCAAAGTTGAGCAGACTGCCCTCACCGGTCAGGTTGCCGTATTGACCCAAGCCGGAGCCGGGTTCACCCGCGTAGTCGGGAGAGTTCGGCTCGGGATTGTTCGGGCGCGTTTGTCCGCACCCGGCCAAAAGGGGCAGACAGAACAGGACGGCGAGGACCATGCGCGGCGAGAAAGTCATGAGTTCAGCCTGTCGCAGTGAATCGCATGTGCCGGATTGGCCACGCTGTCTCTATCTAGCGTGTTCAGCGCGCGGTCGCCAAGCGGGTTGCGCCGGCTTTCCATGGCAATCGTATGCCAGGGCGCTCCGCGGCGGCCATCCCGGTTCTTCAGTGCGGCCCCGTCTGCGCAGGCTGCTGTCCGTGCGATTGAGCGGACGACGAGCAGGCTGAGCATGACGGATTCTGGACTGCCGCCGACGGCGGGAAAGCCTGGTAACGCTCCGGTGCATAGGAGCTCGGACCCGGCACGCCGACGAAGTCGCTTGGCGACGTGCCCGTCGGTGCTGCGCCTCCCTGCGACCCGAACTCCACTGCCTGGGCGACGCCCGGCAAGGCACTTGCCAGGACGACCAGCAGTGCGATTGAAGGCCAGTTTCGCATCGGCATCTCAATTCCTTCCTCTCGGTTATCCGGCCGTATGACTGGCTTGTTCGTCGAAACGGGCCCACAGAACCGTAAATCCTGATCGACTTGTTCCGCAATGCGCGCATTGTATGGTGACTGTATTCACCAGCGCCCGAGGTCTCCGGCGCCGGGCCGCCCTGACGTTGCGGATCGGATGGATCCAAGCCTCATTCAAGGGGCCAGGCCAAGCCCGCCCGCCATGGTGAGCCGGCGCGCGGCGCCGCATTCCTCCGCTGGCGCCGCGGAACGACGCGAGCTCGCGCGCTAGTGGCTGTATTCCCCGTGCTCGGGCAGCTTCTCTGCTTCGGACCTCACCGATCGTGCGTTAGCTCGCCAGGGCGCTGATGGCGCCTACCCCGCAACAAAGGCCGGGCGGCAATCGTCGCACCGTAGCATGGTCGACGCCCCCAAGGGCCGCGACGGGCAAGCGCGCACCTTGCGCCAGCCGCGACCAGCGCACCGGTCCAAGGTAAGCGACCTCCGGATGACTCGCCGTCGGGAAAACCGGCGACAGGAAGGCGAGGCTCGCTCCAGCCCGCCAAGCCCGTTGCAACTCCACTGGACCATGAGCAGAGCAGGTCAACGGGCCTCGCCGTGTTCGTGCGTGATCAGGCCAGCGTCCGCCCCGCAGGTGCACGCCGGCTCCGAGGGCCGCCGCCAAGCGAACGTCGCCTGCCACCACCAGGGCGAGACGCCGTGCCCGACAAATGCGTGCCAAAGCGCGGCCCAACTGGGCGCGATGCGGGTCCCCGTCGTGGCGCAGCACCACGCCCGCGAGGCCGCGCGGCAACTTGGCGACGGAGCGGCGCGGGTCGGCCAACCGGCGCTCGTCGGTGAAGAGCCAGAGCACCGTGCAGGTTTTCGGACTGCGCGTGCGTCGTGCCTTGACGGCGCGCGCCCAAGCGACAAGCCTCTCATCCATGGCACCCCCCATCCAACCCGGCGAGCCCAGTATTGCCGAGAATTTGCGCCGCGTGCGGGATCGCATCGCCGATGCCGCCATCAAGGCGGGACGCAAGCCTGAAGACGTCACCCTCGTAGCGGTCAGCAAGACCAAGCCGGTCGAGGCGATACGCGATGCACTCGCAGCCGGCCAGACGGTGTTCGGTGAGAACCGCGTGCAGGAAGCAGCAGCAAAGTTTCCGCTGCTGCGCGGAGAGCATCAATTCAGCCTGCATCTGATCGGCGGCCTGCAAACCAACAAGGCGCGTGACGCCGTGCGGCTCGCCGAGGTGATTGAGACCCTGGACCGGCCGCATCTGGCCGACGCGATTGCTGCTGCGATCGCCAAGGAAGGCCGGACACCAACCCTGCTGATCGAGGTCAACGTCGGCGACGAGCCGCAAAAAGCGGGGATCGGCCGCGCTGACGCCGATACCTTCATCGATGATTGCAAGGGACGCTTTGGCGTGGCGCTGGCAGGACTGATGTGCGTTCCGCCGCACGACGAAGACCCGCAGCGCCACTTCAACTGGCTTGCGGAACGCGCGGCGAAGCATGGGTTGCCTGTACTGTCGATGGGGATGTCCGCAGATTTCGAGACGGCGATTGCCTGTGGCGCGAGCTGGGTGCGCATCGGCAGCGCGATCTTCGGGGCGCGGTAGAAGCGCGGGGTATCATGAAGACCTCTCCCGTGGGGGCATAGGAGGTCGATGGCGCGCGGGCGCCGACGGTAGTCGGGACGGCACCCAGCATGACCGGGCACGATGCACGAGAAGGCTGCGTGCCAACCCGATCAACCTCACGCGGCGCTCCGCAGCGACCACTCATGCGCCACGCGCGGGAGAAGTTTTGGATTACGCAGCCGCCTTCAGATCCGGAGACACGGCGAAGTCCGCCTCCGTCTTTGACCGGATCTCCTCCACCGTCACCTCCGGCGCGATATCCACCAGAGTCAGCCCGCGCACACCAACCTCGAAGACCCCCAGGTCGGTGATTACCAGGTTCACAACGCCCGCCCCGGTCAACGGCAGGTCACACCGGGGCAGCAGCTTTGGTTTGCCGCCGGCTGTATGCTCCATCAGCACCACCACGCGCTTCACTCCGGCCACCAGATCCATGGCGCCACCCATCCCCTTGACCATCTTGCCGGGGATCATCCAGTTCGCCAGGTCGCCGTTTTCCGCCACCTGCAACGCGCCGAGGATCGAAATGTCAATGTGCCCACCACGCACCATGGCAAAGCTGCCGGCAGAGTCGAAGAAGCTCGTGGTCGGCAGTTCGGTGACCGTCTGCTTGCCGGCATTGATGAGGTCGGCATCCTCCTCGCCCTCGAACGGAAAGGGACCCATGCCCAGCATGCCGTTCTCGGAATGTAGCTGGATCGACATGCCGTCCGGAATGTGGTTCGCAACCAGGGTCGGAATGCCGATCCCTAGATTGACGTAGAACCCGTCCCGCAACTCGCGCGCCGCGCGGGCCGCCATCTGATCGCGCGTCCAGACCATCGCCGCCCTCCCGTTAATACCGCTTGCGCACGGTGCGTTGCTCGATCCGCTTGTCCACCGTGTCGAGCAATATGACACGGTTGACGAAAATCCCCGGGGTGATGATGTGATCGGGGTCGATCTGTCCGTTGGGCACCAGATCCTCGACCTCCGCCACCACGGCCTCGGCCGCGGTCGCCATGATCGGATTGAAGTTTCGCGCGGTCTTACGATAGATCAGGTTGCCCTCGTGATCCGACTTCCAGGCATGGATGATCGCCAGGTCGGCACGCAGGCCCCGTTCCAATATATAGGTACGGCCGTCGAATTCCTTGGTCTCCTTGCCTTCGGCGATCTGGGTGCCGGCGCCGGTGGCGGTGAAGAACGCCGGTATGCCCGCCCCACCGGCACGGATACGTTCGGCCAGCGTGCCTTGCGGGTTGAATTCGATCTCCAGCTCACCGGCGAGGTACTGCTTCGCGAAGGTCGCGTTCTCCCCGACATAGGAGCTGATCATCTTGCGCACCTGCCGAGTCTGCAGCAATACGCCCAACCCGACTTCATCGATGCCGGCGTTGTTCGAGATTATGGTGAGCCCCTTCACGCCGCTTTCCCGGATCGCCTCGATCAGCGCGGCGGGTATGCCGCACAGCCCGAACCCCCCGGACATGATAACCATTCCGTCGTGCAGCAAATCGGCGAGAGCCGCTGTGACATCGGGATAGATCTTGCTGACCGCCATCCGCGCCCCCGTTCCTGTGGGCGCAAACTGCCGCGTGGGCGGGCTAGAGGCAAGGGCACAGGGCCGATCGGTGCGAGCCACGCCCTCCAGCCCCCTCCCACAATGAAAGGGGGGTCGCCCCTCCGCAACCTCGTCCGGGTCAGATCGCGCCGCGCTCGCGCAGTCCGGCGATCGCCGCCGCGTCGTACCCCAATTCGCCCAGGATCGCATCGGTGTGCTCGCCCAGTTCCGGGGTGGGACGCATCGAGTCAGGTTGCAGCGCGGCGGTCAGGGTGAACGGCTGGCCGACCACGCTGATGTCGCCCAGCGTCGAATGATGGACGGGACGTGCGATTCCGAGATGATGTGTCTGTGGCTCCGCGAAGACCGCCTCGATATTGTTGATCGGCCCGCATGGGACGCCAGCTTTGTTCAGCACCGCCAGCCAATGAGCGCTGGGCTTGGCCCGGGTGATAGCGCCAAGCCGCTCGTTCAGCGCCTTGCGATTTTGCGAGCGCAGCCTGCCGGTGGCGTAGTCCGGGTCCGACAATGCCTCGTTCCAACCGATCGCCTGACAGAACCGCGTCCATAGAGCGTCACCGGACGCGGCGATGTTGATATGTCCGTCCGCAGTGGGAAACACGCCGGTGGGAATGCCTGTCGGGTGGTCATTGCCGGCCTGACCGGGCACCTCGTGTGCGATCAGCCAGCGCGACGCCTGGAAATCCAGCATGAAGATCTGCGCTTCGAGCAGGGACGTGTGCACCCACTGACCCTTGCCGGTCTGCGCCCGCTGCATCAGGGCGAGCAAGATGGCCTGCGACAGGAAGATGCCCGAGGTGAGGTCCGCGATGGGGATGCCGACGCGTACGGGCCCCTGGCCCGGCAGGCCTGTGATCGACATCAGCCCGCCGATGCCTTGGGCGATCTGGTCCACACCGGGCCTGGTGGCGTCGGGGCCGCTCTGCCCAAAGCCGGAGATGCTGCCATAGACTATGCGCGGATTGATCTTGGCCACCGTGTCGTAGTCCACGCGCAATCGGTATTTCACGTCGGACCGGTAGTTCTCCACGATCACATCCGCCTTTGCGGCAAGTTGCATAAAGATCGCGTGAGCCTCGTTGCTCTTCAGGTTGAGGGTCATGCTACGCTTGTTGCGATGCAAGTTCTGGAAGTCGAAGCCATGCCGGCTGGAGCCTGTGGCGTCGTTGGCGGCGCCTGGCGGCTCAATTTTGATCGCGTTTGCGCCCCAGTCGGCGAGTTGCCGGACCGCAGTGGGACCGGCGCGGTGCGCCGTCAGGTCGAGAACCGACAGACCTTCAAGCGGAAGACCCGGCATGCTTGTGGCTCCTTGCTGCTACCTCAGGACGGTGTACCGCACCGCTTGTTCCCCAGTGTTGGTGAAGGTCGCGACGCCGACAAGAGACGGGATATGACAGACCATGGCTCGCCTTCTGTTGAGGCCGGGCGCGAGAACTGGTTCGCGTCAGCGTGCGGCCGTCGCCCGTCTGGCGAGGGTCAGGATGGCGTGACGTGACAGCGTATGATCCGGCGCCCCGGTGCGTTTGCAGTTGCGCTCGGCCTGACTAAGCCCGGCCATCGCCGCCGCCAGCGACGCTGACGACCACAGGCTAAGAGCCTTGGTGAAAGCCCCGATTCGGCGGAAAAACACCGGCGGGCGCGCAGCCTTGGCCGCGTCGCTCGCGGTCACGCCGGTTTCCACCAGCAACCGGGCCCGATACAGCCTCTGCAAATGCATCAGGCCGCCACGCAATACACCAACGGGCGCCGCACCCTCCGCCACAGCCAGTTCCAGGGCGCGATCCGCGATCGCAAGGTCCCCCGCCGTCGCGGCAAACAACGCATCCTCCAAGGACAGGCCGGCGGTGTCGCCAACGCAGTACATTGCCATGTCCAGATCGACCCGTCCGTTGGGGCCAGCATACAAAGCCAGCTTCTCCAACTCGGCCTGCGTGGACACCTGATCTGCGCCAAGCTGGCTGGCGAGCCACACGAGCGCGTCCTGGTCCGCAGCGACCGTCGCGGCCTCCAGTGTGCGGCGGATCGTCTCCTCCAGCGCACGGCCCTCCTCGGGATGGCAAGCAATCGCGGTGCCATCCGGTGCCGCCTCGAGCAAAGTGCGCAGCTTCGAGCGGCTCGCCAGGCCGGGTGCCTCCAGCACCACCAGTGCCTGGGTGCGGCTGTTCAAAACCACCTGCACGGGTCCGGTTGCCGCGTCGGTTGCGTCACGCACACGCACAACACGACGACCTCCGGTCAGCGGCAGGGAGGCTGCTTCATCCGGTAGGCGGTCCAATTCGCCCCGCCCCAACTCGGCGACCAGAAATGGGTCGTCGAGCGATCCGGCGATCACACGTATCAGCGCGTCCGCGCGATGGTGGATCATGCCGACGTCTTCGCCGTACAACAAGACGATACGGCAATCGCCAGGACTTCGGAGGAAGGTAGCAACACGCTGTGATGCTAGTTTCATTGCCCTCAGCTCGATGCAACCGTCGCATGACGGCGAAAAAAGACCGCCAGTTGCATCGTGATCTGATCCGCGATCGCAGATGCCAGCCGCCGCTGCACCTGCTCGTTTTCGAGATCCGCAGCGAAGTATTGTTGATCGATCACGTTGATGGCGTCCAGCACGCGGGCGGATCCGCTAGTGACCGGTGTCTGGTCTCCGGACCGAGCCTTGAGCGTCCATCGGGCGTTTGCGATCAGACGAACCCGCGTTGCCGCGTTGTCCGATTCAATGCCAATGCCTTCACCGGAAATCGAGAAGGTTACCGACAGGTCATAGCGCAGCGGAGTCCCGCCGGAGTCGCTTGCCAACCGATCCTGTAGATCCTGGCGCAGCAACTGACCTGGGCGATCTGGAATCAGGTTAACGTTGATGGCTGCCAATTCCCGTTGTGCCGGCCCAGCTCGGCCGGAAGCGGTAGACATGTACACGGGCTGGAAACCGCAGCCGGCCAACGCGCAGGCACTACCCAGCGTCAGCAGGTTGCGACGCGACAAGTTGGTGATCATCCCGCGACCACGAAATTGACGATGCGGTTCGGCACGTGGACGCGCTTGACCACACGCTTGCCCTTAAGCAAACGGGCCACGTTGGGCTTCGCCTCCGCCGTGGCAATGACCTGGTCGGCCGGGGCATCCGGCGGCGCGGTCACCATCGCGCGCTGCTTGCCCATGACCTGCACCGCGATGGTCACGCTATCCATCGCCACCAGCGCTAGGCCGGGTTCCGGCCGAGGGAACTCCGCCACCAGTGCCGGGGAGTCCGGCTGCAGCCACGCGTGAACTTCCTCGGCCAAGTGAGGCATCGTCGGGGACATGAGGTGGGATAACGTTTCGAGCGCCTCGCGACAAGCCCGGACGAGCTCAGGCTGGTCCGGCAAGCGCTCAGAGTCGCTGATCGCGCTGGCAAATTCATAGAGGCGGGCAACGGCAACATTGAACGCGAAGGTGTCCAGCGCTTCGGTCACGGATGCAATCGTTCGGTGGGTGGCTTGGCGCAACGCCCGAACCGCAGGTCCGACGGCGCCGGTTGGCGGTTCCTCCGGAGTTGGGTGCAGCGCTTCTGCGAGCCGAATCACCCGCTGGGTAAGCCGGAGTGCCCCGGCGACTCCCGCTTCGGTCCATTCCACGTCCCGATCGGGCGGATTGTCCGACAGGATGAACCAACGGGCAGAGTCGGCGCCATAACGGGCAATGATAGCGTCAGGATCGACCGTGTTGCGTTTGGATTTGCTCATGGCTTCGATGCGGCCGACGATGACCGGCTTACCGGTATCGCGACCGACGGCGCTGCCGTCCGGCTGCTTCGTTACCTCCTCCGGGCAGAGCCAAACGCCATTTGGTCCGGCAGTGGTGCGGTAGCTTTCGTTGGTCACCATGCCCTGGGTGACTAAGCCGGCGAAGAGCTCATCCACGTTCATGTGGCCGGCCTGCTTCATCGCTCGCGCGAAGAATCGCGAATAAACTATGGGTCTTCAGGAGATCTCGTGAGTCCAGGGTTCTGGCCTGATCTCGGCTCAGGAGGCGAGGCGGGAGGCCTCCATTTTACTGGTATCCTGTCGTCCGATGACGAATTTCGCGAAGATGTTGCCAGGGGCGGCATTCAGGAGAAATTCCGGCAGGCTCTGGCGCATGGCATTGGCGACGACCAGCTCCGAGGGTGGGATTCCCGGCC
>DATHNI010000100.1:0-5898 GCA_035486135.1 Acetobacteraceae bacterium
GACGAGGGTTTTCGGCGAGGTCGACCAGGGTGGGCAGGAAGCCGGCCAGCGTCTTGCCGCCGCCGGTGGGCGCGATCAGCAGCACGCTCTCGCCGGCCCGCGCCGCGTCCAGCATGGCGAGTTGGTGCGGCCGCGGCGCCCAGCCCTGGCCGGCGAACCACGCGGCAAAGCGTTCCGGCAATGTTCCCGGCATGGGTGGGTTGTAGACCAAACAAAACCTGTCCCGCAACGCGGGAGAGGCCGGTTGGGTCGCGAAGCGAACCAACCGAAGCGGCGAGGGTGAGGGTGATCGGGTCGCCCCGCTGCTCTTGAGGCCGCCACGCGTTAAAGCAAGCCAGCATATTCACCACAAAGGCACAAAGGCACGAAGTTCATTGAACCTTTGTGCCTTCGTGCCTTTGTGGTGAATCTACTTGCTTGCCTTCTATGGCGGGGAGTGACGAGCCATCGCCAGCGTATCGGTGCCCCTGCCCATGGCCACCCGCAAGCCGAGGCGCCCCTGACGGCTTGGCAACGCCGCCGCGGATGCCAAACTCCCCGCCAATGCCACACCCCGAGACCTGGCTGAAAGTCCTCCCACAAGGCCTGTTCTGCGAACCCGGCGGCTTCTTCATCGATCCGCTGCGCGCGGTGGACCGGGCGGTGATAACGCACGCCCATTCGGATCACGCCCGCCCCGGCCATCGTGCCGTGCTCGCCAGCGCCGACACGCTGGCGCTGATGCGCGCCCGGCTCGGCGAGGACCGCGCCGGCGAGACCCAACAGGCGCTCGCCTGGGGCGAGGCGGTGACCATCGGCGACGTGCGCGTCTGGCTGCGGCCCGCCGGCCACGTGCTGGGCAGCGCCCAGGTCGCGATGGAGTATCGCGGCGCGCGCACCGTGGTCAGCGGCGACTACAAGCGCACGCCCGATCCCACCTGCGCCGGCTTCGAACCCATCCCCTGCGACGTGTTCGTCACCGAGGCGACCTTCGCCCTCCCCGTGTTCGTGCACCCCCCGCCAGACCATGAGATCGGCAAATTGCTCGACAGCGTCGCGCTGTTTCCCGAGCGCACCCACGTCGTCGGCTGCTACGCCCTGGGCAAGTGCCAGCGGGTGATCGCATTGCTGCGCCAGGCCGGCTGGGACCGGCCGATCTGGCTGCACGGCGCGCTGGCCGCAATGTGCGCGGTCTATGAAGCCCGCGGCGTGACGCTGGGCGAGCTGCGGCCGGCGACCTCGGCGGCCAAGGGGGAGCTGGCGGGCGCCGTCGTGCTGGCGCCCCCCGGCGCGGTGGCGGATCGCTGGGCGCGCCGGCTGGCCGATCCCGTCGTGGCAATGGCATCCGGCTGGATGCGCGTGCGGCAGCGCGCCAAATCCCGGGGCGTCGAGCTGCCGCTGGTGATCTCCGACCACGCCGACTGGAACGAGCTGAACGCCACCGTGGACGAGGTCGCCGCGCCGGAAATCTGGGTGACGCACGGCCGCGAGGAAGCGCTGATCCACGCCGCCGGCCAGCGCGGCATCCGCGGCCGGGCGCTGCGGCTGGTGGGCTACGACGAGGAGGACGACGAAGTCGAGGCCGCCTAGTTACGCGCTATCGGTGGAGCGCGAGTCACGCCGGCCTTTGTCATTGCGAGTTAGCCACCGGCCGGCGGCGGCAGACCCGCCCCGGATGAAACTACCGCGGCGACGTTGCCTCTCGCGTCGTGGCGGGCGAAGGCCCGCCATCCAGGACTATGCTGCGTGTGGCCAGGCAAGTCGTGGATGGTGCGCCTTCGCGCGCCATGACCTGGGAGGCCGGGTCGGCGTGCCGGCGGGTGGAAACTCGCAATGACAACAAAGCGGCCGAGATCGCCGTCTCGCGCTTCACTGATTCTGGCTACTAGATCGGTCGCGCGCGGGGCATTTTGTTGCTACCCTGACCCCGCCATGGACATCGCGCCTCCCGCCACCCCCGAACTGGTCGCCGCCCGGTCGCCGTTTCCGCATCGCCAGCCGATCGGCCTGCGGCTCGAAAAACCTGTCCTGTGCGTCATCGTCGACGCCGAGGAAGACTTCCTGTGGGAAGGGCCGTTCACCTCGACCAACAACTCCACCACGTCCATCGGCGCGCAGCAGAAGACCCACGTCATGTTCGCCCATTACGGGGTGCGGCCGATCTACCTCGTTACCTATCCGCTGGCGTCCGAACCCAGCGCGATCGGCGCCCTGCGCGAATATCAGGCCGACGGTCTGTGCGACATCGGGGCGCAACTGCATCCCTGGGTGACGCCGCCCGTGGTGCAAGGCGAAACCGAGCGCTTTTCTTATCCCGGCAACCTGCCGCTCGACATCGAACGGGAAAAGATCCGGCGGCTGGTGGACGCGATCAGCACCAGCTTCAACACGCAGCCGACCGTCTACAAGGCCGGCCGCTACGGCTTCGGGCCCAACAGCGCCAGCCTGCTGGAACAGGAGGGATTCGAAACCGATACGAGCCTGATTCCGCGCACCTCCTACCGTGACTCCGGCGGCCCGGATTTCGCCGCGCACGATTACGCCCCGTTCTGGTTCGGCAACCAGCGCCAATTGCTCGAACTGCCGGTCACCCGCGCCTTCACCGGCGTACTCTCGGAACGCTGGCCCTCGCTATATCACCTGACGGAGCATCGGCCGCTGCGAACCATGCGCGCCGGCGGCTTGCTCGCGCGATCCGGCCTGCTGGAGCGCATCACGCTGTCGCCGGAGGGGTCCGACCTGGAGGCGATGCGCCGGCTCACCCGGGCGTTGCTGGCGCGCGGCACGCAGATCTTCACGCTCAGCTATCACAGCCCATCGCTGGTGCCCGGCAACACGCCCTATGTGCGGACGCAGCGCGACCTTGCCGTGTTCCTGGATCGGCTGTCCGGCTTCCTGAATTTCTTTCGCGACGAGATCGGCGGGCAGTTCGTCACCGTGGCAGAGCTGCGACAGCTTTTGCTCCGCACGCCGCCCGCGCCGGTCCGAGCTCCCGACATCACGCCCAGCGCGGCGGTGCCGCCACCGCCGGCGGAGGAAGCGGCTGGCCGGCGTTGCCTGCTGGTTGCGAATACGTTTCCACCCATGACCGGGGGATCGGCGGTGGTCTATGACAGCCTCGCCCGATTCAGCGGCGGCCGCGTCTCGGTGCTGGCCTCGTCGGAGGATTATCGCACCGGCATGCCGCTGCCGGGTTGGCGGGAATTCAACCACGACGCGCCCTATCCGCTGCATCGCATACCCCTGCTCCGCACGCCGCTGGTGCAAGGGAGAACCGGCTTTCTCCGGCGCCTGCAAGATCTGTCGCACGACGTGCTGATCCGCCTCAGCCTCATTCGTGAGCTGCAACGGATCATCCGCGCCGACCGGATCGCCACGGTCTGCATCGGTGAACTGGTCGCCAGCGGCTGGTTGACCACCGCCTGCCGGCATTTGTTCCGCATCAAGACCATCACATACATCCACGGCGAGGAGGTGAGCACGCATATCCCGTACGATTCGGATGGCAGCCGCCGCCGTCGATCGCTCGCGGCCACCGACGGCATTGTCGCCGTCAGCCGCTTCACCCGCGACACGCTGATCAACACGATGGGCGTGCCGCCGGAGAAGATCGAGCTGATCTCCAACGGCGTGGATCTAGGCAAATTCACGCCACGGGCGAAGCGTGCGGACTTGCTGGCACGCTATGGGCTGAACGGCCGCAAGGTGTTGCTGACCGTCGGCAGGCTTTATGAACGCAAGGGCATGGACCGCGTGATCGCGAGTTTGCCGAGCGTGCTCACATTGCTCGATGACATCTCGTACCTGCTAGTGGGCGACGGGCCCTATCGTCCCGCCCTGGAAGAGCTGGCCGCACAGTTCGGCGTGCGTGACAACGTGATATTCGCGGGCAACGTCGCCGACAGCGAGCTGGTGGACCATTACGCTCTGGCCGATGTCTTCGTCATGGCCAATCGCGAGATGCCCGACGGCGACACCGAGGGCTTCGGCCTGGTGTTCCTGGAGGCGAACGCCTGCGCCATCCCGGTGGTCGCCGGGGTGTCGGGCGGCAGCACGGATGCCGTAACGAACGAACTGAACGGCCTGACCGTTGACGGCAACGATTCGGCGCAGATCGCCGCGGCCATCCTGCGCCTGTTCGGCGACGCGGAATTGCGCCAGCGCCTGATCAACAATGGCCTGGAAGTCGCGCAGCGTTCCGGCTGGGACCACAAGGTCACCCAGTTCCTGCAATTCTGCGATCGCATCGCTGGGGAGCGGGCGACGCGGTAATACCGGGCGCCCCCGGCGTCATGGCCGGACTTGACCCGGCCATCTATCGCGGCACTCTCTCGCGACAAGGTGCTGCGATAGATGGCCGGGTCAAGCCCGGCCATGACGGCGGGGACGCTGACCCGGGCTTGACGGTTGGGGCGCTGCGCGGTGTGCGCTATTGCTGCGCCAGCAATTGCCGGAAATAGGCGATGGTGCGCTCGAGCCCATCCTCCAGCTTGACACGCGGCTCCCAGCCGAGCCGCGCCCTGGCGAAGGTGATGTCGGGGCAGCGCTGCGTCGGATCATCTTCCGGCAACGGCCGCATGACGATCCGCGATCCCGCGCCGGTCATGCCGATGATCCGTTCCGCCAGTTCCCGCACCGGGATTTCGTGCGGGTTGCCGATGTTCATCGGACCGGTGACGTCGTTGTCGGTCGCCATCATCCGCACCAGCCCGTCGACCAGGTCCTCCACGTAGCAAAAGGCCCGTGTCTGGCTGCCGTCGCCATACAAGGTGATATCTTCGCCGCGCAGCGACTGGACGATGAAGTTGGACACCACGCGCCCATCGTTCGGATGCATGCGCGGTCCATAGGTGTTGAAAATACGCACCACCTTGATCTTCACGCGGTTCTGCCGGAAGTAGTCGAAGAACAGCGTCTCGGCGCAGCGCTTGCCCTCGTCGTAGCAGGCGCGCGGGCCCAATGGATTGACGTTGCCACGATAGTCCTCGGTCTGCGGATGCACCGTCGGATCGCCATAGACCTCGCTGGTGGAGGCCTGGAGGATCTTCGCGCCGACGCGCTTGGCGAGGCCCAGCATGTTGATGGCACCGATCACGCTGGTCTTGGTCGTCTGCACCGGGTCGAACTGGTAGTGCACCGGCGATGCAGGGCAGGCGAGGTTATAGATTTCGTCGACCTCGACATAAAGCGGAAAGGTGACGTCGTGACGCATCGCCTCGAAATGCGGATCGGGCAGCAGATGCGCGATGTTGTCCTTGCGGCCGGTAAAATAGTTGTCCACGCACAGCACGTCGTTGCCTTCGTGCAGCAGGCGCTCGCAGAGATGCGATCCCAGGAAGCCGGCGCCACCTGTCACCAGGACGCGCTTGCGGGTCAACGGCATGGGATCGGAACTCCTGCAAGTGGAATAGTCGAGAAGCCCAACAAACTGTCAAATGCGGACTGCGGAATCAAGCACGTTCGCGGCACCTGTCTCGGGGACGTCGGCTGATCGAAACAAGGCCAGGGCTCTCCCCCTCCCTTGAGGGAAGGGGAGTATTCTTCTCGGCGCCCCACTATCCTGACGCGTATGGGCCAGAGCCCCTGGCCCTGTTTCGTTCAGCCGATGTCGCCGAGGCAGGTGGCGCGATCCGCCGGGGGCCCAAAGTCGCGCGGGCGCAACCCGGCATGCAGCCAGGTGATCAGCGAGTAGATGTCGTACACCGGCAGCCCGAGCACCTCTCGCAGCGCGTGCGCGTAGGGCGGCATGTTGGTGCATTCCAGGACGATGGCGCCGATATCGGGGTGGCGCCGGACCAGAGCGCGGCCAGCCTCCAGGATGTCCGCCGCCGCCAGGCCGATATCCATGTCCTGCTTTTCGCCACGGATCAGCACGCGGAAAAACTCGCGCCCGTCCTCGGTGCCGATGAACGGCGTGTC
>DATHNI010000101.1:0-22696 GCA_035486135.1 Acetobacteraceae bacterium
GCGTGAAGCGCTGGGCAGGGCGTGAAGCGATGACATCGCGAGCACACCGGTGGAGGTAGGCGGTCAGCGGCACCATATGCCGCGGCGCCGGGCTAACCACCACGTGAGGAGCAGATCATGCACACGCATTCAACAAAGAACGACCTGAAGTCGAACGCCAAGCAGTTGTCCATCGGCCTGCTGAACGCGCGGGTCGCCGACGTCATCGACCTCGCCTTGGCCACCAAGCAGGCGCATTGGAACCTGAAGGGTCCGCAGTTCATCGCGGTGCATGAGATGCTGGACGGCTTCCGCACCCAACTTGATGACGCGGTGGACACGATGGCCGAGCGCGTCGTGCAGATCGGCGGCACCGCGCTGGGAACCACCCAGGTGGTGACCGAGGTCAGCACGTTGAAGCCGTATCCCACGGACATCTATGCGATCCCGGACCACCTCGCGGCGCTCATCGATCGCTATGCCCAGGTGGCCAACGCGGTGCGCGACGGCATCGACCAGACCGCCGAGGCGGGGGACGCCGACAGCGCCGACATCCTGACCCAGATCTCGCGCGATCTGGACAAGGCGCTGTGGTTCCTCGAAGCGCACGTGCCGGGAAAAGGCTGATCGCGGCGCATCGAATTTATATTTCCGCGCGCTTACCTCTCCCGCAGGAGCGGGAAAGGTCGAGGTGCGACAGCACCGAGGGCGAGGGTGATTGGGCCGGCACGTAGCAGGTAGAGCGCGCCGACCCGGTCACCCTGACCCTCGCCGCTGCGTGTCTCGACCTCTCCCGTGCGCAACGCGGGAGAGGTAAATTGGGGGACCTGCTGATGGTGATCCTGTCGCTTGCGGCCTTTGCCGGGGCGGCGCTGTACGTGCGGACCTGCCTCGACCTGACGCGCCCGGCACAACCTCCCGAACGGCACACCCCGTGACCTGGCAGGGCTGGGCGCAGATCGCCCTGTTCGCGGCGCTGGTCATCGCCGCGGTCCGGCCGCTGGGCGGCACCATAGCCCGCGTCATCGAGGGTGGCTCCACGCCACTTCAGCGCCTGTTCGGTCCGTTGGAGACCATGCTCTACCGGGTCGCCGGCGTCGATCCGGCCGAGGAACAGACCTGGCCGGCCTACGCCTTCGGGCTGCTGGCCTTCAGCCTCGCCGGTGTCGCCATGCTGTATGCGTTGCAGCGCGTGCAAAGCCTGCTGCCGCTCAATCCGCAGCACCTCGGTGCCGTATCGCCGGACCTGGCGCTGAACACCGCCGTCAGCTTCGTCAGCAATACGAGCTGGCAGTCCTATGCCGGCGAGACCACGCTCTCCTACCTGACGCAGATGGCCGGGATCACGGTGCAGTCCTTCCTGTCCGCGGCGGCCGGCGTCGCGGTGGCCATCGCTCTGGTCCGAGGCTTCGCGCGCCGCTCGGTGGCGACCATTGGCAACGTGTGGGTCGATCTGACCCGCGCCACGCTCTACATCCTGCTGCCGATCTGCGTCGTCGCGTCGTTGTTCCTCGTCTGGCAGGGCGTGCCGCAGACGCTCGACGCCTACGCGCACGCCACCACCCTGGAGGGTGCGCCGCAGCTCCTGGCGCGCGGGCCGGTGGCCTCGCAGGAGGCGATCAAGCTGCTGTCCGGCGACGGCGGCGGCTTCTTCAACGCCAACTCGGCGCATCCGTTCGAAAACCCGACCGCGCTTGCCGGGCTGATCGAAATGCTGCTGATCTTCCTGCTTGGCAGCGCGCTGACCAACACCTTCGGCCGCATGGTCGGCGACGAGCGCCAGGGCTGGGCGCTGTTTGCGGTGATGGCGGCGATGTTCCTGGCCGGCGCCGCGGCGATCTACGCGTCCGAGGCGGCGCCCAATCCGGCCTTCGCCCCGTTCCACCTGGAGCAATCGGCGGGCGATGCGCAGGCCGGCGGCAACATGGAGGGCAAGGAGGTGCGCTTCGGCGTCGCCCAGTCGGCGCTGTTCGCCACGGTCAGCACCGCATCGTCGGACGGCGCGGTCGATGCCATGCATGACAGCTTCATGCCCGTGTCCGGCCTGATCCTGCTGGCCAACATGATGCTGGACGAGGTGATCGTCGGCGGCCCCGGCTCCGGCTTGTTCGGCATGCTGCTGTTCGCCGTCGTCGCGGTGTTCGTCGCCGGGCTGATGATCGGCCGCACGCCGGAGTATCTCGGCAAGAAGATCGAGGCCAACGAGATCAAGATGACCATGCTGGTGCTGCTGACCGTGCCGGCCTTCATCCTGCTGTTGACCGCGGTCGCCGCCGTGCTGCCGGCAGGTCTGGCCGGACTGAACAATGCCGGTCCGCACGGGTTCTCCGAGTTGCTGTACGCCTACACCTCGGCCGCCGGCACGAATGGTAGTGCGTTCGCCGGGCTTTCCGCCAACACGCCGTTCTTCAACCTGACGCTGGCGCTGGCGATGTTCGCCGGGCGGTTCCTGGTTTTCGTGCCGGTGCTGTGCATTGCCGGCGGGCTGGCGGCGAAGCGCATCGTGCCGGCCTCGGCGGGGACGCTGCCGACGCATGGGGCGCAGTTCGTCGGGCTGCTGATCGGCACGGTGGTGATCGTCGGCGGGCTGACGTTCTTCCCCGCGCTGGCACTCGGGCCGGTGGCGGAGCAATTCGCGATGCAGGCGGGGATGACGTACTGAGGTGGGGCGCCGGCCCGGCCGGTGCCGAACGACATCTCTGCATCGAGCCCCCAAAAAGTGCCTCACCCACGGTCCGGTCTGGCGTTACAGGGCGCGGTGGGAGGAGGACGATGACATGATCACGCCAGCGCACATAGTGACCACGCTCATCTCGACACTGGGGCCGATCGAGCCGCTACCGGCATACGCCACGATGACCCAGGGTCAGGCGCCGGCACGGATGTCTGAAGGGCTAGCGCACGCCGGCACGCTTCTGCGGCTTGCGCAGGACCAAGGAGCCGCACCCCCGCCGCACGCGCTCCCCTCCTGGATTTCCTACGGCGGCAACGAGGCGATCCTCCTGGCGATCCTGCTGCTCGTGCTGGCCGGTGGATTTGCCTATGCCGGCACACTGCTGAGCGCCCCGCTCAGGGTCGCGCAGCCAGGAAGCATCGCCGCCGGGTTCATGATCGCGACCTGGCTGCTGGCGATCTACGACGTCGGCGTCGCCACGTTCGTCTATGGGCTGCAAGTGCATCAGGCTTATCCCGGTTTCGTCGCGCCCCGCGTTCGCGTCGGCACGTTCGTCGACGCGGTGGTGTCGTTCTGCGTGATTCTCTACCTCACGCGGCGCTGGGGGTGGAAGGTCGCGCTTGCCAGCGCCGTCATCGGCACCGCCGCCGCGCCGATGTTCTTCGAGTTTCCCTTCGATCTCATCGTCATGGCGCGGACCAATCCGCCAATCCCGACGCATCCGATGCTGTATCGGCAGCTTTTCTTCCTGCCGTTGTTTCTGGTCGAGTTCTCGACGGTAGCGCTGCTGACGTTGCTGCCTTCGATGCGAGTGACCCGGTACGCCGCTTATGCGGTGGCGGGGATGTTGGTGGTATTCGCGATTTGGGCGGCCTTCGGGTTCGCTTTTCCCGCGGAACCACTGCCGCTCGCGCTGAATGTCATTGCGAAGATCCTGTGCTTCGTGGCGGCGATCATGCTGTTTGTCTGGAGGGTGGACGGGGAAATGGCTGGTGCTAAAAGCTGAATGCCAGCGCGCCATTCTGCAACCTGACGCTGGTAGTGGCGAGTGGTAACGCGGTTCAACTCTCCCACGGATTGATAATCCGAACGCCCGTCGATGCGAAGTCGCTCACGTTCCGGGTCACGACGCTCATGCCGTGAACCAACGCGGTGGCCGCGATCAGGGCATCCCTCTCCCCCTGCGGATTCGGAACATGCAATCGCGCACAACGCCGCGCCACGTCGGTATCGATCGGCAGAACGCGGCCGGCGAACGACGGCAGTACACGCATATGCAACCACTCACGTAGCACTATTCCCTGCGTGTGATCCCGGCGCTCGATCATCAGCACACCCTGTTCGAGCTCCACGATCGTAATGGCGGACAGGAACAGGCTGGCGGGTGGAATGCCGGCCGCCCAGCCGATCACATTCTGGTCCGCCTTACCGTCCCTGGCCTTACGCAATTCGGAAACGACATGCGTATCGAGGACGTACATCAGGACAGTTCGGCCGGCCGCGAGAGCGGACCACGCAGGCGTGGCGGCTCGAATTCGATATCCGCGCCACCAGGCATTGCCAGCATGTCGACGATGTTCGCGTTGGCGCCGGTCAGCTTCTGATAATCCTCGATGGTGAGCAGGACGTGCGCCGGCCGCCCACGGTCCGTAATGAACACCGGGCCTTGCGCCGCCGCTTTCTTGGCGCGGCTGGTATCCTGGTTGAATGCGCGACTCGATAGGGTGGTGATCGTCACAGGGGGCCTCGCGCGTATGTATAAACGTGCCTACATATCTGGCGGATGTCCGCCATCACCGCAAGTGCTGCCGGCTGATCTCTGCAGCCGAGTTCGGCGCGACCAGGCAGCTATGCCTGCGCGCCACACGGCACGGACATCCGACCCCACCACGCGGCCCCCGGCTAGACCACGCCCGCCGCCCGCAACGCCTCCCGCGCCGCCGTGTCGTAGCCCAACTCCGCCAGCACCTCGTCGCTATGCTCCCCCAGCTCCGGCGCCGGCCGCCGCACGGAACACGGGGCAGCGGAGAACTTCATCGGGAACCCCAGCATCCGCACGTCGCCGCGCCCGGGATGCGGCACCGTCAGCACCATCTCCTGCGCCGCGATCTGCGGGTCGGCGAACACCTGGTCCACGCTCTGCACTGGCCCGCACGGCACGCCGGCGGCATTCAGCGTCTCCACCCAATGCGCCGTGGTCCGCGTCGCCAGCTTCCCCCCGACGATCGCATTGATCCGCGCCCGGTTGGCGACCCGCGCCGCGCCTGTCGCATACAGCGGATCGGTCTTCAGGCCCGGCTCGCCCAGCGCATCGGCCAGCCGGCCGAAGAACTCGTCGCCCGGCGGCGCCAGCGCGAGCTGTCCGTCGCGCGTCGGGAACAATCCGTATGGCGCGGAGATCGGATGGTCGTTGCCGCTGCGAGGCGGCACGGTGCCGGTGGCCAAGTAGTCGCTCGCGATATAGGCCAGCATGCTGACCAGGCCGTTGGTCAGGCTCACCTCGGCGCGTTCCCCCTGCCCCGTGGCCCGCGCCCGGTGCACCGCCGCGGTGATCGACAGCGCCGCGTACAGTCCGGCCACCAGGTCGCTGATCGGCACGCCGGAGCGCAACGGCGGGTCGTCCGGCGCGCCGTTGACGCTCATGAAGCCGCTCATTGCCTGGGCGATGAAGTCGAAGGCCGGGCGGTCCCGGTAGGGGCCGGTGCTGCCGAAGCCATTGATGGCGCAGGTCACCAGGCTGGGCCGCAGCGCGCGCAGCCTGGCGTCGTCGAAGCCGAGCCGCGCCAGCACGCCGGGCCGGAAGTTCTCCACCAGCACGTCGGCTTGTTCCACCAGCCGCGCCAGCACCTCGCGCCCGGCCGCCTGGCGCAGATCCAGGCGCACCGAGCGCTTGTTGCGGTTGAAGGCGGCGAAATACCAGGACAGGCCGTCGCGCTGGGCGCCTTGCTGGCGGACCGGGTCGCCGTCCGGCGCCTCCACCTTGATGACATCGGCGCCGAGGTCGCCGAGCAGCATGGTGCAGAAGGGTCCGGACAGGACGCGGGTGAGGTCGAGGACGCGGACTCCCGTCAGCGGCATGGGCGGTCTCCTGGGCCGTAGGGGGCCGTGGGTGCGAGGGGCGCTGACGGATGGCGGTCCGCCTGGTGCCGAGGCGCTGTCATGGCGCAGCGGGTCGCTACGGTGCAATCCCTGGTGCGACGCGGCCGCGCGCGGCGGTCCAACCAGCGTTCTGATATAAGAACCAATCGGTGGCATCCTGGCCAGTGCTTAAAATCTGACCCTTGGTATCAGCCGAACCATAGCCGCTCTCTCCGACCTAAATCGGACTCTTGTCGAGGCTGATCTGCTCATTACCCGGCGACACTGTTGGAACCGGCGAAAGCCCCGGTAAAAACGCCGTTGTCGGCCGTATTGGAGCCTCTACCTGCACCGGCGAAAGTTACGAAAGGATCGTCCCTCGGCTGTCTTAGCCGACCGTGCTCAAATGTCTGGTCCAAGATCGCCGCCGGTGCAATTTGACATCCAGATTATAACAGTCAGAGTGTTTGCGCGTCACAATGACAGTGGAGAAAAACCATGGCCACAGTCGATGACTTCCTGGGCGCGGTAAACAACATTCGTCCGGTTCTGCTTGAGGAAGCACCGAAGTGCGAGGCCGAGCGACGTGTCACACCGCGCGCATTTCAGGCATTGCGCGACGCCGGATTGTTCATGTTGCATGCTCCCAAACGTTTCGGGGGTCTCGAGATGCATCCGACCGATATGATGCGGATCTGGGAGGCGATCGGGCGGATCGATTCCAGCATCGCCTGGAATGCCTTCATGACCCATGCGGGCGTACCACCGTTCTCGGCATGGTTGCCCGAGGAAGGCGTGCGGGAGGTGTATTCCGATGGTGTCCCGACGATGGCGGGCGTGTTCGCCCCACCGCTGAAGACCCAACGGGTGGAAGGCGGATGGCGAGCGAGCGGCACATCGCCGTTTGGCAGCGGTTGTCAAAATGTGGACTGGCTGGTTATTCCGATGTCGCACGAATCCCGCCCGGTATTTGGCGGGTTTATTCGGGCCAAAGACGGCATCGTCGAGGATACCTGGCATACACTCGGGATGCGCGGGACGGGATCAGCCAATTTCGGAGCGAATGACGTATTCGTACCGGATCATCTCACGGCCGATCCCGCACCGCTGGCGAACCCTGCGCCCGGTATGGGCGGCCCGCTGTTTCGCATGTGGCCCTGGGTCTCGATCCTGGGGGAGACCATCGTGGCGGTGGCTAGTGCCGCCGGCGCGGTCGAGGCCGCGGTCGACCACTGCAAGAAGAAGATCCCAAGCTATCAGCAGACCGTCTTGCAGGACCAGCAGCTTGCCCAATACTTCCTTGGCAAGGCGGCGGCGCTGGTCGAGGCATCGCGCGACACAATCTATCGCGCGGCCGAAACTGCTTACGACGATGTGGTGGAATCCGGAAAAACCTTGTCGCGTGCGGCGAAGATCAGGCTGCAACTGGCGGTTTCGTTCGCCGCCGAAGCGTGTGCGGAAGCCACGCGCTGCGTGAATGACGCGGTCGGATCGTCCGCGATTCGCCAGACGCAGCCGTTCGAGCGGCATTTCCGCGATACCCACACGATCATTCATCATGCGGCAAACTCCAACCGCCGTTACGTGGACGCCGCGAAACTGATGCTGGGGCAGGAGACCGACTGGATTTTCCTAATCTTCTAATTCCGGAACACGCAATGCCTCGTGCAAGAAGGCGCAGTGTCCGGCCTTGACCGTAGAACCGCTCCCCGCCCAAACCGGCGGTAGCGGGTCGGAAGCTATTGCGGCCGGAATCCACCCTAAGCGGTCCTTGGAAGCGATGCCAATCGATACGAGCACGATGGTGCCGCACGGGGGATCGCGGGCCGATCCCATCCGAAGCAGCGCACCGTTATGACGCGCCGCTTCCGCTGTTCGTCGAGGCTAGCCGAATGGTCGCCGGCCCAGTTGCAGGCGCACCCTGTTACGAGTCCCAGGCCTGCACCACGGTCTGGCGCGCGATCTTGCCGTCCTTGATCTCCAGCATCGCCGCGCAGAACACTTTCGCTCCGTCCGGATACGTGCACGTCTGGGTGAAGGAAAGCGCTTCGCCATTGGTAACGGCGGAGTCGACGTGGTGCGACATCGCCCGGCCGCACAGATCGTCGTAATAGGCGGCGATGGCCTGCCTGCCTTCGAGGAGGCGCGGCCTGCTCGGTGGATTGTCCTGGTCGATGCTTTGCAGCAGCGCATCGTCGGCATAGAGCGCGATCAGAGCCTTCGCATCGCGACCCTCGATGGCGCGCTTCAGTTCGGCGACGGAAACCGTTTGGCTGGGTGTTGTCATGGCGTTTCTCCTCCTGATGCACGCCGGCGCTCATGACGCCGCGAGCGGTGAGATCGTTCGTTGCCGATCCCGATCCGGGATCTCTCCACGATAGGCCGGGTGGCGTGGCGGCTGACCTTACAAAGCGCGTCTGGACTATCTAATACGCAAGTTGGCGTACGGTTATCCGCCTGTGGCGCCGCCACTCACGTCATCCCCCCGGTCAAATCGCGGCGTGATCGTCGGCCGCAGCGAGAGCGCGGACCGCGGCGGCCGTACGGGTCTCGACACCGAGCTTCTGAAAGATATGCTCGAGATGTTTCTGGACGGTGCGAGCGCTGATCGCCAGAACCGTGGCGATCTCGCCGTTAGTCTTGCCGGCCGCGACCAGCACCAGTACCTCGCGCTCGCGCTCCGTCAGAGGCAATTCCACGAGATGTGCGGTACGCAGGTCGAGACGCTCGTGCTTCATAAGCAGGAAGCCGCTGGTGACCCCGTCCGGATCGGGAATGAAGTGCACGGTCAGCCGGCTTCCGAGACGCGACAGGGTGAAGTGCTGGCCGTGGTCGATCGCCGGCCGCTCCAGCCCCCAACTGCGGCTGCGGGCAAACCACGCGAACAACGCTGCCGGCAGCCTTGTCCCCGCGCCGGACGCGTGTTCAGGGAAAAACCGGCTCAGCAGCCGGAGTGCCATTGGCGAAGCGTCCAGGATCCGGCCACCCAATGTCACCCGCATCATCTGCCAGCCTCCATCGGCGGCGAGCTGGGTGATGCATCTCAGTCCAACGCCGGCTTCCTCGCAGACCACCAGATTGCGGTAAATCGAGGCGAGCGGATGACGAACCGCATCCAATACGGCTCGTTCTTGATCGCCGAAGTCGGCATGGCTGCGATTGAACACGACGCTGATGACGTTGTCGTTGTCAATGCGCAGCGGGAGTGCCATGACGTAATTGATGCCGATACGGCGGTAATAGTCGGCGTGCAGTGCTGAATTACGGAAGGTGTCGACATTCATGCAATCGGTAATGCGCTGCGTCGGGCCACCCGGGTGCGAACTATGGAAGCGCACCAGGGGATGCTCGCGAAAATGCCGGTCGAAGGCGGCGCGGTCGGCTTCGGATAAAGTCTCAGCCTTGCGGCCGACGACCCGGCGGCTACCCCGCTCCAGGTCGCATATGCTGAGCGTGGTAAGATCGGAAGCGACGACGCCGGTCAATTGCTCAAGCACGGCGTCGACGAAGGACGCACTGACCACTCCCTGCTCCGAGACGTTCCGCAGGGCGATCAGGGCAGCGTGCAGTTCGCGCTCGGGAAGATTGGCAAGTACCGCACTCATGACATCATCCAACCGAGGGGTCAGACAGTCTGCGAGCGCGAAAAAAATATTAGTTTTGGTCCTCCATGGCAAGCAGGCGGCTGGACGGCGCGCTCACGTTAGAGAGAGCACGACGTCGCCGGACGCCGCATCCGTTACCCCGAGGCCGGATCCCAGATCTTCGAGCGCATGGCGAAACGTGTCGAGGGTTTGGATCATCCGCTGGCGGGCACCCGCGAGCGCCGCGATATCCTGCCATTCTCCGATCAGAACATAGGCTCGTTCCCCCGTCCGTACAATGACCCCGCGGATCAGCCCGGGCCAGGCGGCCTTGCCGTCACGATGGGCATCCAGGAACACCTGCTCCATCCCCGGATTGACGCGAAACCGCACGAGATTGAACGTGGTCATGACTTGGTTCCTTGATTCCCCTTGCAAGGCCGCCGGATCACGTGCGACGGCGCACCGCTGCGGCCGCGGCGCATCAGGCGTGCGCGTGCGCGGTCGCGTAGTCGAGCATGCCTTGAAAATCGACGACGACGGCGGCCTCGTCGCCGACCACCCAGGCGTCGTGGCCGCTCGGCAGAAGCGATACGTCGCCCGGCCGGCAGTCGAACTCGCTGCCATCGTCCATTCGGATCCGCAAGACGCCAGCGACGTGATATTGGAAATGCGGCGCCTCGCAGCTTGAAGTTTTGGCGATCGGCTGCACCGAGGTCGCCCAACGCCAGCCGGGCTCGAATACGGCGCGACCGATCGTGGCGCCCCCCACCTTGATCAGTTCCAGACGACCAGAGGGAAATTCCCGTACCTCGTCGGGTGTGCCGAAGCTCTTGAGTTCCGCTTGTTTGTTCGCCGTAACCGTTGACTGGGTCATGGTTCGCTCCCCGCTGCAGATTCTGGTTGTCGCTACGTCACACCATTAGGCGGCGGGGTGGCGTCCCACGAATACGCAACTTGGCGTACTCAGGGACTGGCCATTGTTTCGGGCATCCCGCAACCGTGGCGCCTGGTCCCCAAGGTCTGGCACGTCGCGTGCCAGCCCTGCGTTGCTTGGAAACCAGATACGGGCCTGCGACGCGCCGCGGCCGCGTGCAGCGGGTCGGAGATGCCGGCGACCGTCTTTCGGAAAGGTCCGGAATCCACCCATAGCAGCGATAGCGTGCCCGCAGCGGTTACAGCCGCCGCCCCGCGCCGGACGGCAGCCCCCCTACACCCCGATCGCGGCCTTCACCTTCTCCCGCCGCAGCGGCAGGTCGCGCAGCCGCTGTCCGGTCGCGTCCGCGACCGCGTTGGCGACCGCTGCGGCCGCGGGGCCCTGACCGCACTCGCCGGCACCGAGGAACGGCAGGCCCGGGCGATCGACGACGTGCACCTCCACGCTGTCCGGCACCGCATCGAACCGCAGGATCGGATAGCTCGACCAATCGAGGCTGGTCACGCCCGCCGCATCGAAGGTCGCGGCTTCGTACAGCGTCCAGCTCGCCGATTGCAGGATGGCGCCCTCGACCTGGTTGATCAGCCCGTCCGGGTTCACCACCTGCCCCGCATCCACCGCGGCCACCACGCGTACCAGCCGAGTGCGGCCGGTCTCATGCTCGACCGCGACCTCCGCCGCGACCGCGCAATACGCCGCCAGGTTCTTGTAGCGCGCGAACGCGAAGCCGTAGCCGTGACCGGCGGCCGGCTTGCCCTTGCCCCAGCCGAACGCCTGCGCCGCGCGCGCCACCACCTCCCGGGCGCGCGGATCGTCCAGGTGGCGCAGGCGGAAGTCCACCGGATCGGCCGCCGCCGCCAGTGCCAACTCATCCATGAAGCTCTCGATCGAGAACACGTTCATGTAGCCGCCCAGCGCCCGCATCGCCGACACGCGCAGTGGCATCTCCGGGATGAAGTGGTACACCACCCGTGCCGACGGCAGCGTGTAGAGCGGGATGGAGTTGCGGTCGCCGCCGCCCTCCGGCATCGGGATCGGCGTGGGCGGCGGCGGCGCGAACGGCTGCGCCAGCAGCCGCGCCGGCAGTAGGGAGCCCGCGGTGCCAGGCCGAGTGGAATGCGTATTGCTCCACACCGCATAGTCCCAATCGACAATATGCCCGGAGGCATCCAGCGCCGCCTGCACCTGCGTCACCATCGCCGGCCCCAGCGGCTCCCACCCGTTCTCCTGGTCACGCATCCACTGCACGCGGATCGGCTGGCCCGGCACGGCCCGCGCGAGCAGCGCGGCGTCGGCGGCGGCATCGTCGGCACCGTTATGGCCGTAGCAGCCGGAGCCCTCGACATGGATGCAGCGCACTTGCGCGTCCGGCATGCCCAGCATCTCGGCGATGGCGTGGCGATCGGGGTAAACGCCCTGGGTATGCGTCCACACCGTCATCGTCCCGTCGACAAGCTGGGCGACGGCGCAGGACGGACCGATCGAGCCGTGCGCCTGATACGGCCGCGTATAGCGCGCGGTCAGCGTTTTCACCGCACCGGGCGGCGGGTTGCGCTTGTCCAACACACTGATGTCCCGCGCTGGCAGCCCGGTCAGGTGAGTGAAGATGCCGGCCTGCGGCGGCAGCGCGGCGTCCGCGTCCTGCCATCGCGCGGCGGCGGCCAGGGCGCGCATCGCCTTGATCGCCTGGAATTCCCGGGCGGCCACCACCGCGAGGTAGTTCCCGTCGCGCACTACCTGCCGCACGCCGGGCAGCTTCGCCACCGCGCCGATGTCCACCGCGACCAGCCGGGCACCAGGATGCGGCGGCCGCACCACCCGGGCATGCAGCATCCCCGGCAGCCGCATGTCCTGCACGTAGGCCGCGCCGCCGGTCACCTTGGCTGGAATGTCCACCCGCGGCACGCTGGTGCCCATCACGGTGAAGCTCGCCGGGTCCCGCAGCCGCGCCTGCGGCTGTGCCGTGACGTGCAGAATGCCCGGCGGCACCAGGGCACCGTAATTCAGGTGGCGCCCATCCGGCCCCACTACCGCGCCTCCCTCGAGCTTAAGCGTGTCGGCCGGTGTCTGCAGCAAGGTGGCAGCCTGGGCGAGCAGGATTTCCCGAACCTGCGCCGCCGCGAAACGAATCGCCGTGCCGCTGTCCTGCAGGGAGTGGCTGCCGGCGGTGTAGCCCTCGTTCGGCGTCATCGCCGTGTCGGCGGTCACCAGCTTGAGCCGGGCCACCGACACGACGAGTTCCTCGGCGGCGATCTGCAACAGCGCGGTCTTGATGCCCTGGCCGAGCTCCGCCTTGCCGGTGAACACGGTGATCGCGCCGTCGCCGTCGATGCGGATCCAGGCGTCGAGCCAGGGCGACTCCTTCAGGCTGCCGGGCAAGGCGGCGGGCGCCGGCTGGCCGGGGTTGGCGCCGGCCGGTTGCGGCTGGGATCCCGCGGCGGCGGGCTGCGCCTGGCCGCGCAAAGAGAAGCTGACGATCAGCGCGCCGCCACCGGCCAGCGCGGACCGGCGCGACAAGGGGCGCGACAACGCGGTCATCCCCGGGACTCCGCCGCGACCTGCATCGCCGAGGCGGCACGGCGCACCGCCCGAAGGATGCGCATATGCGTGCCGCAACGGCAGAGGTTCGGCATCATGGCCGTGCGGATCTCCGCGTCCGAGGGGCGTGGATTGCGCCGCAGCAGTGCCTCGGCCCGCATCATCATCCCGGCGATGCAGTATCCGCATTGCGCCGCCTGCTCCGCGATGAACGCGGCCTGCAAGGGGCCCGGATGATCGACGGTGCCAAGGCCTTCCAGCGTGACGATCTTCCTGCCCTCCAGCGCCAGCGCCGGCGTGACGCAGGAGAACACCGCGCGGTTGTCCACCAACACGGTGCAGGCGCCGCATTGCCCCAGGCCGCAGCCGTATTTCGCTGCGTTCAGCCCCAGATCGTCGCGCAGCACGTAGAGCAAGGGGGTGTCGGGATCGGCATCGATCTCATGGGTATCGCCGTTGACGGTGAGCTTCATCGGACTGCCTCGCGCAGAGCAGTGGCGTTGCGGGCCGCGTGGATCGCGTCGGGAATGCCGTCCCAGGGTGGCGCCCCACCGAACCGGGCGCGCAGCCAGGTCAGCAGGTCCAGCATCTGCCGGTCGGTCAGCACGGCGCCGAAACCCGGCATGATCGGTGCACGCTCCTCGCCGGTGGCCGGGATGCCAACAACCACGATATTGGCCAGGTTGGTCGGGTTGGGTGCGTGCAGGACGCTGCTGAGCGCCAGGTCGATGCCGCCAAATGGCGGTCCCCGACCGCCGTCGTGGCAGGATGCACAGGCGCCGCGATACAGGACCTCGCCCGGCCCGCCGGACGGCGTTGCCGATGGCGACGCAGCAGGGCGTGACGCGGGCGTGCCGGTCAGCGAGGCGACGTAGGTGGCGATCGCCCGCAGGTCGTCGTCCGGCACGCCGGCCAGATCGTGGGTGACCTCGCCCATCGGCCCCAATGCGACGCCGTGCTGCGTCTGCCAGCCATGCCGCAGGTAGGCGTAGAGCGTCTCCTCGGTCCATGGCTCCGGTGCGGGCGAGGCGGCGCCAAGCGAATCGGCGTACCAGCCCTGCACCTCCCCGCCGTCGAAGCGCCGCCCGGTCTTTTCCGCGCCGAGGAAATTGCGCGGCGTGTGGCAGGCGCCGCAATGCGCCAGGCCCTGCACCAGGTAGGCTCCGCGGTTCCATGCCTCGGTCTGGGTGCTGTCCGGATGGAACGGCGCGGGCCGGAAGAACAGCAGCTTCCACCCGGCGATCAGCGCGCGGATGCCGAACGGGAACGACAGGTCGTTGGGCGGGATGGTCGCCCGGGCCGGTTCGCGCGTCATCAGGTAGGCGTAGAGGTCGGCGTCGTCGGCGTCGCTGACCCGGGTGAAATGGTCGTAGGGAAACGCCGGGTAGAGCTGATGGCCGCCGCGGTCCACGCCCTGGCGCATGGCGCGCCGGAAGGCAGCTTCGGACCAGGTTCCGATGCCGCTCTCCGGGTCCGGGGTGATGTTGCTGGCGTAGATCGTGCCGAACGGCGTCTGGATCGCGCGTCCGCCGGCGAACGGCGTGCCGCCGGGAACGGTGTGGCAGGAGATGCAGTCGCCGAGCGCCGCCAGCCGCGCGCCTCGGGCGATCGCGGCGGGGTCGAAGGCAGCGCGGGCGGGAGGCGCGATCGGCGCGATTGACCCGTGCCAGGCGAACCACACGAAGCCGCCGGTCCCCAGCACGACCAGCACGACAACCAGAAGCACGACGTAACGCATGGCCCGTTCAGTCGCGCGTCACGCGGCGGGAGGCAAGTGCCCAATCGCTGCTTGCATCCGTCCCCTGCGTTCGCGTGTGCATTGGCCGGTTGGCGATGAACAGCGCCGAGCCGGCACCCAGCAGCATCATGGCGCCGGCGATGACAAAGGCGGTGTCGAAACTGGTGGTGATAGCGATGACGTAGCCGGTGACGATCGGCGACAGGAAGCCGATCACGTTGGCTGCGGCGACCTCGAAGCCCATCGCCTTGCCGATGTCCCTGGGGTCCGGCAGCAGGTCGTTGGTCAGCGCGAAGACCTGCGAGGTGTTGGTGGCGATGCAGCCGATCGCGACCGCGATCATGCCCAGCAGCACCGGCACACTGTCCACGAACGGCACTGACGCGATCAGCGCCGCGGCGGTCAGCGATGAGCCGGCGATGAAGAACCGCCGCCGGCCGGTGTTCACGCCGCCGCCCTTCAGGAACCGGTCGCTGACCTGCGCCACGCTGATCGAGATGACGAACGCCGTCGCGTATGGCACCGCGGTGTACAGGCTGGTGGTGCCGAGCGAGAGATGCCGCGCGGTTTGCAGGTAGCTCGGCAGCCAGGACAGGAACAGGTAGGAACAATACGCATCGGAGCCGCCGATCAGCGCGAGCCCCCACAGCGTGCGCGTGCGCAGCAGCGCCGCCAGCCCTCCGCCGGAACGGTCCGTCAGTTCAGCATGGCTCATGCCGCGCTGGGCGGTGATGGCGCGGCGTTCGTCGTCCGGCAGCCAGCGGACGCTTTCGGGCGGGCCGAACCAGCGCAACCAGGCGGCCAGCCAGATGAAGCCGATCGCGCCGGCGACAACGAAGGCGAGCCGCCAGCCGACCGCCTGCACCAGGTAGCCGACGATCAGCGCCGACAGCGCCGGCCCCGCGAAGGCACCGGCGTTGAACACGGCATTGACCGTGCCGCGCTCGGACGCGGGAAACCATTCGCGGACGATGCGGGCGCCGCTCGGGTTGGTGACCGCCTCGCCGCCGCCCATCACGAAGCGCGAGGCCATCAGGGTCAGGTAGTTCAGCCCGGCGCCGGTGCAGGCGGTGGCGGCCGACCAGATGGCGATGCCGACCGCGGTGGCGCGGCGGGCGCCGAAGCGATCCACCAGCAGGCCCATCGGAATGCTGACCAGCACGTAGGCCCAGAGATAGGAGGAAAACAGGTAGCCAAGCTGCACCGGCGACAGGTGGAACTCTTGCGCGATGGGCCTCGCCGCCATCGAGAGCGCGAGCCGGTCGAGGTAGTTGATCGCCGTCAGCGAGAACAGGAACAATGCGATGAAGCTGCGCTTTGGCATGACGGGTCCGTCACCCCGGGACGTCGAGGCCGGCGGCGCGCGCCATCGAGTCGATCTCCGGCACGCGGAGGCGCAGCAGGGCGCGGGCGAAGTCGCGCATCTCGTCGTCCGGCGGCATCAGGTACGGCTTGCGCAGGCCGCCTTCCCAGCCGGGCAGCCGCAGCACCTGCATGCACATCTTGATCCAGCGCGCGCAGGGCCCCCACTGCATGATGAAGCGGTTGAAGCGGCGGATGTCGGCCAGCACCTTGCCGGCCTCGGCGAAGCGTGCCGCCTGGGCGTGGTCGATGAAGGCTCGGAAGGTCTGCGGGATGATGTTCGCCTCGGCGGCGAACAGCGTGGCGCCAAGCGCCAGCGGATCGAGCGCGCCGGAACCGAGCTGCCAGTGATACTCGATCTGGCGGCCCACCATGTCCTGGAGGTCAACCAGATAGATCTGCGGCTGCGCACTGAGCCGCGCGCCAACGATCTGCTTGTGGCGGCGGATGATCCCGGCGATGACCGGGGCCTTCGGGATGTAGCCCATGGTCGGATTGACCGCGATGATCACCGGATGGTCGATCTCGGACAGAACGTCGTCGAAATAGCCGATCAGTTCGCGGTCGGTGGGACGATAGCCGTGGCGGCCTTCCAGCGTGTAGAGGTGCAGCGCGGCGACGCCGGCCCCGATGGCGATGCGCGCCTGGGCGATGGTGGCGTCCGCCGTATGCTCTTCCGGCAGGTTGGCGTGCACCGGGACATTGCCGCGGCAGGTCTCGACGCCGATGCGGTACATCGTGGCCAGTTCGTCCGGCGTCATGGCGTGGGTTTCGCCGTTACCTCCACTGCCCAGATAGACGCCCAGCCCGGCGTCGATCTGGCGCTGCAGGTAGCCGCGGAACCCTGCCTCGCCGATGCCGCCGGTGGGTGAGAACACGGTGGCGCACATGGTGAAGAAATCCATCGCCGCTTCCTCCTTCGTTGGAGGGATCATGGCATTGCGGCGACGGACGGAACAGGCGCGGGCGCGACGAACCTCACGCTTGCACCCGGGTTACTGTCAGTCCGCCAGCAGATTCACCACAAGGCACGAAGTTCATTGAACCTTGGTGGCTCGGTGCCTTTGTGGTGAACCTGCTGGCCGACTGACGCATCGCGATGGCCTTGCAGGCGCGGCAGGCACGATACCGGAGCGTCACAATCGCACCGCTGGCCGAACCGGTCTTGCAGACGGTTGGCGCAGTGCCATCACAGCGCAGGCCGCGCCGAGGGGCCAATTCTTCGAGCAATCCGGTCTCGCTTTTGTCTCAGAATCCCGATCAGTGCGATAGAGTGCTGTGTTTCCGTGCTGATCCCGTCAGGCGGCCTCGTCCAGCGTGTCGCCGCCGATGTCGTCGAGCGAGGTCAGCAACTCGCTGGTGCCGCGGACCAGCGCGTCGATCACCGCCGGATCGGCGGGGAAGGTCACCTCGTGGAAATACGCCTTGTTCTGCGGCGTAACGCCGCGGTCGTGACGGATCTGCGCCGCGGCGACGCATTCCTCCACCGCGAAGTCCTCGGCCTGGGTGATCGCCTCGAGCGAGGGGGGCGGCGCGGACCCGGCTGCGGCCGGCTGCGGCGCGGCGCGGATCGCCGCCGGGCTCGGCGGCGTGGCCCGGATTTCGGCGGATGGCGGCGGGGCAGAGGTCATTGCCGGCCGCGCCGGCGCGGCACCCGCCACGGCTTCTAACTTCAGCCGCTCCTTTTGCTCGCGCGCCAGGATTTGCATGGCCGCGCGTTCCTCGCGCTGGAAGCTGTTGGCCTGGGCGCGGCAGCGGGAGCGTTTCGCGAAGTCCTCGCGGTAGATGCTGGCCTCGAACATGCATTCCACGACATGGGCGCCGCACGGCACGATCCGCACCGCGAGGCGCCCTTCGAAGGCGTTGCCGGGTTGCAGGTCCTGGAACGCCTCGATCGCGGTGCCGAGGCGGCGCTGGCGGAGTTCGGGCTTGTCGGGGATGGGCGCCGGCAGGGCACGGGCGAGGTCGTCGTAGTATTCGAGGGCGGCGGGGGTGGCGAGGGTGGACATTGGCGTGGCTCCCGGGGTGGTTCGTGCGGCGGAACCTGGGAGATAATATAACTAACTAACGCACATGACTCGATGCGGAATCGTGGCGATTTTCAGGGGCGGCGGTGCGCGTGGGGGTGAAAGCCGGCTAACTGGGCGCAGTCGTAGCGTTAGTGACGGCAGATCCTGCTTGACGGAGCGTGTTGATCTCGATATCTCTGGAGTCATGGAGAAAAGAGCCGCACTCGCCGCTCTGGGCGCTCTCGCTCAAGAGTCCAGGCTCGATATCTATCGGCTGCTGGTGCAGGCGGGGCCGGATGGTATGCCGGCGGGTCATATCGGCGAGCAACTTGGGTTGCCGTCGGCGACGCTTGCGTTCCACCTCAAGGAACTGAAGAACGCCGGGCTTGCGAACTGCACGCGCAATGGCCGGTCGCTGATCTACGCAGCCGAATATCCCACCATGAATGAACTGCTGTGCTTTCTCACCGAGAACTGCTGCGGCCGTCCCTCCACTCAATGCCTGCCCATCTGTCAGCCGGACGCAGCGGCGAAAACTGCGCCGCGCGCAAACAGGAGCGCCTGAGCCATGTCGGACAATCTCCTCGGAGCGACCGAGGTCAAGGAATTCGTGCGCGCCCGCTATGGCGGCGTTGCCATGGGTCCGGTGTCCGGCTGCTGCGCGTGAACACCAAGCCGCTCACAGCAGAGTTTGCGGCCGATCGCGCCCTCGTTTGCGGCTGCGTCGCGGGTGCCGCGGCCGTGCGCGATGTCGAGGCCTGGCTGCAAGCGGCCGGCTTTCAGAACGTGCGGGTTTCGGTGAAACCGGAAAGCCGCGAACTCATCGCGAGCTGGGCACCGGGCCGCGGCATCGAGGACTATGTAGGGTCCGCCATCATCGAGGCGCGCAAGCCGGGCGCTGCGTGCTGCGCGCCAAGCTGCTGCAGATGAACGCACGCACCTACAACGTGCTGTTCCTCTGCACCGGCAATTCGGCGCGAAGCATTCTGGCCGAATGCCTGATGCGCAAGCTGGGTGAAGGCCGCTTTCAGGCCTACAGCGCCGGCAGCTTTCCAAAACGTGCGGTGCATCCGATCGCACTGCGGCTGCTGACCGGGCAGGAGTTCACAATTGAAGGGCTGCGCTCGAAGTCGTGGGATGAGTTCGCCGCATTTGGCGCGCCGGTGATGGATTTCGTGTTCACCGTGTGCGACCAGGCCGCCGGCGAAGTCTGCCCCGTGTGGCCGGGGCATCCGGTTACGGCGCATTGGGGCATCCCCGATCCGGCTGCCGCAGATGGCTCCGAAGCGGATCGCACGCTCGCCTTCCGTGATGCTTTCCGCATGCTGGAACGGCGCATCAAGCTGTTCCTGGCTCTCCCGCTGGGCTCGCTCGATCACCTGGCACTTCAGCGCCAGGTCGATGCGATCGGCCGCCTTCATCCCGACACTGCCGAGGACCGCGCATCGTGAGCGAATCCACTCTTGCGGCGGGTAACGCCGCCGCGCCCAAGCCTACTATGGGCGTGTTCGAGCGCTTCCTGACAGTCTGGGTCGCGCTCTGCATCATCGCCGGTATCGCGCTCGGCCAACTTGTGCCCGCCGTGTTCCACGCTCTCGGCGAAGCGACGGTGGCACAGGTCAATATTCCGGTCGCGGTGCTGGTATGGCTGATGATCGTGCCGATGTTGCTCAAGATCGATCCCGCCGCGCTCCGCGAAGTCGGTCAGCACTGGCGAGGCATCGCCTCCACGGTCGGCGTCAACTGGCTGGTCAAGCCGTTCTCGATGGCGCTCCTGGGCTGGATCTTCATCGCGCATTTGTTCCGCCCCTGGCTGCCTTCGGATCAGATCGCCAGCTACACGGCGGGCCTGATCCTTTTGGCGGCGGCTCCATGCACGGCGATGGTGTTCGTCTGGTCGAACCTGGTTGAAGGCGAGCCGCATTTCACGCTGAGCCAGGTCGCACTCAACGACACGATCATGGTGTTTGCCTTCGCGCCGATCGTCGGTCTGTTGCTGGGCCTCTCCTCGATCACGGTGCCCTGGGACACGCTGTTTCTCTCGGTCGTGCTCTACATTGTCGTGCCGGTGGTTGTCGCCCAGCTTTGGCGGCGCGCGCGCATTGCGCAGGGCGGGCAACCGGCGCTGGACCGCACGCTGCGTGCGCTCGCGCCTCTTTCGCTTTCTGCCTTATTGCTGACGCTCGTGCTGCTGTTCGGCCTGCAAGGCGAACAGATCATGCGCCAGCCGGTCGTCATTGCGTTGCTCGCGGTGCCGATCATCATTCAGGTGTATTTCAATGCCGGCCTTGCCTACTGGCTCAATCGGCGGCTCGGCGTCGAGTGGTGCGTGGCCGGGCCTTCGGCCTTGATCGGCGCAAGCAATTTTTTCGAGCTGGCCGTGGCGACGGCTATCGCCCTGTTCGGTTTCCAGTCCGGCGCGGCGCTCGCGACCGTGGTCGGCGTTCTGGTGGAAGTGCCGGTCATGCTCTCGGTCGTGCACATCGTGCGCCGATCGCGCCGGTGGTATGAGCGGGCATCGCCGTAAATCATGCCGCATTCCGCCGCGGGTCGAATACGGACATCCTGTGGCGGTCACGCATTATTCCGTTGCCACCTGGTGCGTCCCGCGGCATGACGACAGCAGGGTGGGGTCGGTTCAACGCGATACATCCACCACGTTCGTCCGAAGTCAGGCGGATGTCGCTCGGATCGGGGGGAGTGGTGTGTCCCAGACAGTTGTTTACATGACGCGGGACGCCGTGTCCCGGGCATTTCGGGCGCGGGGCTGGGTCCGCAGCGCTGGCGGCGACCTCTATTATAACGGTCTGCGCACGACGACCCATCCGCACCTGCACGTACAGATCGGCAACTACGGGATGGTGCGCGTCGGCCGCAACATTCAGTTGGCGGTGTCGATGATGGCCTGGAGCGACGGCCGGCAGGGGCAGGGCGGCGGTGGGCGGACCTATATCCTCGACGGCGAAGTCAATGACCCGAACTGGCAGCAAAATGCCCCGCCCGTGAACAGCGCGGTTCATACCGAGTTCATGTGGATCATGGACTACTTCACCACTGGCTGATTTTGCGCGGCGACGGATGGCTCAACCGACGCGGATGGCGCCGGCGACACCGAGCGAGCCCTCCCAGATCATCCGCAGCGCGACATAGAGCACGACGGCCAGCCCGGCCCAGGCGACCCAGCGCTGCCGCGCCAGCACATTTGCGAGCAAGTTGGCAGCGATGCCCATCAGCACGACCGAGAGGACGAGGCCGGTGACCAGCACCCAGGGACTGCCATAAGCTGCACCGGCAACGGCGAGCACGTTGTCGAGGCTCATCGACAGGTCGGCCAGGACGATCTGCAGCATGGCCTGCCGCAGGGTCTTGTGCGGGGTTGCGTCGCCGGCAGCACGGCCTCGATGGTGCCGTAGCTCACGGAACATCCGCCAGCAGACCCAAAGCAGCAGCAGTCCGCCCGCCAGCAGCAGGCCGATGACCGCCAGCAACGTGACGGCGATGGTGCCCAGCGCCACACGGATCGCCGTCGCCCCCACGATGCCAAAAATGATGGCTGGCCGCTTCTGGCGGTGTGGCAACCCGGCAACCGCCAGGCCCACCACCACGGCGTTGTCGCCGGCCAGGGCGATGTCGATCAGCACGACCTGCGCCAGCGCTGTCAGGTCATGGATCAGCGCGGCGTGGTGCATGCACGAAGAGTACCTTGCGAGGGGCGGCAGCCGGCGCTTGCCAAGCGCCGGGGCACCGGTCTAGCAGACGCCATACAGCCAGTACGGGACATGGCAGCAATGGTTCCCCGTTACACCAGACCAGAGATGGCCGCCATCTGGGCGCCCGAGAACCGCTACCGCATCTGGTTCGAGGTCGAGGCGCTGGCCGCCGAGGGCATGGCGCGCATCGGCGCCATTCCCGACTCCGCCGCGCGCACGATTCGTGAGAAGGGCGGCGCGGCGCTGAAAGTGATCGGTCCCGCCGACATCGACCGCATCGACGAGATCGAGCGCGAAACCCGGCACGACGTGATCGCCTTCACGACCTGGCTGGCCGATGCGATCGGGCCGGACAGCCGGTTCGTGCACCAGGGCATGACCAGCTCCGACGTGCTGGATACCTGCCTGTCGGTGCAGCTTACCCAGGCGGCCGACCTGCTGCTGGCGGACCTGGACGCGGTGCTGGCGGCGCTGAAGGCGCGCGCCCTGGAACATAAGTTCACCCTGACCATCGGCCGCAGCCACGCCATCCATGCCGAGCCGACGACGTTCGGATTGAAACTCGCCGGCCACTACGCGGAGTTCGCCCGCAATCGCGCCCGGCTGGTAGCTGCCCGGGCGGAGGTCGCGGTGGCCAAGATGTCGGGGCCGGTGGGCACCTTCGTGCATCTCGATCCGCGCGTGGAAGAATACGTGGCGGAACAATTGGGGCTGGCGCCGGAGCCGGTGTCCACGCAGATCATCCCGCGCGACCGGCACGCGGCGTTCTTTGCCACTCTGGCGGTGATCGCCTCCGGCATCGAGCGGCTGGCCACCGAAGTGCGCCACCTGCAACGCAGCGAGGTGCGCGAGGCGGAGGAGTTTTTCCATCCGGGCCAGAAGGGCTCGAGCTCGATGCCGCACAAGCGCAACCCGGTGCTGAGCGAGAACCTGACCGGACTGGCTCGGGTGGTGCGGGCGGCGGTGGTGCCGGCGCTGGAGAACGTCACGCTGTGGCACGAGCGCGACATCTCGCATTCCTCGGTGGAGCGGGTGATCGCGCCGGACGCCACCATCGCGCTGGATTTCGCGCTGGGGCGGCTGGCGG